>CAYODK010000134.1:0-15730 GCA_964402695.1 uncultured Verrucomicrobiota bacterium
TTCCAAGTGTCAACCTACAGCCGGACGAGACAGAAACCTGAAACTTGGAACTTGAAACTCCTCTCCGCTGCCCCGGCCGGATCAGGGCGCGGGGGCGGGCTCCGCGGCGGGCACCTTCCGCTTCAGGTCGAGGATGGCCCGCATCAGCCACTCGGTTCCGCGGCCGCCGCCGGGACCGGTCACGGTCGCGCCGGCCCCGAGGTCGCGGCTGATCCGCAGGGCCTGCTCGCAGAGCGACAGGGCCCGGCGGAAATCGCCGGCCGATTCGGCCCGGCGCGCGAGACGCAGCAGCGCGTTGGCGTCCTGCACCGTGCCCGCCGGCGGACGCTCGACGATCGCCGTCCAGACGCGGTCCGCCGAGGTCGTGTCGTCCCTGCGTTCCATGATCTCCCCGAGATCGAACGCGGCCTGCTGGTTGATGCCCTCCCCCGCCGCGAGCCGCGCGATGGCGGCCTCGACGTCGGCGGCCGCGGCCTCCGTGCGGCCGGCGGCGGCATGGACCCGGGCCCGCAGGTAGAGCAGGACGGGGGACGACGCGGCGCCGAGCAGCGACTCGAGATCCCCGCCGAGCCCCAGGGCCATGCAGTCGCCCACGATCGAATCGGCTTCGGCCGCCGTGAGCCGTTCCATATCGGCGGGCCTCAGGCTGCCGCGGACCGACGCTGCGGCGCCGGTTTCCCGCGCCAGCCGGACCCAGAAGGCGAGTTCCGTTCCGCGCGCGGCGCGGTCGCGGCCGCTCATCAAGCGGCGGACGGCCGTCCCGATCGACGACTCGAGTCCGCCCCGTCGCACCGCCGCGGCGGCCAGGCGGATGAAGGACTCGTCCGGGGACGCGGTCCAGGCCCGGATCGCGACGCCGGGCACCTCCTCGTACCACCACAGCAGCAGCATCACCTCGCAGATGCGGCCCAGGATGGCGGGGTCCGGAATGCGCCCGGCCACCTCCACGAGCAGGGGCTTCACCGGGCGCCGGGGACCGGCGGTCGCCGCGCCGGCGATCTCCGCGGCGAGATCCCGGGCGGGGACGGCCCCCAGCAGCATGGCGAGCGCGCGCGGAACGTTCTCCTGCTGGCCCGCCGTGTCGGCCATCGGCGCGATCAGACGGATCGTCGCCGCGCCGTGCAGCGCGAGGAACGCCTCCCAGGCCCCGCGCGTCGCCGGATCGCCGAACGACCCGAGCAGCGGCGCCACCTCCCCGGCGTCGATCCCGCCGACCGTCTGCCATCGCTCCCGGCTCCACTCCCATGCGGCGGCGGCCGCCTCCCGCGGGGCGTTTTCCACGGCGGCCTTGCGGAGGGCCCGGGGATCGGCCCGTCGGCCTCCGTCCATCCCCGGCTTGGAGGAGCCGCCGGCCGCGTCCCCCGCTCCGGCCCCACGTCCGGCGAGGACCAGCGCCGCCACGACGACGAGCATCACCCGCTCACGGATTCGCATGCGGGCCTCCCGCCGGCGGCGCGCCACCCGCCTGGAGCATGCGCATCAGGTCGCCCACGGACCGGTCGACCCGGTCTTCGAGGGTCCGGGCGTCGAGCGAGTACTCGTGCACAAACGCCAGGCCGGTCGGGGACACCCCCTCGACCCGGACGGGCGCCACTTCGTCGAGACTGTCGATCAGGATGCCCTCCAGGACGTCCGCGCGGCGCAGGCCGCGGGGCCCCATGGTCGCGCGAAGATCGCGGCAGAGCAGGTACTGGTCCGCGTCCGGGAGAAGCACCCGGTAGTCCACGCGCCCCGCCCAGACGAGCGGCGCGGGGCCGCCCTCGGGCTGGACGACGAAGAGCGCGACCTGGTCGCGCTGCCGCAGGCACAGCCTCAGGGGTCGTCCCGGCCGCTCGGCCGGGATCGACGCCAGTTCCCCCCCGCCCGCGAACAGCACGCGCAGGCGCCCGGCATCCGCGTCGAACTGAACGCGCAGGGCGCCGCCCGGTCCGTCGAACGGCAACGCGACCCCCGCGGGGTGCGTTCCGAGCCGCGCCGTGACGTCCGCGATCGAAAGCGCCCCGAGGGTCGCCGCGTCCAGATCGAACCCGACCGCCTCGCGGCTTTCGAACTTGAAGCGGGCGTTGGGGACCAGGACGCGGACGCCGGGCTGCGTCCCGATCCTCCGGACCTCCGGGGACGGACCCGGACCCGCGGCCGGCGACGCCGGCGCGCACGCCGCGATCGCGGCCACGAGCACCCCCACGCCCCGTCGCGCCCGGCTGGAGACGTCACGGTTCATCGGAGGAGGACGGCTTCTCCGCGTAGATGTTCATCTCGATGCGCTCGAAGGCCGACAGCGGCCACGAGGCCGTTCCGAAATTCTCGCTGGCGCCCTCGATGCGCCCGCCGGCCAGCGCCTTGAGTTCGATCGTGACGCTGCCCCCGCCCGCGAACAGCGCCCGCACATCGCCCGCCCGGCGGCGCGCGCGCACGGACTTCGCCCCGGCCAGGGAAACCTGCGCGATGCGGTCCAGCGGGATCTTGAGGTCGGCGAACGGTGTCTTGACGACCGCCTGCCCGCCGGCAACTTCCATCAGCGTGCCGGACATGACGTCGCCGTTCACAAGGACGATCGCGTCGTCCTGCGTATCCGTCGCGACCTCCGTCCCCTGGGGGACGATGCCGTTCCACTTCGACACCCGGATCTCCGAGATGCGAAGCTCGCGGCCCCCCTGCGGCATGAACGTGATCGACTTGCCGCCGCCCTTGAACTCCCGGCTATCCTTCCACTGCCGGAGCATCTTGCCGTTCACGAGCAGCGCGATGTTCCCCTTCACCCGGTCGGCGAGGATCGACATCCGCGCCGTTCCGCGCTGCTGCGAACCCTCGGCGAACTCGGCGGACCCGAGATTCTGCGAACCGCCCGTCGCGCGCAGGCGGTTGAGGTCGACACGCTGCCCGCTGATGATGTTCAGCATGTAGGCCTCGCCCTGCGGCTCGTCCGGCTTCTCGTGGAAGAACCAGAAACTGAAATAGATGCCCTGCTGCCTCCACTCGACGGTGAAGTCGATGCGGACCGAATCGGGCATCGCATCAATCGACCGGCCCAGCGGGACGGGCACCAGCGGCGAGAGGACGCCGTCCTTGAGCTCCCACATGCGGGTGCGGTCGCCTCCGCGGAGCTTCCATTCGTCGAGGCTCTTCGGCCCCTCGTAGAGCACCGACACCGCACCTGCGCCTGGCCGGATCTCGGCGACCATGCTGCGCTGCAGAGCCAGACGGCCGGCGGCCGCCGTGGACAGCACGAGGTTCGTGGGGTCGACCGACGCGATGTCGCCGGCCAGTTCGTCCCCGTTGGTCAACCGGACGGCCCCCGACGAGCGGGGCAGCGCCGCCCCCTCGCGCGGCCCGAGCCGGATCTCCGCCACGGCCTTCGCGGAGACCCCGATCGGCTCGCGGACGTCGGGATGGCGCCAGGTCACGCGGCCGGCGGCCGGATCGATGGCGACCAACTCCCCGCGCAGCCAGTCGCCCTTCACCAGCGTCATCCGGTCGCCGCCCGGCTCGATCGGCGACGACGACGCCGGCGTCGCGCCCGGCGCCCCCCCGCCGCCCGCCACCGGCGGCGCCTCGGGCGGGCCGACCACGATCGCCGCGGCGGCGAAGCGAGCGGCGGCAAGAACCATCACACCCTGAACGGTCGTCCTTCGAGAATTCATTCAAGCACTCCTTCCAACAGAACGGAGAAGTCGAAAACTCCAAACTCCAAGGAAGTGAAAAGGACAAAGGACGGAAGGGAGACGTCCGGCTTCTCCCTTGGGTCCTTCCCCCTTCTTCCTTCCTTGGAGTTTGGAGTTTCCCTACTTCCTGTCGAGATCATGGTCGGGGATCCCCTCATCGTTCGTAGATCGGCAGGAACCGGTAGTTCAGCGCGAGCGACAGCAGGGCCGCGCTCGTGCAGAACATGCGTCCGTTCGGTCCCGTCCAGCTCCCGTCGGCGCCCTGGCTCTCCACCAGCCGCGCCAGGTTCCGCGTGTTCCAGGCCCGCCAGAGCTGCATGTCGGCGTGAAAGTAGGCCTGCGCCGCATAGTAGAGGTAGTAGAAGAAGTAGCCGCCCGCGTCCTGTTCGCCGCCGTCGACCAGCGCGCGGAAGGTCCTCTTGAAGAACCGCGACTCCTTCTCGCGGGCCAGCGCCGCCACGGTGACGGCGATCGCATTGCGCGCGCTGCTGCCGCCGCCCTCGTTGCCGGTGTAGCCGATATTGCCGTCCGCCGCCTGGCACTCCTGGTAAAACTCCAGCGCCTGCAGCAGCGCCCGGTCGGGGACGGAGATGCCGGCGTTGCGCACCGCGACGAGCGCGACGAACTGCGCGCCGCTGACGGTCGTGTCCGCATCGCGGGATTCCGGCGAATAGCGCCACGCGTGCGACGGGTTCAGCGCCTGCGACGTGAGGATCAGGTCCGCCGCCTTCTTCAGGGCCGGCCCGAGCCTGGGGTCGGGCACCATGCCGTAGGCCTCGGCCAGCGCGAGCGTCGCGAAGCCGTGGTGGTACATGGACGGCCCGATGTAGCCGTTGTCGGCCCGCTGCGCGCCGAGGATGTACCCGAGCCCCCGGCTGATCGCCGCCGCCCACGGCCCGTGCACCGGGTCGTCGCCGTGGGCCAGCATCGCCAGCACGGCCAGGCCGACGACCCCGGCGCCGCCCTCCCCCGAGCGGTCGTCCCAGTTGCCCGCCGTCGCCTGGGTCCGCGCGAGGAACTGCAGGCCGCGCACGTACACCGCGTCGACCTCCGGCGGGATGGGATCGCCGTGGATCGCGCCGAAGCCCTGCGCCCCGGCCACGCCCGGGAGGGCCGCGGCGAGCCCGGCGACAAGGCCAGCGACGCGGCTAGCGCGGATTCTCGATCGCATGGAAATACCCCTGCATCGCGTCGCGGAACTCCTCGGGCAGCCGGGCGGGATCAAGACCGGCGCCGCGGCCGGCGGCGCGCTCTTCACCCCCGCCCCCCGCCCCCGGCCCGGTCGGGGCCGAGTTCGCGCGGGTGGTCGTCCCCCCCGACAGGCTCCCGCCGCCCTGCTCCCCCTGCATCATCTGCATCATCCTCGCGAGGGCCTCCATCGCCTCCGGCGACGACTCGCCGCCGGGCTGCCCCTGCGACCCCGCCTCGAGCGCCTCGGCGATCGCCTCGATGATCCCGGTCTGGATCGCGATGGCCTCGGCGTCGGTCTGGGGTCCGCGCAGCGTCGCCTGCGAAACCACCATCTCGTGCTCGATGGCCTCCATGAACCGGCGGACGTTCTCCTGCTTCACCCGGTCGTTGAGCGCGCGCAGGTCCGTCTCGATCCCGTCCTGACGGTCCGCGAGCCGTCCGGCATCCGCGGCGTACCGGTCGTTGCCCTCGCGGACCTCGTGCACCTCGCGCGTCGACTCGCGCAGGCTCTCCTGGCGGACCCGCGCGCGCATCAGGCCGAACAGCACCTCCGGGTCGACCTGAGGCTGCTGTCCGCCGCCCCCGCCGCCCCCGCCGCCGGCCTGCTCGGGCGGCTTCAGGCGATCGGCCCATGCGTTGAACCGGGCCTCCAGCTCGCGGCACGCGGCGCTCGAACGGCCCCCCAGGTTCCCGGCCACCAGTTCGCCGGTCTCGCGGATCCGCCCCACGACATCCGGCTCGGCCATCTCGCCCCGGACCTCGTCGTAGACGGGCTTCCGCGTGCGGTTGAAGAACCCGGCCAGATCGTCGCGAATGGCCGACGCGTCGCGGCCGTTCTGCTGCTGCACGCGGGCGAGGCGCTCCGTCTCCCGCGCCGTCTCCGGCGGAAGGTCCGCCGGCAGCAGACCCGCGCTCGACGCCAGGCCCGCCTCGATGGCGCCGGCCATCTCGCCCTGCTTGCGCGCCGCCTCGCGCAGCCGGTTCATGAAGTTCCGCGCGGCCAGGTTCTCGGCCGACTCGTTGGCCTCGCGGACCATCTCGCCGAGCTGCCGAAGGATGTCCCGCTGCGATGCGACCGCCTCCTGCACCTCCCCGCGCCGCTGCGGGGCGGCCCGGCTGCGCTGCGCGGACCGCATCGAGTCCGCCGCCTTCGGCATCGCGCCGGAGGAGAGACGCTCCATCTTCTCCGCGAGCGCGGCCCAGTCGACCACCTCGGACTCCTTCAGATCGCGGTTGCGCAGCGCCTCGCGCGACAGGGAGGCCATCTCGCGCGACAGCTCGGCCAGGTGACGCGCGTCCGCCCGCTCGCCCCGCTCGGTCTCGCCCAGCTCCGCCGCCGACGCCTCGGCCGCGAGCTGCTCGTCGCTCCGCTCGCCGACCTCGACGTTGCGCGCGAGCAGCGCCTCCTCCTCCCGCTTGATCTCCTCCAGCCGCGCCTGGACGGCCTGCGCCCGTTCCTCGAGCAGCTTCGCGTGCTTCGCGCGGCTGAGGACGTAGATGCGGTAGACGGGCGACTGCGACGGCGCCCGGCCCGGTTTGTAGTCCAGCGCGCAGGCCCAGAGTTCAACCGTCGTGTCGCCGGGCACGCCCCGCGCGACGGGCGAGAACCGGAAGGCGCCGTCGAGTTCCGCGCGGTCCGGCGCGCCCTCGGCGAGCGATTCGGCCCGTTCCAGGGGTGCGCCTCGCGCGTTCCCGTCGTCGACGACGCGCCACGCCGCCCAGAGCCGCTCGAGGCCGAAGTCGTCGAGCGCCTTCACCGTCAGCTCCACCGTCTCGTCCTCGAGCATCGCCACCGACCCGCCCAGCCCCTCGCACTTCAGCGACGGCGGCGCGTCGGGCTCGGCCTCCACCTTCAGCCGGTACGGCGCCGCCGCATCGAGCCGGTGGATGTCGCGCCACGCCAGCGACAGCGCGCCCGGCGGATCGTTCGACGCCGCCAGGCCGGCCAGGCCGTCGAGCGCCGCGCGCGGCGTGCGGAAGACCGCGCCCGTCACGGCCAGCGCCAGCGGCCGCTCCCCGCGCAGGGTTGCGGACGCCAGGTCGCGCGTCGCGCGGCCCTCCAGCTCGACCTCGCTGCCCTCCGTCACGCGCAGGAGACCGGCCTGCACCGGCGTCTCGACCGGCGGGCGCCGCAGGTAATCCGGCAGGTGGACCCGCGCGCCGAGCGCCAGAAGCGCCGGGCGGTGCTCGGGCAGGATCCGCATCGACCGCGACACGTCGCCGATGCGCAGGACGAGGTCGTCCGGCTGCGTCTGGCCCGGGATGCGGAAGACCGCCCGGCCTCCGGCCAGCTTCGCCTCGACCCGCGGCTGGCGCCCGACGCGGCACACCGCACGCTCCGGCCGCCAGCGCGAGCCGCTGCGCACGGCGCAGGCGATCTCGAACGGCTCGCCGTGCGCGACGACCAGCTCCGCGGGCATGTCCTCGATCCGCACGAACGTGAAGCGCTCCACCGGCGCCAGCGGCCGGATCCACCGCAGCAGCGCGTTGCGCCCGGCCTGCGGGAAGTGCCAGACCACCGTCGCGACCGCCGCCAGGAGCAGCAGGCCCGCCGTCGCGATCCGGCGCGCCGACCGCGTCGCCACCGCGCGGGTGAAGTCGTAGGCCGCCGCCTCGCGCGCCACCTGCGCCACCGCCGCCCGCCGCAGCGCGGGCGAACCGAGGCCGGGGCGCTCCTCCCCTTCGGCAAGCTCGACCGCGCCCAGCAGCCGGTCGCCCAGGCGCGGGAACCTGCGCTGGATCATCCGCGACAGCGCCCGGTCGTCCCGCCGCCCCCAGATCCACCGCCGCCCCCAGTACCCGACCGCAACCGCCAGCCCCGCCAGCGCCGCCAGCGCCAGCGCCAGCCGGACCGGCCCCGGCGTATCCACAAGCCGGTCGAGCGCGAAGACCAGCCCGAACGCCCCCAGCAACCCGCACAGCGCCGCCGCGACGGCGATCACCGTCTCGATGCGCCGCAGCCGGGCCTCGAACGCGCCGATGCGCGTCCGCAGTTCCGGCGGCAGTTGCAGGCGGTCCTGGGAGGAGGGGTTCAAGGGTTCAGGTGCCAGGCGTCAGGGGGAGGAGTTTCAGGTTCCAAGTTTCAAGTTTCAAGTTGGGTTCTGGGCGCTGGGTTCCGGGCTCTGGGTGCTGCGTTGGATGTTGGATGTTGGTTGTTGGTTGTTGCCTCAGATCTTACCCGCGAGTTTCCTCCCGCACCAGTACAGGGCCAGCAGTCCGACGATGCCGCCGCCCCACGCGGCGCTGCACCAGAGTCGGAAGCGCTCCTCGACCGGCTCGGGCTCGGGGAGGATGCGGATCTGATCGAGCACGGAGGCGAGCCCGGCGGCCGGCACGCTGCGGCCGCCGGTGATCGCGGCGATCTCGCGGAGAACCTCGGGCCGGGCGGGCCGGCCGACCCGCTCGCGCAGCATGCGGGCGACGTCGAGGGTCGCCTCGACCTCGCGGCCGGTCTCGGCGCAGCGCACCACGACCTTGTGCGGTCCGCCGTCGCGCGCGACGAACATCCCGCGGAACGTCCCCCACCCCCCGGGCTCGGGCGCGAGGGTGATCGCGGTCTCGCCGCCGCCGGGCGCGACGATGCGCGCGCCGACCGTCCCCTGCTCGAGCGGCAGCCCGACCCCGTCGAAGGCCGTCGCGTGGATCGCCACACGGTCCCCCGCCGCCGGCGACTCGGGGCTGAAGAAGAACCGGATGCCTTCGGCGTGCGCAAGGTGGCGCTGGTGCGCCATCCAGCGCGCCACCTGGCCCCAGAAGCGGTAGTGGTAGGTGTCCTCGACGCCCCGCCGCCACCGCCACGCGCTGTCGGTGCCCATGAAGAGGACCTTGCCGTTGCCGGCCTCGCGTGTCACGAGCAGCGGGATCCGCCCGTGCTCGTTGCGGGCCTGCCCGTGGACCGCCAGCACCTCCCCGCCCGGCCGCGCGCGCAGCACGGGCGCGTACCAGTGGAACCCCGGCAGGCCGCGCCACAGCGCCTCGTTCTCGCCGGGCGTCACGGCCAGAAGCGTCAGGAGGTGCTCCCGCCCGCGGGTCGTCAGAACGAGCTTCGATTCGATGCCCGTCCCGAATCCCTCCGGCGCATCGGGATCGAGGACCACGGGCATCAGGTCGCCGAGCGGCGAGGCAGGAAGCGTCGCCTGGTGACCCATCCGGCCGGGCAGGAAGACGAGCCCGCTGCCCTGCTGCTCGACGAGCCCCCGGATCTGCGCGGCCTGGTCCTCGGTCAGCTGCCCGGGCTTCACGCCGACGTCGCCGAGGAAGACCACGTCGAACTGCGACAGCTCCTGCCGCGTCGCCGGGAACGCGGGCAGGTAGTCGCGCCCGCCCCCGGGCCCGAGCGACGGATGCAGCAGCAGGCAGCGCACGTCCGCGCCGGGGTCGCGCGCAAGCGCGTTGCGGAGGTAGCGGTATTCCCAGCGCGGCAGCGTGTCGATCACCAGCACGTGGAGCACCTCGCGCCGCAGCGCCATGCGGAACTCGCGCAGGTTGTTCGCCGGCTGCGTCTCGTCGCTCTCCACCGGGATCCGCACCGCCAGCCGCGCCTCGCCCCCGGTGTCGGGCTCGAACGCGATCGATTCCTGCACGAGCGCCATCGCGGGGATCACGAGCGGCTTCCGCGCCACGACGCGTCCGTCGCGCTCGAGCACGGCCTCGGTCCGCACCTCGCGCGGCAGCCGGCTCTGCACCGTGAACGGGATCGCGATCGTCTCCTCGACCAGGCCGTAGGCCGGCGCCGCGACGGAGGCCAGCTCCAGGTCCGGCAGGAACCGGTCGCTTCCCGCCACGACCGTCCACACCGGCACGCCGCGCATCCTCAGCCGCGTCGCCGCCGCGACGGGCGGCGCGCCCGCGTTCCAGTCGCCGTCGGAGATCAGCAGCGCGGCGCGGATCGCGCCGCCGGCCTTCGCGACGCCCTCGAGGGCCGCGTTGAGGTCCGTGCCGGGATCGGAGTCCGCCGCCGCGTCCGCCGGGGGCGCGCAGACATCGCTCACGACGACGTCGTAGGCCGTCTCCAGCGGCGCCCAGAACCTGCGCGCGCGCTCCGCCGCAAGCCACTCCGCGCGGGAGACCGCCGCGCCGCCGCCCGCCGCGACGTCGCGCGTCGCCATGCTGCCGGAGGCGTCGCAGAGCACCGCGACCCGCATCCGCTCCTCGTGCCGGATCCGGCGGACCCGCTCGGGCTTGAGCAGCGTGAGGGCCAGCAGCAGCAGGATGATCACCCTCAGGGTCTCGAGCGCCGCCATCGCCCGGCCGCCGGCCCGCCGCGCGTGCTCGCGCGCGAGCCACGCGCCGGCCGCCAGCGCCAGCCCCGCCGCCGCGACGCGCCACCACGCCAGGTCGAAGCTCCAGAAGGTCTCCGTCACGACGGGACCTCCCCCCGCACCGCCGCCGCAGGCCGCGGCGCGTGCTCGCCGACGAGCAGCACGCCCTCGGCCAGCAGGAACAGCATCGCCAGGATCAGGAGCAGAGGCCACAGCTCGCTCTGCACCGCAGGCGCCGAGCCGCGGCCGGCCAGGTCCCCGACAACGTCCACCCGGACCGGCGCGAAGAGCGCCCGCACGCGCGCCTCGTCCACCGCCTCGGGATCGTCCTCCGCGGCCGGACGGTTCAGCGCGACCAGGCGCGCGCCGCAACGGTACACGCCCGCCGCCACCGCCGCGTCGGACCCGCCGCCGCCCTCGACCGGATCCCAGCGCTCGTCCGCCGAAGCGGGCCGCCACGCGCCGCACTCCGCCGTGACGCCGCCGCCGAGCCGCCGGCCGCCCTCCTCCATCAGGCGCTGGACCAGCGGCACGAGGATCCAGCCGTCGCCGAGGCCCGACCACTCGTCGACCGCCAGGGTCGTCAGAGCGTAAACCCGCCCGACCCCGACGTTCCTGCGTGCCAGGAGCGGGCGGCCGTCGACGAACGTCGCGATCGGCAGCCAGCCGCCGTCCGCCGCATCGGCGCCGGAGGCCGCGAAGCCCGCGCGGCGGCGGACCTCCAGAGCGGCAACCGGCAGGCTTCGCCCGTCCAGCGTCCTCGCGAGCGGGCCCTCCATCTCCTCCCATACGGCGACACGGAAGGCGGCGTCCGCCGGCGCGGCCTCGGCGCCCGTCCACGCGAGCCCGAGCGGGGAGGCGGCCGCGGCGGCGGGCGGCTCGGCGGCGGGCGGCATCAGCAGCACGGTCCCGCCGCGCCGCGCGAAGTCCTCCAGCGCCGCGGCCGGCGCGCCGTCGGGCGCCGCCCCCTGCCAGACCGCGAGCGCCGGCTCGCGCGCGAGCGCACCGGCGAGGGCGGCGGGCGCGACCGACGCCGCGGTGCGGCCCTGGTCGGGAAGCGGCTCGGCGGCGAGGCGCAGGCGCTCGCCGCAGACGGCGTCGTCCGCGACCAGGACCGCGTGCAGCGCGCCCGGCACGCCGAGTGCGAAGCGGCAGGCGTTGTCCCGCGGATTGCCGTCCGCCGGCAGTTCGATGCCGCCCCAGAGCACGTCGGTCCCGGCCGGCCACGGCACGCTGCGCGTGAGCGTGAGCGAGGCCCCCTCGATCGCGGCCTCGACCGGGGTCCGGGCGCCGTTGACGACGAGCGTCAGCGGAACCTTGGCGGGTCCCGCCGGGGGATCCTGCGCGAGATCGACGACCAGTTCGACGCGCGATACGCCGCCGGACCGGATCCGCCGCGCCTCGCGCAGCGTCACGGAGCGGTTCCCGCGCGCCGGCGCGGCGAGGGAGAGCACGCGGACGCGCACGTCCTGCGGCAGCGCCGCGAGCGCCGCGGCGAGGTCGCGCCACTCCCGCGCGTCCGGCCGCCAGTTCGACGCCTGCAGGTCGGAGGCGATCCAGATCTCGACGCGGCCCGGGCGGTCGCGCGCGATCGAGTCCGCCGCCGCGCGCGCGAGCGCCGGGAGGTCGGCGGCGGTATCCGTCGCCGCCGCCAGCGACAACGCGGGCAGCGCGGCGGGGCCGGCGATCTCCTGCGGCGCGGCGGTGGCGCTGTCGAGCAGCACGAAACGCGTCGACGCGAACCGCTCGCGCGGCACGCCGGCGAGGAGGGCGAGCGCCTGCTCGCGGCGGCTCCTCTGCACGCGAGGGTCGACGGCTTCCATGCTGGCGGAGCGGTCGAGCAGCACGAGGACCATGTCCGGCGCGCCGGCGAGCGACGCGCCGAGCCACCCGCCGGCGATCGGCCGGGCGAGCAGCAGCAGGAAGGCGGAGATCGCGAGCGTGCGGCACGCGAGGATCAGGTAGTGCCGCAGCCGCGCGTTGCGCGTGGAGCTGCGCGTGGCCTGGATCAGGAACTGGATCGCGGCCCACGCGATGCGGCGGTAGCGCAGGCGGTTGAGCAGGTGGATCAGGACCGGCAGCGACGCGGCGGCCAGGCCCCAGAGCATCCACGGCTGCAGGAAGGTCACGCGGCGCCTCCCCCCGCCCCGGCGCGCATGCGCTGGAGCAGGAAGGCCGCGAGCACCTGCTCGTAGCCGGCGTCGGTCACGACGCGCTGGTAGTCGACGCCGAACTCGCGGCTGCCGCGCGCGACGGTCTCGAGGTAGGCATCGAGCGCCTCGCGGTAGCCCTGCGCGACGACCGCCGGGTCCGTGATCATCTGGAACGGCCCCTCGAGGTCGGCGAAGCGCATCGGGCGGCCGAACGAGAAGTCGATCTCCAGCCGGTCGAGCAGGTGGAAGACGGCCAGGTCGTGCTTCTGGAACCGCATGTGCTGGAAACCGTCGAGCAGCGGCGCGGGCTCGGTGAAGCAGTCGGACAGCAGCACGACGAGCGCGCGCCGGCGGGCCTTCTCGGCGTAGGCGTGGACGGTCTCCAGCAGCGTCGTCCGCCCCTGCGGCTCGGCGGCGGCGAGGGCGTCGAAGACGGCCTTCAGGTGCGAGGGCGAGCGGCGCGGCGGGATCTCGACCGTCCCGCGCTCGTTGAACAGCACGAGGCCGACGGCGTCGCCCTGGTGCACGAGCAGGTAGGCCAGCGTCGCGGCAAGGCGGCGCGCGTAGTCGAACTTGGTCCCGTGCTTCGCGGCGAAGCCCATCGAGGCGCTCGCGTCGAGGAGCAGCAGGCAGCGGAGGTTCGTGTCGGCCTCGAACTCCTTCATGAAGAAGCGGTCGGTCCGCGCGTACACGCGCCAGTCGACGTGCCGGATGTCGTCTCCGGGGACGTACTTGCGGTACTCGGCGAACTCGACGCTCGACCCGCGCGTGGCGCTGCGGTGGATGCCGGTCACGCTGCCGAGCATCGCCTCGCGCGCGTTGAGGGCCAGGCGCGACAGGCGCGCCAGCACGGCGGAGTCGAGGAACTCGCGATGGGCCTCGCCGGCCACCGGACTACGCCTCCCGGCTCTCGGCGATCAGCCGCCGGATGATCTCTCGGCTGTTGATCCCCTCCGACTCCGCGTGGAAGTTGGTCAGGATGCGGTGGGCGAGCACGGGGTCGGCCACGGCGTCGACGTCCTCCGTCTGCACGAGGTAGCTGCCCCGCAGCACCGCGTTGGCCTTGGCGCCGAGGACGAGGTACTGCACCGCGCGCGGGCCCGCGCCCCACAGCACCCATTTCTTCGTCCACTCCGGCGCGTCGGCCAGCGACGGGCGCGAGCGTCGCACGAGCCGCACGACGTACTCGTAGACGTGGTCCGGCACCGGCACGCGCCGCACGACCTGCTGGTAGGCCAGGATCTCCTCCCCCGACAGCACGGGCGAGAGCTTCGGCAGCGCGCCGACCGTCGTCTCGCGCGCGATGCGCAACTCCTCGTCGGCGGAGGGGTAGTCGACGTGGATCAGGAACATGAAGCGGTCGAGCTGCGCCTCGGGCAGCGGGTAGGTGCCCTCCTGCTCGATCGGGTTCTGCGTCGCGAGCACGAAGAAGGGCTGGTCGAGCGCAAAGGCGTTGGAGCCGTAGTTGACCGAGTTCTCCTGCATCGCCTGCAGCAGCGCGGCCTGGGTCTTCGGCGGCGTGCGGTTGATCTCGTCGGCGAGCACGACGTTCGCGAAGATCGGCCCGCGCACGAACTCGAAGGCGCGGCGCCCGGGCGTGTCGGTCTCCTGCAGGATCTCCGTGCCGGTGATGTCCGAGGGCATCAGGTCCGGCGTGAACTGGATGCGGCTGAACTTCAGGTGCATCAGGTCGCTCAGCGTATGCACGAGGAGCGTCTTCGCCAGCCCCGGCACGCCCATCAGCAGCGCGTGGCCCTTCGCGAAGATGCAGATCAGCAGCTTCCGGACGACGTCGTCCTGCCCGATGATCACCCGCCCGATCTCGCCGCGGAGCCGGTCGTAGAGCCCCCGCAGCCGGTCGATCGCCGCCACATCCTCGTCCGTCGCCGCCGCCACCGGCGCGGTCCCGTTCCCCACGATCGGTTGATCCGACATTCGATACCCCTCGGGTTGCGTCGTTTGGACCCCGACAGGCTCGCACCGTTCAGCCGCCGGTGCAAGCCGGGCCGGGGATGGAGGTCAGAGGTCGGAGGTCAGAAGTCGGAGGTCGGGGGGCCGAGGACCGAGGGCCGGGAGCAGGGAGGCGGGAGCGGGGGGCGGAATCCCTGCCCATGGTCGTGCATCCTGTCGCCCGGCCGGGTGTCAGGTGTCAGGGGGGAGGAGTTTCAAGTTCCAAGTTTCAAGTTTCACGTTGTAGGATGTTCGGTGTTCGATGTTCGGCGTTCCTTCCAATCCTTGAAAGCTCCCCCGCCGCCCGCTTCCAACCCTTGGACGCCGGCGGCGGCTCGGCCCCGGACATGTCCATCGACCGCGGGCCCTTGTTGGGCGGCCCCTTCCGCTGCCAGCCACGGGCAGTCACTTCGTCTGGTTCTTCGACTTCTCCAATACCTCTACAATCTGCGCCGTTTCCCAGTCCATCAGACGATTCGATAGAATGGACTCGTATGTCCTTGCTGCCGATTGCCAAATCGGACCGTAGGTACGCCCGAAGGGCTCCCATGCCTTGTCAAATGCAGCTTCCGTTGCCGTGTATATCTTCTCCTGCGGCCCGAACCATGGTGGCGGAGTCGTTGGGAAAGCCCTCACATGCAGGCGAAAGCGGTAGAGCATCTCCACCCGTTGCCGAATCCCCGTGACCCCACCATACACACAGTAGGACTTGTGCTGCTTCTCGTCCCACTGGTTGACCGTCGTGTAGGGCGGCGTGCTGACTTCGTCGTCGGCAAAGAAGGCACATTCCGGCGGCATTCTGGCCCTGTGCTTCCACGCTTCGGAGAACCGTACCCCGTTCTCCTTGCACCATGCCGCCACCGTCTTCACCTTCCTTGACCACGCCAGATCAAGCCGGTCTGAGACCTCGCTGACGGTCCCCCTTCGTACGGCGTAGATCGGCACCGGGGCCTCTTCATCCAGAACGGCGAGTCGGAAACCCAAGCCTTCCTCCGGCGTGCTGACCCGCTTCATCAGGGCGTTGATGGCGTTGGTTGGATGGTTCAGGTCCGCCACCAAGTGGCCGATGGGTATGTGGGCCAGGTTCTCGGCACGGGTGACCAGGAGGAGATTTCCATACCCTCGCGCCTTCCGGAGCCAGTCTGCCGCATCCAGCAGCCGCTTCGCCTGGCCCTCGCGCGCGGCGGAATCCGCCGGCTGTATGAGGTTCAGCGCCTCGCCGTCCAGAGCCTTGGCGAAGGTCAGACCGATCGCGCGCTTTGCCCTCTCGAGTGTGACCCGTTCTTCGGGCTTCTCCGGAAGACGGCTGACCCAGTAGTCCGAGTGAATCCACGGAACGGACCAACCCTTGGATCTCGCGGCGTCCAGGAAGTTCCATAGCCCGTCCTGGCCGAGATGCGTCCGCATGACTTCGACGGAATCGCGTTCTGCCTTGGTCCCGGCATCCGACGCCGGCGCCGCCCGCGCGGCGCACAGAAGGGCCATACAGACCACTGCGATAGGTCGTAGATTG
>CAYODK010000135.1:0-15447 GCA_964402695.1 uncultured Verrucomicrobiota bacterium
TGCCTCTGCTGATGCGCCCCTTCTTCATGCTGATCGAGCTGGTCAGCCTGGTGAGCAAGGCGTTCGCCCTTACGGTCCGGCTGTTCGCCAACATGCTGGCCGGCCATATCGTGATCTTCGCCCTCCTCGGCCTGGTGGTCGTGCTCGGCTGGGGCGCGCTGCCCGTCGTCGCGCTCACGATCAGCATGTTCTTCTTCGAGATCTTCGTCTGCCTGTTTCAGGCGTACGTGTTCACGCTTCTGTCGGCCGTTTTCATCGGTCAGGCCTATCGTCCGGAGCATTGAGAGTAAGGAGTCCACCATGGCAGCGGAAATCGCCCTTGCAAGCATCGGAGCCGGCATCGTGACGCTCGGCGCCGCAGTGGGGTTGGGGTTGCTGGCCTCGGCCGCGGTGTCGGGAATCGCCCGGCAGCCGGAGGCGGCGCCCAAGATCCAGGTGTCGATGCTGATCGCGGCGGCCTTCATCGAGGGTGTCGCGCTCTTCGCGCTCGTCATCTGCTTCCTTCAGAGCTGATCCGGCGCGCGGCATGCGGATCCTGGTGCCCATCGTCGCGACGGCCGGCCCGGCCGCCGCGGAACCCGCGCCCCGCAGCGAAATGGACGTGTCGGGGCGGCTGGTCGTCCTGACCTGGGTGTCCTTCGCGCTGGCGGCCGTCATTCTCCATCGGATCGCCTGGAAGCCCATGCTGACCGCCCTGGAGCGGCGGGAGGAGCGCATCCGGAAGTCGGTCGAGGACGCCGACAAGGCACGGCGCTCGGCCGAACACGCCCATGCGCGGCAGAAGGAGATGCTCGACGAGGCGGTGGCCAAGGCCCGGGAGATCGTGGACGACGCCCGGAAGTCGGCCGCGGCGATGGCGACCCAGGTCGAGACCGAGGCGCGGGCGGAGGCGCGGCGGCTCGTCGACGAGGCCGCCGCCGAGATCGAGAACAGCCGCCGGAAGGCCTTCGAGTCGCTGCGCAGCGACGCCGCCCTGCTGGCGGCGGACCTGGCCGAACGCGTCCTGGCGGCCCGCGCGGCCGGCCCCGAGGGCGAAGCCTTCACCGACCGCGCCGTCCGCGACCTGGAGAGCCATGATCCCCGCTGACGTCATCCGCCGGCAGGCGGCCGTGCTGTGCGGCGTGGCGTCGTCCCGGGGTGCCGCCGCGCCCGTGGGCGAGGATCTCGACCGGCTCGCCGCGATGTTCGACTCGACCCCCGGGCTGGCGGCGGCGGTCGACAGCCCGGCCGCCCCGCTCGCCCGCCGCGGGCTCGTCGCGACGCTGGAAGCGGCCTGCACGCACCCGCTGACCGGGGAGTTCGTCCGCCGGCTGGCCCGGCAGCGCGGGGTCCGCAGGCTGCCGGCCGCGGCGCAGGCCTACCGGGCGGAGCGCGACCGCCGCGCCGGGATCGTGCGCCTCGACCTCGTCTCCGCCGCGCCGATGGCCCCCGGCCTCGCCGCCCGCATCGAGCGCGCGGTCGGCACGGGCCGCGCCGGCGTCCGCACGACCACCCGGGTCGACCCCGGCCTGATCGCCGGCTTCCGCCTGCGGGTCGGCGACACCGTACACGATTACTCCGCCGCGGCGCGGCTGGCCCGCATGCGGCGCGGCCTCGCGGCCGCCGGATGAAGGATCCCCGATGAGCACACATTTGAAGCCCGAGGAGATCTCCGCGATCCTGCGGAGGCAGTTGGAGAACGTCGATCTGGGGGCCGACGTCCACGAGGTGGGCACCGTGCTGAGCCACGGCGACGGCATCGCCCGCGCCCACGGCCTCGGTGGATGCATGGCGGGCGAGCTCGTCGAGTTCTCCGGCGGCATCACCGGCATCGCGCTGAACCTCGAGGAGGAGAGCGTCGGCATCGCGGTCTTCGGCGAGGACAGCCTCGTCCGCGAGGGCGACGAGGTGCGCCGCACGGGCCGCATCGCCTCGGTGCCCGTCGGCGACAGCCTCCGCGGCCGCATCGTCGATCCGCTCGGCCGTCCGCTGGACGGCGGCCCGGCGATCGTCGCGACGGAATCGCGACCGATCGAGAACCGGGCGCCGGGAATCCTGGAGCGCCAGAACGTGAACGAGCCGATGATGACCGGCATCAAGGTCATCGACGCGCTCACGCCCGTCGGCCGCGGCCAGCGCGAGCTGATCATCGGGGACCGCAAGACCGGCAAGACGACGATCGCGATCGACGCGATCCTCAACCAGCGCGGCGGGGACATGCTCTGCTTCTACGTCGCGATCGGCCAGAAGCGGTCGACCGTCGCGCAGATCCACGAGACGCTCAAGCGCCACGGCGCGATGGCCTACACGACGATCGTCGCGGCGACCGCGTCCGACCCCGCCCCGATGCAGTTCCTGGCCCCGTTCGCCGGCTGCGCGATGGCCGAGCACCACCGCGACCACGGCCGCCACGCCCTGGTGATCTACGACGACCTGACCAAGCAGGCCCAGGCCTACCGCCAGCTCTCCCTGCTGCTGCGGCGTCCGCCCGGCCGCGAGGCCTTCCCGGGCGACATCTTCTACCTGCACAGCCGGCTCCTCGAGCGCGCCGCGAAGATGAGCCCGGACCAGGGCGGCGGCAGCCTCACGGCCCTGCCCATCGTCGAGACACAGGCGAACGACATCTCCGCCTACATCCCGACCAACGTCATCTCCATCACGGACGGGCAGATTTTCCTCGAGGCCGGCCTCTTCAACTCCGGCCAGCGCCCGGCGGTCAACCCGGGCATCTCCGTCTCCCGCGTCGGCGGCGACGCGCAGCTCAAGGCGATGAAGAAGACGGCGGGGCCGCTGCGCATCCACCTCGCGCAGTACCGGGAGCTGGCGGTCTTCGCGCAGTTCTCGTCGGACCTCGACGCGGCGACGCTCCGCCAGCTGGCCGAGGGCCGGCGGCTCATGGAGGTGATGAAGCAGGGCCCCAACGCCCCGATTCCGCCGGAGAAGCAGGTCGCCATCCTGTACGCGGCCGCCAACGGCCACCTGGCCGACCTCGAGGTGGCCCAGGTCCGCCGATACGAGGAGGCGCTGTTCGCGGCGATCGACGAGCGCTACGGCGACTATGCCCGGAGGTTCCGCGAGGCGCCGGAGCTCAACGACACGCTCCGCGGACTCCTCGATGCGGCCCTGAAGGATTTCGCCGGCCGATACCGGGCCTGACGGGACCGCCCATGCCGACCTACCGCGAAGCCAGCCGGAAACTGCAGAGCCTGCGCAGCATGCGCCGGGTGACCCGCACCATGAAGATGGTCGCGGCCGGACACCTGCGCCGGGCGCAGGAGACCCTGGCGCGCGCGGAGGGCGTCTTCGCGGACCTCCGCGCCCTCGCGGCCCAGGTGGGCCCGGTGGCCGGCCTGCCGTGCCTGCTGGCGCGCCCCGGCGAGGCGGGCGGAAACGCCCTGCTGCTCGTCCTCAGCGCGAACCGCGGGTTGTGCGGGGCCTTCAACCACAACGTCGTCCGGGCGGCCGATGCCTGGATCGAGGGGGGACGGGGACGGTGGCGCAACGTGCGCGCAAGCTTCGTCGGGAAGAAGGCGCACGCGGAACTGCGCGGACGGATCGAGGTCCGCCGGCTGCACGAGGACCTGTCCGCCCGCCCCGTCTTCGCCGACGCCCTGCGCATCGGCCTGGAACTCTGCGCCCTTTTCCAGGCCGGCATGTACTCGGAGATCCACATCGCCTACACCCGCTTCCGCAGCGCGATGTCCTGCGAGGCGGTCGTCGAGCGCCTCCTCCCCGCCGACCCCGCCGTGCTGGGCGGCGGCGCGGCCCCGGCGGACGGCGCCCTCCCCCCCCTCCTCGAACCCGACCCGCAGACCCTGGCGGAACGACTGATGGCCAAGGCCGTCCACATGACGATCTACCGCGCGATGTGCCACAGCCACGCCAGCGAATGCGCGTCCCGCATGGTGGCGATGGACGCCGCCACGACCAACATCGACAAGCTCATGACGCGCACCACGCTGATGCGCAACACCGCCCGCCAGGCCGCGATCACGCGCGAACTCATCGAGATCGTCGCCGGGGCCGAGTCGTTGAAAGGAGCCGGATGAACGCACCCTCCCCCGCCCCGACGCGCGGACGTGTCACCCAGGTCATGGGTGCCGTCGTGGACGTCGAGTTTGATCCCGGGCGCCTGCCGCCGATCTTCACGGCCCTGACGACCACGAACCGCTCGCTCGGCGACACGCCGGGGAACCTCGTGCTCGAGGTGGCCCAGCACCTCGGCGACGACCGCGTCCGCACGATCGCAATGAGCACGACCGACGGTCTCGTGCGCGGCGAGCCCGTGGACTCGCTCGGCCGCGGCCTCACCATGCCCGTCGGAAACGGCACCCTGGGCCGCGTGCTGAACCTGCTCGGCGACCCGATCGACGGGGCCGGCCCGGTGGCCGCCGCCGAGCGCTGGCCCATCCACCGGCCCCCGCCCGAACTGAGCGCGCAGAACACGGCCCAGGAGGTGCTCGTCACGGGCATCAAGGTCATCGACCTGCTGACGCCCTACAAGAAGGGCGGGAAGATCGGCCTCTTCGGCGGCGCCGGCGTCGGCAAAACCGTGCTGATCCAGGAACTCATCCACAACATCGCCAAGCAGCACGGCGGCTGCTCGGTCTTCGCGGGCGTCGGCGAACGCACGCGCGAAGGCACGGCCCTCTTCCACGAGATGCGGCAGGCCGGCGTGCTGGGCAAGACCGCGATGATCTACGGCCAGATGAACGAGCCGCCCGGCGCCCGCGCCCGGGTGGCGCTGTCCGCCCTGACCGTCGCCGAGTACTTTCGCGACACGATGGGACAGGACGTGCTGCTGTTCGTCGACAACATCTTCCGCTTCACGCAGGCCGGCGCCGAGGTGTCCGCCGTGCTCGGCCGCATCCCCTCCGCCGTCGGCTACCAGCCGACCCTGGGCACCGACATGGGCGAGCTGCAGGAACGCATCACGTCGACGCGCTCCGGGTCGATCACTTCGATCCAGGCCATCTACGTGCCGGCCGACGACTACACGGATCCCGCCCCGGCCACGACGTTCGCGCATCTCGACGCGACGACGGAACTCTCGCGGGCAATCGTCGAGCAGGGCATCTACCCGGCCGTCGACCCCCTGACGTCGTCGTCGTCCATGCTCGCCCCGGAGATCGTGGGCGCGGAGCATTTCCGCGTCGCGCGCGGGGTCGTCGAGATCCTCCAGCGCTACAAGGACCTCCAGGACATCATCGCGATCCTCGGGATGGACGAGCTCTCGGAGGAGGACCGGCTCACCGTGGCGAGGGCGCGGAAGGTCCAGCGGCTCCTGTCGCAGCCGTTCCATGTGGCCGAGCAGTTCGTCGGCATCCCCGGCGTCTACGTGCCCCTCGCCGAGACGATCCGCTCGTTCGACGAGGTGCTCGCGGGCCGCCATGACGCCATCCCGGAGCAGGCGTTCTACATGGCCGGATCGATCGACCAGGTGCTGGAGACCGCCCGGACGATGAGAACCTGAGACCGCCATGCGGACCTTCCACCTCGTCCTGCGCACGCCGGACCGGATCCTCCACGAGGGACCGGTGGTCCAGGTCTCCGCCCGGGCCGTGGACGGCGCCATCGGGGTCCTCGCGGGCCACGCCCCGCTCCTGACCGCTCTCGAGGTCGGGATCGTCCGGGTGCTGGCGGACGGGCGGGAAACGCTGTGGGCCGCGGGGGATTCCCTGATGAGCGTCCGGTCGGATCGGGTCGAGATCCTGACCGACTACGCGGTGGCCGTCCCCGGCGCGGCCGAGGCCGCGCGACGGCTGGAGACGGTCCGCGAGTGGTACCGGGTTGCCCGGCACACGGCGGTTGCGGGTTGACCGGGTCAGACGTCGAGGACCCGACCGATCTCGTCCGCCGTCGCGGCCGAGAGGATCTTCGTCCGGGTCGTCTCATCCCCCACCAGCCGGCCGATTTCGGCCAGGAACTGGATGTGGGGACCGGCCCGGTTGAGCGGCGAGAGCGTCATCACGAAGATCGTCGTCGGCAGCCCGTCGATCGACGCGAAATCGACGCCCTCCGGCTTGGTCGCCAGCGCCGCGACCAGGCGGTCGACCGAATCCGTCTTCGCATGCGGAAGGGCCAGTCCGTTCTGCAGCGCCGTCGACATCTTGGTCTCCCGGTCGAGCAGGGCGCGGACCGCCTCCTTGCGGTCACGCACGTGCCCGGCAGCCACCAGGATATCGAGGAGTTCCTCGATGATCTCCTGCTTGGTCTGCCCCTTCAGGCCGACGCGGATGGTCTCTTCGGTCAGAATTCGCTTCAAGTTCATCTTGGTTCACCGCGCAAAAAACCCGGTCATTGTAGGCGGTCCGGCCTGCGAAAGCAACCTCGGCGACCCCTTCCGCCCACGCCGGGCGGATCACCCCGCCGGCGGAGGAACCTCGGCGGACGGCCGGGAGGGACGGAGAAGGGCGGGAATCCGCGGAATCGACCTCACGACACGGTCGCAGGCACGCCGGATATGGGGACGGGCTGCCCGCCACATGCCGACCACCCCCTGCCCGGCGCCTTGAACCGCCTCCAACGCTCCCCGGAACTCCGGGGTCACTGGAACCCTATAGTATGAAGATAGATACGGCTGAACCTTGGGCGGCTCCAGCGCGCAGAGTCGCAGGAGACCCGCCATGCGGGTGCGATCCATGACCATCGAGTTGACATGATCCCGGTGCCATTCGGGCACCTGCCGGGCCTGCCACCGCATCGGCGTTCCACGGTTGCCGGCTTCGGCGATGGCCCGGAGCTGCACGGGGCAATCCCCGAAGGCGATGACGGTGCGGGAAGCAAACCCGCTGTCCCGCACGGCACCCTCGATCGCCGCCTGGATCCGGGCGACGAGGGGAATCGAACTCGCGGCGACCGCCGCATCCACCTCGGCCACCGTGCGGACACTCGCCGCACGCTCGCCGCCCAGGGCCAGCGGAAGAGCCCCGCAGACGCCCGGGGAGAGCATCCATTCCTGCTTGGAGGCCAGGCACCAGGCCACGGTGCGCTCGTCGACCCCCAGCCGGCCGGCCACACCGCTCAGAACGTCGTCCGTGCCCCACTCCACCTCCACCAGCCGGACCGGCCTGCCCAGGCGGAACAGGCCGCAGGCCGTATGACGCTGGCTCACCTCGACCAGGATGCACTCCGCATCCTTCTCCTCGACCGGCAGGAGGGAGGCCAGCGTGGAGAGGGGCGTCGCAAGGACGTCCACCTGGATACCCAGGCTTCCAAGGATGTCGAGCACCCCCTTCGCCATGCCATGATTCGCCAGGAAGACGTGCGCATGGACATCGAGGTCCGTGGTCAGGGCCGAGACCGGATCCTCGACCGTGAACTCGCCGCCCAGGATGAAACGCTCGTAGGCGATCCCGGTGACGACCTTCCCCGACGGGACGTCCTGCCCGCAAACCGCGTCCGTCAGCCGCCGCACATGGGCGTCCGTCACGGCCGCCGGAGTTCCTTCCTGCGTGCCCCACGCCGGACGGATCGGCATCCGCTGCGACACCGCCCGTGCGCTGGTGCACCAGGACGGGAGAAGCACCGCGCACGTCCGCCCCTCGAAGCCCGAGAAATCCTGCCAGCACTCCCGGAGTCCCTGGCCGATCTGACCCATCGACAGGGCATGGCCGCGCGCCAGCGGGAACGGCACCGTCCGCTCCTGCAACCGGATCAGGTTGGCCGGAAGGTCCACATGCGCCCGCGTCATCGAAACGGATCGCGCGCCGATGCAGACCCCGAGGTACGTGTTCTCCAGGCTGATCGCCGCGCTCCGGCGCTGCGCGCTCCTCCGGGCCCCGCGGTTCATCGCCCGTCCTCCTTCCGCTCCCGGCCCGGTGTCGCGCCGGGGGGCGGGCCGCCAATCCAGCGCACCTTCTGCACCGTCCTCAACTGGGCGATGGCGGCCCTGCGCTCCGCGATCCATGCCTTCCCATCCTCCGGCGCGAGCCCGCCGGGGGTGACATAGGCCGTCCCGCAGGCCGGGCAGAAGGCCCCGGGCGAAACCGGGGCGCCGCATCCGTCGTTCGGGCAGGCCGATTCAAGAAGCTCGCCGCAATCACGACAGTGCGTCCGCTCGGCCGCCTCGGCCATCACCAGCGTCGGCGCAAGGCACACCTGGCCGCGAACCGCGTAGGGAACGTTCGAAGGACAATCGTCCACCGGACAGTACTTCAGCACGCTGCGGGAGCCGGCGGGCCCCACGGGCACCCCCGGGCGCGCGGCGGAATCGACTCCCAGCACCTTCGCCAGGGCCCGGACCTTCTCCTCCGACAGGCTTTCCGGCCGCCCCGACTCGAACATGCTGATCGCCGACTGCTGGCACCCCACCTTGCGCGCAAGCTCCGACTGCGTCATGCCGGCCGCGCGCCGCGCCGCCAGGAGGAGTTCGTGTAGTGCCTTGGTCCCGCCACTCATGACCGTCGCCTCGCAATCCGAGGGGAATCGTAGACCTCACTTAATAGATATCAAGTAAATATCAAAAGAATTCTGAAGAATGTTTTTCTTGACCATCTTCGACGCAGACTTCGCGCCGGTCGGTACGGGTGGGATCGCAGCAGGACGGCCCGGGGCGCGGGCTACTCGTGCCGAAGGGCGACGATCGGATCGAGGCGGGCGGCGCGAACGGCGGGGTAGATGCCGAAGACGAGGCCGATCGCCACGCTGATGCCGAAGGAGAGCGCAAGGCTGTAGAGAGGGACGACGGTCGGCATGCCGGAGAAACGCGTGATGAGCGCCGGGATCAACACGCCCACCCCCACCCCGATCAGTCCGCCCGATCCGGCGAGCACCATCGTCTCGATGAGGAACTGGAGGATGATCTGGCCGCGGCGGGCGCCGATGGCGCGGCGGACACCGATCTCGCGGGTCCGCTCGGTCACGGAGGCCAGCATGATGTTCATGATGCCGATGCCGCCGACCAGCAGGCTGATGCCCGCGATGGAGCCGAGCACGATGTTGAACGTCCGCTTGGTCCGTTCCGCCTGCCGCAGCAGCGCGAGCGGCACGTTCAGCTTGTAGTCCTTGCGAGGATGGAACGCCCGCAGCATCGCCTCGATCGCCATGGCCATCGGCTCGACGAGATCGTCGCCGTCGATCTCCACCAGGATCTGGTGCAGCTCGACCTTCTCGATCTCGAAGCTGCCGGTCGTCATCCGCGCGTTGACCTCGCCGAACAGCTGCATCTGGGTCGACAGCGGGATGTAGGCGTCGACCTCCTCGTCCGGCACGGAGATGTTGCGTCCGCCGGTCCCGCTCTCGACGATGCCGACGACCTCGAAGTACTGCCGGCTGATGAGGATCTTCTCCCCGAGGATGTGCTCCCCGGCGAGCAGCCGGCGGGCCCCGGTCTCGGTCAGGACGCACACGCGGGAGTTCTGCTCCGTGTCGGAGGCGCGAAGCACGCGGCCCGCGACGACGCGGCGGGGGACGAGGTCGAACCAGTCGGGCACGGTTCCGACGACGCGGAGCTCGAGCTTGCGATCGCCGATCCGCGCGTCGCGGCGCATGATGCGGACGGGCACCGTGCGGCGGATCGCGGAGCCCATCTCGCGGATGCGGGCCTCGTCCTCGTACTTCAGGCCGTAGATGCTCATCCGCGTCCGCTGGCGGCTCGAGCTCTCCTCGTCGACGTCCTTCTGGGCCTGGATGATGATGTTGTTGCTGCCGACCTTGCGGATCTCCGCGAGCGCGTCCTGGCTGGCGCCCTCCCCGACCGCGAGCATCGCGATGACGCTGCCGACGCCGAACACCACGCCGAGCGTGGTCAGCAGCGATCGCGTCTTGTGGAGGAGGATGTCCTTCACGCCGAGCCGGAGGTTGCGGAGGATGCCGTGCAGGATCATGCGGGGCCGCCCTCGATACGCTCGATGGCGCCGTCCTTGAGCCACAGGCGCCGCTGCGCGTAGCCGGCCACGCGCGCCTCGTGGGTGACGAGGATCAGGGTCCTCCCCTCGCGGTGGAGGCCGCAGAGGAGTTCCATGATCTGCTCGCCGGTTCGGCTGTCCAGGTTGCCGGTGGGCTCGTCCGCCAGGATGACCGGCGGGTCGTTCGCGAGCGCCCGCGCGATCGCCACGCGCTGGCACTGGCCGCCCGAAAGCTCCACGGGCCGGTGGGCCAGCCGGTCGGCCAGCCCGACGAGCGAGGCGAGGTGCTCGGCGCGCTTCACGCTCTCCGCCGGGGGCACGCCGCGGTAGTACATCGGCAATTCGATGTTCTCGCGCACGGTGAGCTGCGGGATCAGGTTGAAGCTCTGGAACACGAACCCGAGGTGGCGCAGGCGGTACGCGCTGAGTTCGTCGTCCTCCAGGTCCTCCACGTTCGCCCCGTCGAGCCAGTAGCGTCCCGACGTCGGGCGGTCGAGGCAGCCGATGAGGTTCATCAGCGTGCTCTTGCCGGACCCGCTGGGTCCGAGGATCGCCCAGAACCCGCCGCGCTCGATGCTCAGCGAGACTCCGCGCAGGGCGTGGACGTCGTTCTCGCCGATCCGGTAGACCTTGGCCGCGTTCTCGAGGCGGATCACGGCGCCGGGGGGACCGGCCTGGCCGGCTCCCGTCATGGGGCGGGCCTCGGGGACTTGCGCTCGCTCCGCCCCCCGCCTCCCCCGCGCTCCGCCGCGGAGGCGGGCCGGCCTCCGTTGGGGAGGGCCGGGACCTTCAGCCCGACCCCGTTGGTCGCCCCGTCTCCACGGCGTCCTTCGACGACCGTCGTGCGGCCGCTGGTCGAGTCGGACGGCGGGATCGGCGGCGCGAGCATCACGCGCTCACCGGGCTCCAGACCTTCGAGGATCCGGATCATGCGGCTGTTGTCGAGGCCCGTCTTGACCCGGCGCGGCACCGGCGTCATCCCCTCCATCCGGTAGACGGTCGGCTGGTTGTCGATGCGAATCACGCTCTGCACGGGAACGTAGACGGCGTCCTCGTAGTCCTCGATCAGGATCTCGACGCGGCAGCTCATGCCGGGGCGCAGCACGTCGGTGTCCTCGTCGATCCACACGTGGCAGTCGTAGACCTTCAGGTCGGGGTTCAGGTAGCTCTGGCTCGAGTTCGGCAGGATGCCGATCCGCTCGATGTGGCCGTTGAAGATCCGGCCCGGCAGCGCGCTGACGCGGACGTTCGCGGGCAGTCCCTCGCGCAGCTTCGGCAGGCTCGTCTCCTGCAGCTGCACGAGCGCCATCATCTCCTTCGTCGCCGGCAGGTAGATCAGATCCTGTCGCTCGACGACCTCGACGCCGGCCCGGAGCGGCTCCTGCATCCAGCGCCGCTCGGACACCGTCGTCGAGTAGACGACCATGCCGTCGGAGGGCGCGAGGATCCGGCACTTGCCGATCTGCTCGATCGTGCGCTCGAGCTTGTCCTTCTGGCGCAGGTACTCGGACTCCGCCGCGCGGGCGGTGGCCACGGCCTGGATCAGGTCCGCCGAGGCCTTGAGCCGGGCGCGGGCGAGCGCCATCTCGGCCTTCGTGATCTCCCGCCCCAGCTTCTCGACCGTCTGCGCGAACGTGTAGTTGGTGAGGATCGACATCTTCCCCTGCGCCAGCTCGAGTCCGAACCGCTGGCGGGTCGCCGTCAGCTCGTCGGCCTGCATCTCCGTGCGCGTCAGGTACCCCTGGTTCATCAGCCGGGTCGACCACTCCAGCTTGTCCTCGGCCCGCTTGACCTCCTCCTGCGCGATCGAGATGTCGGCGTTGGCCTGCTGCAGCTGCTGGGCGTACTCGGCCTTCTCGAACTTCTCCTTCTCGATGCGCGCAAAGCGGAGCACCATGTCGGCGTCGTCGACCGACGCCAGGGCCGAGTTGCTGACGACCGACAGCGTCTCCCGGGCCTGGATCCAGTTGGCCTCCGCGTTCTCGACGCGGATCTGCTGCTCCACCCGGTTCTCCTCGAGCCCGCTGGAATCGATCTCGACGAGCAGGTCGCCCTTCTTGACGTGCTTGCCCTCGTCGACCAGCGTCAGGATCGTGCGGCGCCCCTCGACCTCGCTGCGGATGATGACGCGCTCGCGGCTCTGGATGCTTCCGGATTCCGTCAGGCTGATGCGCAGCGGCCCCCGTTCGACGACGAAGACCGGCTCGCCGGACTCGATCGGCCCCCGGGGGAACAGGCGCCCCGAGCCCCAGACAAGAACCGCGAGGACGGCCAGCGTCACGCCCGCCGCGGTCCACCTCCGCCGGATGCGGCGGACCCGTTTGCCGTCATGGTCCTTCGACATGCACATCCCCCATTACGCCGTCTTCCGTCACCCGGAGCGACTCGACCGTCTTCCAGAGACCGAGCTCCGCCATCCGGTAGTTGACCCGCGCGGCGATGACGGAGTTCTGCGCCTGGAGCAGCGCGTCGCGGGCCTCGACCAGGTCGCGCATCTCGGCGCGGCCGGCCTCGAGCAGCAGCTCGGTGCTCTTGACCCGGCGGTCGGCCAGCGCAAGGGCCTGCTCCTGGATTCCGCAGACCTCGCGCGACTGGCGCAGCGTCCGGTAGGTCGACCGGACGTCGCCCTTCACCTGGTCCTCGGCGGCCTCCGCCGCCCGCTCCGCCGCGTCGAGCGCCAGCAGGCTCTTGCGGTAGGCGTTCCGCTCCGCCGTCCGCTCCCACGGAAGCTGCAGCCCGAAGGCCGCCCGCAGCGTGCCCTGGTCGACGCGGATCTCCGCGTCATCCTGCGACGCCGACGACGCGGTGCGCCGTTCGCCCGAGGATCCCGACACGGTCAGGCTCAGGCCGGCGCGCAGCGCGTCGGCGGCCACGCGGACGCCCCGGCGAGCGTCCTCGACCCGTCCCTTCGCGATCCGGAAATCGAGCCGCAGCGCGAGCGCCATCCGCATGGCGTCCTCCTCGGCCATCGACACGTCGGTCACGGGCGTCGGAAGCGAGTCCAATTCGCGGGGATCGAGCTGGATCCGCGCGTCGATGGGAAGCCCCATCTGGACCTTGAACCGGTCCAGCGCCGCCGTGACGCCCTCCCGGGCCGAGGCCAGCTGGTCCCGCGCCGACAGCTCCCGCTGCCGGGCGAGGTTCACCTGCACCTCGGACGTCCGGCCCGCCTTGCCCAGCTCCTCGGCGCGCCTCGTCACCAGCGCGATGCCCTGGAGGTTCTCCTCCTGGTTCCGCACGCGGCGTTCCAGCTGCAGCACGCCCAGGTAGGCCTCGACGATCTCGACCGCGAACGCGCGCTTGTGGCGCTCGAACCGCTGGATCTCGTAGACGAGGTCCCGCTCCGCCTGCGTCAGCGGCTCCATCACGATGTCCCGCCCGGCGCCCCGCAGCAGGGGGACGGTCAGCGACAGGTCTGCGAGGATGCCGAACGCGGACTCCTCGTCGCCGGTGAGCAGGCTGGCGACGTCCAGCGCGAGCGAGGCGCTCGCCTCGGCGCCGCTGCGGAAACGCTGCGACAGGCCCGGCTCGAACGAGCCCACCGTGCCGCGCTGGCGGGTCTCGCCGGACGGCGAGTCCGAGTAGCTCCCCGACACGAGGCCGGCGAACGTGCTACGGAAGGCGTCGCTCTGGAGATCGAGGTCCAGCGCCGCCGTGAACACGAGCTCCCGGGCGTCCTGGTACTCGCGCGAGTTCGCGAACGCCACCCGCAGCGCGTCGGCGAGGGACATCGCCGCGACCTCCTTGCCGGGGGCCGTCACCGGAAGCGCGGAACGGTTCGTGATCGCGACGGCGAAGGAGGTCGGCAGCCCCTGCACGTCCAGGAGGCGGCGGCGGAAGGTGTCCGACGGACGCTCGAGGGTGAACGGAACAGCGTTCGACACCAGGCCCGCGCGATGGCGGTCGATCAGGCCCAGCCCCGTGCGGTCCGCATCGGCCCGGTGCGCCTCGGGGGAGCGACAGCCCGCCGCCGCGAGCGCGGCGAACACGCCCGCCAGCCCCCACGCCCGTCCTCTGTCTGCACCACGCCGCATCCTGCGCTCCATCCCGGCCCCGCCCGCGGGGCGATCCACCGGAAAGCCTCGCATCGTACCCAGCCGCCCCCGTGCCGTCACCCCTTTTCACAGGATCCGGGACCGCCCGGCCCCCGCGGTCCGGCGGGCCGACGCGCTTGACATCGACCCGGTTTCCGCTATCGTCCCTCCGCGTCAAGAGTTCCGGTTCCGGTGTAGCGCAGTGGTAGCGCAGGTGACTGTTAATCACTTGGTCGTAGGTTCGAATCCTACCACCGGAGCCATCCCCACCCCCCTCTTCCTATGCCTATGATGTCGATTCATGACGCTATTAAGGCTGCTTTTATCGCGCCCATCGGGTTGCCGACCGTGCGCATAGGGGCGCATGGGGTCGCCTGCCGCGTGCACCCATTGGCGACGAGATTTGTAACCAATTTGTAACCAAGACCGACACTGGCCTCCGCGAAGCTCGGGACGGTCTTTCTGCACCAGAATCAGGACTACGTCCTCGCCAAGGTCCCTGACGGAAGGACCAATGCCTGACATGCAGGCATTTTGCAGCGTTTTTCTCATCCAGTGAACGAGCCCACGCCCGCCTGCCAGCACCGCGGGTAGCACCGTAGCCTGATGCCGCAGGCCGGGCACGGGTCACCTGCCCCGCGAGCGTCCGGATTCTCCCGCATGACGTACGGCATTACGAACGGGCGAGACACCCTTCATGATCGGCACGTCGGAGAAGATCACGCAGTGCGGCGACGACGAACGAGCGCAAGGCGGCCCCGAGGGACTCCACAGCCAAACCGGGCAGGTGGGGAACTTCCCCACCTGGATCCGGCGCAGCCGCAGTCAGTGGCGGAGTCCGTCCCAAGCGTGCCAACCGTCCCGGATCCGGCGGATCGCCCTGGCGGTCCATCTTGCCGTGGCAGTCGCGTGCGACAGCGTCCCGAGCCCCGCCCGGCGGCATGGCGGCATGCCTGACACGACGGCATTTTGCAGGGTTTTTCGCATCGAGCAATTCGGCACCAATCCGCGTGCAAACACCGGGGCTTGCACCGTTACCTGACGCTGCAGGCGGAGCACGGGTCCTCTGTCCTGCCGATGCCGCATGGGTACGGCGTTCCGTACGGTCGGGATCCCCACAGGACCACCCGATCCGCCCTGCACACCTTGCATACCTTGCATACCTCGGCCAACCCCGGCGTTGTCAGAGGGGGGGGTACTTCAATCATGAGTTTGGAAATGAGGGGGGGGTACATTTCATATCGATAGGTTTGAGGTGTGCAAGGTATGCAAGGTATGCAGGGGGCGGGTCCGCGGGCGTCCGCGGTTGTCGGACAGCCCCCCCCACCCCGGCGGGCGCGAGGGCCGCCGCAACGAGGGCCATCAACCGCGTGGCGGACCGTGGGAGCGGCAGCGAGCCGGTCCGCCTCGGGAGGCCGGGGCCGCCGGTCGTCGCCGGCCCCGGCCGCAGAGCGCGCCCGACCTACGCGGCGCGCGGGTGGCGCCTCCGGGTCGCCGCCGAGAAGAAACGGGACCGGGCGAGGGTGTCGCAGAAGCCTGCGAACGCGGCAGCCCGAAGCAAGGGCGCGGCTTCTTCGAGTGGGCGA
>CAYODK010000136.1:0-15391 GCA_964402695.1 uncultured Verrucomicrobiota bacterium
ACAGCCGCATCCAGCTCCTCATGCAGAAGTCCTGCGGCTACCGAAACCGCCAACGCCTCAAGACGGACATCCTGTTCCACTTCGGTGGACTGACTCTCACCCCAGCTTTTGTTCAGTGAATAATCCCCCCACAAACCCGGAAGCGCCCACAAACAATCCAGCCACTAGAGAGTGATGAAACCCTCCCGATCTAACGGCGGCTCGCTTCTGCTTCTTCCCGCCAGACAGCGAGCTAACGAGCATCGCCCGCGTTGATTGGGTCCCTTTGCACTCGATTACGCTTGGCCTATTGAGGCCGTCGATCGCCACAAAGTCAGGCGCCTTCTTTGGACCACGCCGCGACTCTGACACAAGTCTTACCGTTTCCGGCGCGACAGCTCTGGCGTAGTAACGCGTCTCGTGGAAGTTCACAAATCGTAGATGAGTCGCAAGATACAGGGCCGAGAAGGCAACCCCGAAGTCGTCACTCAGAATGCTCTTCTGATGCGCGTCAACATCCGTCCAGAGAGCGCACAACCGAAGCTCGGGATTGGCTGCTATCGCAGGCAAGTAGCGAAGGAACGCCCACGTATCCGCCAGGCTGAAACCAGACACCATTGGTGGGCGCGTTACCCATGCCAGATAGAGCAGTGCGGAATCAACGTCAAATGAATACGGCCCCGTTGGCATCGACGCAATGCTGGCAGGAACAGGTGCCCCCCATGAACTTCGATCAACTTCAACGTCAACGCTCTTCCTCACAACTCCTCCTCGGGCAGTATGCGAACCTCAACGCACGGGGCCGCAGCAGTCTCCCCGCTCGGCTCCATGCCCTCCCTTGATTCTGCCGGCTCCGCCTCCACATCACCACGACCTTGCCAATCCGATGCAATCCTCTTCCAATCAACAGCACGGCGCTTCTTGCCGATCCAGACATCCCAGTATTCCGGGTCATCCGAATGAGGGCGGTGTTCCCTCTTCAGATCCGGCACTTCCACCAGAATGGGCAGTCGCGAAGCGACACCCAAGAGCAGACACTGCCTCGTGGGCAGACTGGGCAGTTCGCGCAAGAGTCCACGGGTCGTATCGGGAACCAGCTTGGAGACAAGTTCCTGATCTCGATCATTTGTGACGCGGTGCAGCAAGAAGGAATTGCACTGTGAAAGCACGGTCTCGGATATCTCCGATGGCCTCTGTGACGAAAGGACCAAGCCCAAGCCGAACTTACGGCCTTCACGGGCGATCCGCTCGAAAGTGTGACGACACATGTCGGTGGGACTCGGAATGTCGTCGCCTTTAGGGAAATGCTTCGCAACAAAAGTGTGCGCTTCTTCGAGCACGAGAACTGTTGGGAGGTTCAGGCGTTCGGGGTCCATCATCCGGTACCTCTGCAACGCCTCAAGCACTAGGCGACCGGCGACTGCAACAACCAGGTGCAGTATCTCTGTCGGCAGCAACGACAGGTCCAACACCGCGACCTGACCGTTGGACGCGTTGTCCTCGCCTATATGAGAGACAAGCCAATCGTGCAGCGTGGGCTGGTCACGTGGGCAGGTGACATCGCTCATGCGAGTGTCAGAAAGAAGCATTTCAATTCTCATCACAAGTGAACTGACGAAGTTCACTACGTTGGTTCCCTGAAGGGCCGCAAGAGCCTCTACACGACGCCCTAAGTCAGCTGTTCGGAAGGGAAGAGGTGTGTCTTCCGTCTGCCGCCACCCGGCGGAAGCTGAGGTATCACTCGACAGATCAAGAAGCCTACGGCGAACAGGAACTATGTCGGACACTCCGAAGGGGTTGTACTGACCAGGCCGCCAGCGCTTTGAGGCCAGCAGCGTTCTAATCTCAGCAGCGACTGCTCCGATTCGGCCGGCTCGATCATCATCCCCGCGAACTTGAGCGCTGGCGTAAGCGAGGTCGGCCGCTAACCTGTCCAAGTAGTTCCCGAGTGGATTGCTTTCGCTTGCCTGTGATGTGCCGGAAATGCTTGGAGCCTGAAGAACCATTAGTGCCTGTCGAATAATGGCTTCGATCGAAACCTCGACATCGCTAGCCTCGCCAGCATCGGCAGAGGCGCCACGCAATGACCGCAGCGCTTCCTGAAGGATGGGACGCTGGGTTCTGGGCGCCGCCTGAGCTATTGCAGCCCATTCGGCGCTATTCCACATCCAAGCAGGTAGTTGTAGTTCCTTGGCCTCAGGCAAATGCACCGGCGGAACTTGAAACACGCGGCAGCCTCGCCCGAGGCCAGAGAAGCACGACGAGTACTCCCCGTTCGGATCGAGGATGAGAAAGCGGGCGTTCGGCGTCTCCACGCCTTCCATCTTTACGCGGTCCGCGCTCTCTATCGCTGTTCTTATCAGCGCCGCAACCGTGCAAGACTTGCCGCTGCCGGTGTTGCCCAGGACGGCGAGATGTCGCCCGAAGAGCTTGTCTGGATCGACTGTGACTTCGGCGCCGTATGCGGAAGGGCAAGTGCCCAGTATCAGGCGGCTGTCCTCATTCTTGCCAGTCACGATAGCCGTCACCTGCGCTCTTGTCGGGAGAATCGCGGTGTCACCGACAGATGGGTAGGTCTGGACGCCACGTTCCAGTTCCCACGGGCCTTCATTGTCTGTGGCTTCCGAACCAAGCCGAAGCGTACCAACAGGACAGATTTGCATCTTTCGCAAGGGAAAGGGGAGATCGACAAGTCCGAAATCCTTGAACCCTTGGCGCTTCGGATATGAAGACCGCTCGACACCCAGCCAAACGACCAAGCCCACAACCGCACCGGATTCGTTCGGAATGAGCACGTAACCGTTGATCCGCGGAAACAGCGTGGGAACCCCGGTATTCAGGGCAACGGAGCGCGGAGCGTCCGTCTCCAGAAGCACGTTGATGGCGTCCGGTGCGACGCTTTCTACCGTGCCAATGGTCCGTGACGCTAGCTGTGAAACCGGGTTGCTCATTCGCTCGCGCTCCCAGTTCCCGATGCGGCAGGAGTCGTTTCTGCCGGAGCCGCCGGGGCCTCGGGCACCTCTCTCTTCGCGAAAGGATGCCGATTCCTGAGTAGCTCCGTCTGACGCATCGTGATCCGATCGATTGCCGGCTTTGGCAGGTAGTTCTGCGCGAGAGTCGTCATGTCCGCAAAATGCGGGCCGATCAGCAACGAAATCTGCGCCTTGCGGCCGACCGCATCGCAGAATCTGCTGACGCGCCCCCCCTCGTCTCCGTACGAGATGATGACAAGGTGTGTTGAGGGGATCGGCAACATGTCGGCCAGAACGCGGTTGATGTGGTCGTCGCCAAAGCCGTAGCCATATGTGACGAGCGATGAATTCGGTTGGCAGACGGAGGCGGCGAAATCCCTGAAAAGGTCCACATACGGGTAGTCGGCGGTTTCGCGGTCCTTCGCCGCATTCGGGTAGATCATGATCGTATCCGCAGGATCGCGCGCGACGGCCGGATGGTTAGACGCCGCGCCAAACGGTAGGCCCACCCGCCGCACCCAGCCCTTGCCATCCAAACGCCAGTCAAGCGAGCCGTGTAGCTTCGTGAGCTGAAGGACCCCTTCCATGTAGCGCGGCTCGCCCCGGATGCCGGGTGGGTTGTAGTGCAAATCAACGTCTAGGCGGGAAGAACGGAATCTGGGCTCGATCGAACCCACGAATCGATCCAATACATGCAAGCCGGCCAAATCGCAGCCATGTTCAATAACGCGGTCGTAGTTCGTTGTGAAGATGTGCAGCCGCTCGCGTGATGCGGAGCGACTGGCAAAGCTGAGTAGAAAGGACTGAAGAAGAACAGCCGCACCGAGTCTTGCTTCTTCGCTAGCAGCCGATGATATCTCCGTCTCTGCGAGGAGCAGGCTCTTGAGAAAATCAGAGATCATTGTCCCGTATGCACCCTTCAGGCGAAGCAAGGCTTCGGCCGCATCCTTATCGTTGAATGACAGGATGCGCAGCCCTTCCATTAGCGAAAGAACGGCGCGGGCTTGGTCTTCGATGTTCGGGGTTTCGCCTCGGTCAGCGTTCTTCGCATACGCGATTGCGGCCAACCGAAGGGGCTCAGCACATTCACCAAACGATTCCCACGGCTTGCTGCCCATGCCGGTTGACGTGCCACCGGCCGAGGATGCGACCGCAGCAGTGAATCCGCTACCCAGTAGGAGGGATAGGTGCTCGCTTTGGAAGACGGCGGAGAGCCATGGCTCGATCTGTCCATGCTGCGCCTTGACGTGATCTTCTGGATCCGAGACATCGAGGTTCTCGGCCGAACCTGTGCGATAGGCGTGTTTGCCCCATCCGTTCGCTTCAGCGGTGCTCGGCTTCACATCGTCAGACATAGTTACCTCTCATCAAAGGCTCTCAAGATGAGATCCTTGGTTCTGAAGGCTCCATGAGCCTTCTCATCTCGGCGTTTCAGGACAGCGAAGGTGTCGAGGATGTCGGAGAGTTCCTGGCGGGTCAGGTGGAAGATGTCGCGGGCGACGATGGCGTCAAGGTGGGCGCGGGCATGGGCTCGGGGCTCGGGGGTGGTCAGGGCGTCGGGCGGGACGGTGCCGTCGGGGACGGGTTCACACAGGCCGAGTTTGGCCATGGCGTTCCAGTAGGCGGTCATCTCGGGTGCCGTGCAGACCAAGCGCAGCACGATCCCCGCGATGGATTGGACGAAATCATCTTCCAGCGCCGGTCGCGGAAACGGCAGGCTGTCTACGACATAGGGCTTTAGATGTTGTGAACTCAGCTTCGAACGAACAAGTGCATCCATCACGAAAGAGTTGGCGACAGCCAGCCATGGCAGATACCACCACTCATCATCCCAGCCGAAGTCGATCGTCGGTACGGTATTGCCACAAGTTGTTGACGGGGGAATCAGAGTTGCAATGAAACTGCGTTCGTTACGAGGGTTCGCAACATCGCCGAAACCAAGCCGGTAGCGGTCTACGCGGTCACCCAGCTTGGCGGGGATGTCCTTCCTTTGGATCCGCCACTGGGGCACGATGGCTTTGGCCGGATCGCCAAATGGCCGCTCAATCCACACTGAGCTGTTGCCGTGTCCGGACTGATATGTCTTCGCTCGGTGGTCAAAGTGGTCAATCATCCGACCTTCGTAGACAGGGAGCCCTGCCGGATCTGTGCCGAGCAGTCCACTATCCATTTCGATTTCACGCTGATAGTGCCGCATCCGACCCCCTGCATCGCGCCGGCCGAACGCGGGGAAGGCCGCGCACATCTTGCAGCTGATAGTGAAATCGGATGCGGATCGGATGTTGGGTATGGCATAGGTCTCTGGAGCTTGACTGCGAATCAAGTCGGCGTCCATCTGTGTGGCCTTCTCAACTGCGAGACCGAGTCCACTGGGATCGTCCACTCCAAACGCGAGGCGGAACTTCTCCGTGCGTCCTCGACGTTCCGCCACGTAGAGCGCAAACCACGTTTGGGGATGAACTCCGGGGAAGAATGACTCCCCCTTGTTCTCGCATCCAACAACTAGATCCAGACGATTCTCATCGAACATGCAATGCCTGATGGCACTTGCATTGGCCCCACCGTAGAAACCCGCAGGCACTACTTGAGCTACATAGCCACCCTGTCGAACTCTTTGCAGTGCCAACTCCACGAACATCCTGTACACGTTAAAATCGCCCTTGCCAAGGTTGCCTGAGGCGTAGAGCGTGAAACACATGCTGTTCTTGAGAAAGTGCACGCTGGCATAGAGTTGGCGACAGTGCCGTTTCCAAGCCTCGGCGATGACGGGCTCCGCAAGCAGCGGCGACAGGGCCACCTCCTGCTCCTTCGAACTGAGCGACCGCATTCCCGGATGATAGGGCTCGAAGAACTCGCGCTGGTCCGGGCTGAGGGTGTCCCACGGGGGATTCCCGAGGACCACATCGAACCCACCCTTCCAACCCTTGGAATCCTTCTCGCCGATGGCGTCCAATGGTTGGAAGACTTCGGGGAAGGCGAGGTGCCAGTGGAAGAAGCGGTACTGGGCGGCGAGGCGGTCGATTTCGTCGCGCTGGCTTTTCGCGACCTGGGACGGGTCGGCTTGGAGGCGTTTGAACACGTCCGAGGTGACGGGCGCAGGGTCGGTCCCGTCCTTGTGCCAGACGAACGCGGCGCACCAAGCGTCGGCGGAAAGGCGGGCGGTTCGGTACACCGGGGAGTCCACGAGGCTGCTGTAGCGGTCCTGCTTCTGGCGGACTTCCCCCAGGGACGCATCGCCAAGCGTTTCGAGGTCCTGGAATTCCCCGGTCAGGGCGGCGGACGGCGCGGGGGCCGTGCCGGCCATGAGGTGGAGCATGTCCAACTGCCCGCCCCGTTCCTGCCGGTTCCGCTTCTTCAGCCCCGAGCAGACCTTCCTGTCGTCCCCTTCGATGGGCTCGAACGCTTCGTCGGGGATGCCGCGGGCCATAAGGCCGGGGGTGGCGCCGAGGAGGGAGTTGCCGCACTGGATGTGATGGTCGAGGAACGATAGCGGCTTGCCGGGCTCCATGGCCTCCATCCAGAGGCTGACCTTGCAGAGTTCGGCGGACATGGGGTTGATGTCCACGCCGTAGAGGCAGCGGCCGATGACCTGGCGGAGGGCGGTGTGGATGGCGTCCGGGGCGGGCTCGTCCTCGCCCGAGCGCGCGGCGGCGACACGCCGGGCCATGCGGTGGGCGGCGGCGATGAGGAAGTGGCCGGAGCCGACGGCCGGGTCGCAGACCTTGAGCGCGAGGATCGCATCGGCAGCGGCCGTGCCCTTCCGGCCCTTCACGGCCTCGTCCATCACGGGGTCGAGGGCGGAATCGAGGAGGAACTGGACGAGGGAGTCAGGGGTGTAGTAGCTACCGGAGGTCTTGCGCTCATTGCCGGCGGTCATCGAGAGCGCGAAGGTTCGGGCGGACAGGTTGATCTGCGGGTGGAGTTCGAGCAGCGACTCGTAGACCGAGCCGAGTTCCTCGGCGCCGAGGTTGCGGTAGTCGACGACGCGGCGGACCTTCTCCTCCTGCGACCGCATGGCGGCGAGGCAGCGGAGGGCGTCGAGCAGGTGGCGGTTCGCCAGTTTCATGCCCGACAGGTCGGGCGTGGCGGCGTCGGACCAGAGGAACGAGCCGAGGGCCGGGAGGGCGAGCGCGGGGCAGCCGTCGTCGGAGCCGAGCGCGCGCATGACGAGGGCGAGCATCTCCCAGAGGTCGCCGTGGGCGGTGCCGGCGCGGCGGAGGGCGAGGTCGCGGAGCCGGCGGGTGGAGTAGAAGCGGCGGTAGCGGTCGCGGGCGGCTGCGGGGGCCGAGGGGAGGAGCAGGAGGTCGCGGTCCTCGGCGACGAAGAGAAAGATCAGGCGGTAGACGAGGCGGAGGACCTGCCGGTAGTAGTCCTGCGTGGCGAGCGTCCCGGCGTGGAGGCGGTCGCGGAGCGGCTGGTTGACCGGGTGGGCGAGGAAGCCGGTGCCGAGGGCCTCGATGGACTTCTCCACGCCGTCCCGCAGGTGCTCCAGCAGGCGGACGCCCTGCTTGCGGGCCTCCTGGGTCCATTTCTCGAGCCAGGACAGCTCCGGGCGGCCGCCTTCGAAGCGGGACTGGTGGCACAGGAGCCACAGGAGGGCGAAATCGGAGAAGTGATTGCCGTCGAAGATGCCCTGGAGGTCGAATTCGACGTACGCCTGCCGGGTCAGGGCGGCGTTGTCGCGGAGGAGGCGCAGGGTGCGTCCATTGGTGACGATGCCCCAGAGGGCGGTCTCCGAGCGGTTCAGGTACTCTTGGAGCATCGCATGGGGGCTCATCCGCGCGGCGCCGGCGGCGCCGGGGGTGCGGCGGTCGATCTCCAGGCCGATCCCAAGAAGGTGGATCGGCACCCCACCCCACATGTGGGAAACCGGGTACTCGCGGTCGTCGATCTCGATCTTCCGCGGGGGGGCCTGCAGGCGGCCGAAGCCGAGTTCCTGGAACAGCGGAAGGAGCCAGTGTTCCCGCGTCAGGCCGGTTGCGTGGTCGCCCGGGGCTTGTTGCCCCGCCCGCTTCCTGAAGTCCTCCCAGCGGCCCTTGATCGTGTTCCACGAGCGGTTCACGGCCTCCGGAAGCCGCTCCGAACCCGGCAGGTGGTAGTCGGCCGGCTCCAGCCCCTCCGGGGCGCCCTTCCCATCCCCCGCGGCGACCCGCGCGAGGAACTCGGCCGGGAAAAGCCCGCCCTGGGTGGTCACGCAGGCGAAGGAGGCTTTGGAGATGCGGGGCATGGCGCGGGTTATCCGAGGGGCAAAGGTGTCGGCCGGAGCGGAACGGGATCGGTTTCGAAGGATTCAGTCAACTCGGCATCCCCAAAGTCATCAAGGTCGATCTCCGGCTGTGTCTTGGCCTTGCGGCCTTTCCTCTCCCGTCCGGCGAGCTTCTTCGCCCACAACCCTTCGACGATCCGCCCATCGCCGTTGAAGAGGACGGTCCAAGTCTCCCAGTTCTGGCTCATCTCCACGACGATCAGGTGTGCTGGTGCCTTCGCGAACGTCATGTTCGTTGAGGCGCGACGGCACTTGATCTCGACGGGGTACTTCTGCTTCTCCTCGCCCTTGTCCAGCCGGAATCCATCACATCCCGACTTCTGCGTCACATGGAGCTCGACTTGGTAGTACGCGGCCACAAGCAATTCCCCGATATCGCCGATCAGGCGGCCGTCGAGGGTGAACTTGCGGGGCATCTTGATCCCGCGCGACATGGCCCCAAGATCCGAAACGCATACCTCCAGAGAACGCAAGACGTTGAGGACCGCTTCGGGAGTCTGATGTACCTCGATGGGCATCACACGTCTCCCGGCAGGTAGATATAGGCCCCGATGACATCCACGGGCAGCACGGGTTCGACCTCGTGACTGCCGGTGGCGCGGGAGGCGTCGCGGACGCGGCGGTGTCCGGCGAGGAGCGCGGCGGCGCGATCCGTGGCGCGGGCATCGAGCGCGGGGCGGAGGTCGGGCAGGCGGTCGAGGAACAGGCCCAGGTGGTGGGCGGCCAGGTCCGGCGTGATATTGGCCGATGGATCGGAGGCGAGGATGCGATCGAGATCGGCGTCCGGGAGCCACTGGGGAGCGTCCGGGTCGCCGGTAAACGCGACGGTGAGGCACTCCTCGGCCAGGGTGCGCGACACGGATCCGCCATGGCGCCAGATGAGGTGGTATCGGAAGCGGAGTAGCAGGACGAAGGTGCGTTCGGCCACTGCGGAGGTTCGGGTCACGCCGGTGCGGCGGGCGATCGAGTCGAGGATCGGGTCGGCGGCGGTCTCCATGAGGTAACCGGCGAGGGCCTCGACCATGGGGTGGCTGCGGCTGAGCCAGACGGCGTCCTCGGGGGCCGGCGGATCGAACACGGCCTTGAATTCCGGACCATCCACCTGGAGCGCGTCGCGGACCTCCCGGGGGCATTCCTTCACGTGGAACTCGAAGACGCCCTTCTTCTCCCCGACCACTGCCCCGAGCTGCCGCAGGGCCGAGGTGAAGAAGCGGCGCACGTCGGCCGAGGTCCCGATGGCGTCGCGCACCGCCTGCCATTCGGGGATGATCTCGTCGGGCTTGAGGGATTCCTGGGCGAAGATAGTACGGGACCGCTTCTCCTGTTCGGCGGCAGCGTCCCAGAGGCCCTCGATCTCGGTTCTCTCGCCGGCGAAGAAGTCGAACCGGAGTTGGGCGAAGGAATCACCGCCCTTTTCGCGGAGGAGGAGTCCGTCCATGACGGCATCGAGGACCCGGTCGGATTCGACGGGAATGGGGATCGAGACGCCGAGGGAGGTGCGGATCTTCCGGTGCTTGCTGATGAGGATGTCGAGGACGAGTCCGTCGATCTTGTTGTCCTTCCCGTAGTAGGTCAGGACCCGGACCTCGGGGCTGGGCTGATTGAAGCGGTCGACGCGCCCCTCGCGCTGCTCATGGCGGGTGGGGTTCCACGCGAGATCGTAGTGGACGACGGCGTTGAACACGTGCTGGAGGTTGATGCCCTCGCTGAGGCAGTCCGTGCAGACGAGCACGCGCCGCGGGGCTTCGCCGAGGGCGAGGACCCGCTGTTCGCGTTCATCGGGAGCGAGACGGCCGGTGACGCTCTCGATGGCGACATCCTTACCGAGGCGCTTCCGGAGTTCCGCGGCGAGGTAGTCGGCGGTTTCGATGAACCGGCAGAAGAGGATCGGGTGGAAGCCGTCGCGGAGAAGGCGCTGGACGATCGGAACGATCGTGGCGAGCTTGGGATCGTTGTCGCCGCGCAGGGCATCGGCCTGGACGGACAGTTGTTCGAGTCGCCTCGGATCCGCCCGTTCGGCCTCGGTGCTCCAGTCGGAACCCGGGCTGACATCGGTCCCCTCGCCCACGATGTCGTCGAGGTCCATGACCGTCTGCCGGCCCAGACTCTCGGCCTCATCGGCGTCGCCGGCCTCGGCGCCCTGGGCGCGGCTGCGAAGCGATGCGGCGGCGGCGGCCGGGCTGGAGGCGAGGGCGCGAAGGAGGCCGAGGGCGGACCACCAGCGGACGCGCTGGCGGAAGCGGGTGTCACCGGAGCGGTCGGCGACGTACCCGCGGCAGTAGGCGAAGACATCCTGGTAGAGGCTGGCATACGCGGGGCTGAGCGAATAGGTGTGCTCGTCCGGCTTGCGCCCCGGGAAGGCGGTGTCCTGGGCCATGAAGTGGCGGATGTCCTCGCGGCGGCGCTGGACGAGGTGACGCGCGAGGCGGCGGCGGACATTCTGATTGTCCGGACCGGACAACTCCGGCGGGAACTCGGCGAACGAGGGGTCGATCAGCGCCAGTAGGGACTGGAAGGCGTTCTGTTTGCCGGAATGGGGTGTCGCCGTGACGAGCACGAGGTGCTGGCCCGGCTTGGCGGACAGCCGGGCGGCGAGTTCGTGGCGCATCTGGCGCCCCTTCTCCTCCCCATAGGCGCAGGTGTGAGCCTCGTCGATGATAACGAACTCCGGGCAGGTCCGCACGAAGTCGTCGGATCGGGCGCGCGACTTCACGTACTCCATGGAGACGACGACCACGGGGTGGCGGTCGAAAAGGGTTTCGCCCGGACCCAGGTCGCCTTCCAGGCGCTTGGCCGTCCCGGCGAGGACCAGGGTGGCCTCGATGTGGAACTTCTCGCGCATCTCCGACTGCCACTGCTCGGCGAGGTGCGGGGGACAGAGGACGGCGATGCGGTGGATTTCGCCGCGGTCGAGGAGTTCGCGGGCGATAAGGAGCGCCTCGACGGTCTTCCCGATGCCGACATCGTCGGCGACGAGGAGCCGGACCGGGTCGAGCTTGAGGGCCATGAGAAGCGGGACGATCTGGTAGGACCGCGGCTCGACGGCGATGCGGCCGAGCGAGCGGAAGGGGCCGGCGGATGCCCGGAGATTCAGCCGGACGGCGTCCCGAAGCAGGGCGCAGGAGCGGTGGCTCCCGGGTTTGTCGGCCGTGGGGGGCGGGAAGGCGGCTGGAACGACCTTCTCCAAGCCGGGAAGGATGCCGGTGACTTCGTCGTCGGTCCCACCCAGGGGGCGGACCATCAGCAGATCCGCCTCCGATTCAGGGAGTACAAGCCACTCCCGGCCGCGGCAGGCGACGATACTGCCGGGGGCGAAGATCATCCATCGCCTCCGAACAGGGACTTGAAGCGCCCGAAGGTGTCACCCCAGTCATCGCCACCGCGAAAGCGGATCACGGTGATGCCGCCCCGCTCAAGCGCATCCGTTACCTTGGCGTCACGTGCGGCCCGGTCCGGAAAAGCGTGGTGGTGGCCATCCACGTAGATCGCGACCCGTTGCTCCTTGTAGAAGAAGTCGGGGCGGGTGCCGAAGCGAGGCAACAGCTCTTGCGCTTCGGATGGCAGGCGCAGATTGCGCGCATCGAGGGCGTCCAACCACTCCCGCTCCATGTCACTCTGGCATCGGGCCTTCAAATCGGCCATGTGCTGTTCGCGGGGCAGTGGCCCGGCGGAGGCATGGGTGGTCGACTGTGAAAGGGCGACGAGGATGTCGCGGATGCGGTGGCGGTCCAGAAGCCGGTGATCGCGCTGATTGCCGTAGTTCATCAGGCAGAAGTAGCAGGCGGCCTCGCAATCCTCCGCCATCTTCGGGGAGCGGCGCCGGTCCTCGCCCGTCGCCGGATCGAAGTGGCAGATGGCAAGGGCCTCGGCCGCGATCCGGTTGAGCGCCTGGGAATCGGAAAGGACCTGGCGCAGGACGCCGGCCCCGCCTTCCGCCGATTCGTACAGCAGGATGCGGCGCCGGTCCGCGCGCGACGGGAGGGCCTCCGTGGCGAGCTCCGAATCCTCGAGCTGGTAGACGACCTGAATGGCCTGTTTGAGGGCGGATTCGAGGCTCGCGACGACATCCTCCTCAAGTGCTTTGGATGGGACAATCAGCAGGGCATTCCGGCGGTCCTCCACATAGGGGACGACCCGTTCCTTTCGCCCCAAGGCATCCGCGTCAGGGAGGTTCGCATCCTCATCGTCGGGCGCGGTCTGCCAGCGGCCCGTCTCCACGTCGATCAGGAAGCCCTCGGGCTCGCCCTTCCGGCGCCGGCGCCAGCCGAGGTTGATCCGCCAGATCGTGGCGGCACTGCCGTAGAAGAGATCGAAGAGCGGGGATCCATCGGCGGCCTTGATCGTCGCCTGGCGGTAGCTGGGCTGCCCCTGCCGCTCGGGGAATCGGACCCCGGTGATCAGTTCATAGCCGAGCCGGAAGCGCTCTTCTTCGTCCGAAGTGATGCGTTCGCGTTTCCGCGTGTTGACGTTCTCCATGCGGAAGAGGTTGCTGCGCTCCTGGAGGGTCGGCTGCTTGCAGAGGTCGCAGACATCGTGCGTCTCCGTGGCGGCGCCGTGATGGAGGTAGCCGCAGGACGTGCAGAAGCGAACCGCCTGCTTGAGGCTGAGAGAGTCGTTCTCGCCGGCCACGTGGCGCACGGGCAGGAGGGCGCTGACGATCTGGTACTTGTTGCCGGCGTGATAGACGATCGCCTGGGGGCCGAACTCGGAGATGGCCAGAAACCGAGGGCGGGACAGGTACTCGTCAGCGCCCGCCTGCCGGCGAGAGCCGGGAATGAAGGCGGAGAGCGGAAGCCGGGGGAAGCTGTAGCCGGGCAGGAACCCCTCGCTTGCGAAGTAGCGGTACGAGTAGAAGTCCGACTGGGCAACCTTGGCGGTCTCGGTGAGGATCTGGAGTTGCTGCTCGGCCTCCCGGCGGAATGCCTTGGCGCGGTCCTTCTCCGGCTGCGGCCGGGAGGCATCCTTGATGATCTCGTTACTGCGTTCCTGTTGCGCCAGCGCGGCCCGGTAGAGAGTTCGCCAGCGTGCGCATGCAGCCTCGAAATGCACGGCAACGTTGTCGAGGGTGTGCTTCACCCAGTCGGGAGACCACCAGTCCGCACGTTTCAGTTCCGCCTCGATCGTGGAGAGAATCGCCATCGCCCGTAACCGGGCGCGCTCGCGGGCGGGCAAGCTGGCGAGAGCTGCGGCAACGGAGGGCTGCAGGCTCAACGCCGGCTTGCTGCCCGCGGCGTCCAGGACATCGGTGAGGTTCGAGCCCAGCTTAAGCCCGGCTTCGGCGATCCAGATGGCCAGAAGGTGGGCGCGGACCAGATCCTCGTTGGCCAGCTCGATTCGCGGAGCGGAGACCTTGCCGGCCACCATGAGTTCCGGGCGGTGGAAGAAGTACTGATCGTGGGCGTTGCCGACGGTGCAGTAGGAGAAGACCAGGGCCGGGTGACCGCTGCGGCCCGCGCGGCCGCTCCGCTGGGCGTAATTGGCCGGCGTCGGGGGGACGTTCCGAAGGTTGACGATGTTGAGCTCGGCGATGTCGATGCCAAGCTCCATCGTCGGAGAGCAGTAGAGGATCGGAAGGCCCTGTGGCTCGTCGCCCTCGCGGGGAAGTGAGCCGCGACGGAAGCGCTTTTCCCGTCGCTCCCGCTCGTCGGAGGCGATTTGGGCGGTGTGTTCGCGGGCCTCGGTGCCCAACGCCCGGAATGCAAGTTCACGGTAGAAGTGCACGAAGAACGGATTCGGACGGAAGCCGTCCTCCGGCATGTTCGGCACGCGGATCACATCGTGGTAGGCGCTGGTGCCGTCGCCAGCCCGCCACCGCATGCAGGCGGCCTGGAGTTGGTAGCCCGGAACGTCGTCCGCAGCGCGCTTCTCGAGGACCCGCTCAACGAGCCCGTGGCGCCTCATCGCTTCGAGGATGTCCCGGATCACCCCGTCAGTCTCGTCAACGCGAAGGGTGTTGCCGCCCGGCAGGTTGGAAGGGTTGCGAAGGAATCGTCCGAACCCGCCCTTGCCGGAGACAAAGAGGTTCTCCTGCGAGTCCTCCTTCGAACTCGTCCGGGGGAAGAGGACGGCCGCATGCTCCATCCGTTCGTCCTCGCCGATGCCCCACGGTTCCTTGAGGCGCTGGAAACTCTCCCTGCGGATGCGCTCCTGGGCTTCGTAGTCCAGGTAGTCGACCTTGATTGCCAGGCCCCGGCGCATGAAGTCCAGAAGCACCCGGCAGATGTGGGCCCGCTTCTCCGGTGAGGCGGCGGAAAGAAGGGGATGCGCGGCCCGGTCATACTCTTTGTTGACCTGCCACACATCCGCGTCGGCGGCCAGATCATCCAGCCCGTCGTAGTCGATCTTGAGGAGACCGCACTGTTCGAGGTTTGGCATGACGACACGCCAGCCTCGCTTGAGATCCCGGTAGAGCCGGTACGCCAGGACGGAGCGGAGGGCGGCTTCGGTCTGTTTCTGGGCAACGCCGCGCAGATCCGGGTCGCTGGAAAACTCGCTGAACTCGAGGCGGAGCGCCGCGAACACGCGCTGGGCAAGTTCCTCGTGGGAGACGCCCTCGGATCCCCCATCCACCGCAGCCTTGTGAAGGGCGGCGCGGAGCAGGCCGACCTCGATGAAGTCGTTGTAGTGGCCGGCCTGCAGGGCTGCATCCTGCCGGTTGTCGGTGAAGCTGAGCAGCTTCCTGGCCTTCGCGGAGGTCTTCGCCGTCTCCAGTTCCAGAAGGGTGAACATGCTGAGGATGGTTGTCGCCGTCGACCTTCCTTCGATTCCGAGCGTTGTCAGCTTCGGAACGTCGGACCGCATACCGGTGAAGCTGTAGGAAACGCCACACCTCGGACAGAAACGGAACGGCGCCGGCAGAAAGGTCGCGTGGACATGGGCGGAATCCCCGGGGCTGATGCCCTTGGTGTCGATCGAGACGATCTCGGGAACGGAATCGCGCCGCGCGGGTCGTATGCGCTTCTGGCCCCTGTGGTCCTCGGTCCAGTCCTCCGGCACGTACTCGGCTTCCGCCAGGGGATCACCCTCAGGCCATTGCAGATCGGGATTGAGAAGAAGGAAGCCCGCCTCGAACCCTTCGTCCAGCTTCTGATCCCACAGTTCGCGGGGTTGGTAGACATGGCGCCCTTCGTCCTTGTGGCGCCCCACGCAATAGAAGTCCTGTCCGCATTCACGA
>CAYODK010000137.1:0-15386 GCA_964402695.1 uncultured Verrucomicrobiota bacterium
TCGACGCCCGCCCCGGCGACCGCGGCGGCCCGGAGGGCCGCGGCGCGCACGGCGGGTTCCGGATCCCGCGTCAGGGCCGGGATCCTTGCGGCGGAACCGCCGCGAACGTTGCCCGCGGCGACCGCAAGGCATGCGTTCCGGCGTACGCCCGCATCGGCATCGCCCAACGCGGCGCCGATGCGCGATGCGACGAGATGTTGCGCGGCGGGCGAGGCCATCCACGTCAGCGCGAAGGCCGCCTCGTACCCCGGGTCCCCATCGCACAGCCTCATCGGCCGCGCGAAGACGGCCTCCAGCAGCGCGGACGCCGCGTTCGTGTCGAGGATCTGCAGCGCCAGCCGCGCGTGGTAGCGCCGCACACGCGCCGGCTCCCACGGCGGCCCCATCTCCAGCCGGGCGAACCGCGCCTCGCCCCACCGCAGCCAGGCCGGGTCGGTGATTCGCAATTCCGAGAGCAGGTACGGCAGCGCGTTCGTTCCGACCGCCTGCACCGCCGGCACGTACTCGCGCGGATGCCCGCGCAGCCATGCGCCGAGGCGCCGTCCCTCGTGGCGCGGCTCGCGCCGGCTCGGCGCGAAGCGGTGCGCAACCGCAACGGCCGCCGCGACGAGAGCGAATCCGGCGAACCACCCCGCGAGCCGGCGCGCCGGACGCCGGGCCCGACGACGATGCCCCTCCTTCACTTGCGTGAGCCCTCCCCATCCGCCCCGGGACCGGCGGCGGGCGGAAGCTCGACGCCCAGCGTGACCGGCTCGCGGGTGCCGTCGTCGCGACCGAATTCGCCGATGACCGCCGGGGCGTCCGGCGCCACACGCACCTCACCGCCGCTGATCGCGAGCCACCCGGGACCGGCCCCGGCGGAGCTGCGGCTGAGCGTCAGCAGGGCCGTGCCCTGCGCATCGTTCACCCGCACGTCGAGGCCGCCGCCGCGACGCGACGGCTGCAGGATCGCGGTGAAGGGGGCGTCGTGGACAAAGTCGCAGTGCCAGGCCTCGCTCCCGCCGACGCGGAAGACCAGCCGCCGGCCGGGCGCGCCGTCGCCGCGGACCACCGCCTGCCCGCCGCCGACAGAGACGCGCGGACCCGCCGCGGCGCCCCTCCACAGGACCGACACGATGCGGCCGCGGATCGCGTCGCGCTCGACGGCGAAGTCCGGCACGCCGTTGCGGTTGACCTGCACGCCCTCCAGTGTCGCCGCGCTCACGCGACCGGCGAAGTAGGCGTCCCCGCTGCGGTAGACGACCAGATCGCCCGGCCGGAAGTCGCGGGCCGGGAGCCACGCCAGCACGTAGCTTCCCGCCGGAGTCTCGGGCGAGAGCGCGTCGTTGTGGATCACGAAGGGCCGGACCACCCACGTCCGCAGGATCATCGCGATCGCAACCGCCAGCAGAACCTGCTGGGTGATGCGGTGCCAGCGGCCGCGCGGGCCGGGTCCCTCCGGACGCCGACGCCGGAGCTCGTCCGGCCGGATGCCCTGCTCCCGCGCCCAGGCCGTCGAGCACAGGAACTCCCGCTCCATCCGGCGCAGCAGAGGGTGGAACGACAAGCCGAGGGCCAGCGCGGCGCCAGCGTAGATCCCGTTCATCGACGCAGGCAGGGACGAGAACCAGAGAAGGAAGAGCGGAACGAAGAACGTCCCCGCGTTCCAGAGCCCGAAGAAGACCGCTCGCCTCGTTGCGTCCCGCCGCTCGTCTGCCGACATGTGCGCGACGATCTCCCGCACTTTCGGCGGCTGGAACGGCGCCCACAGCGTTGCGTCCGGCCCCTCTCCGCCCCGCGCTGCGGGAGTTTCCGAACCTTGGAAGCCGCCGGGCGCACCGTTTCCAGACCTTGGAAACTGAATGGCCGCTGGGCGGGACCGGATGGATCGCAGGATCCACCAGGGAACGAACCCGATGAGGATCGCCATGGCCACCAGCCGCGGACCGATCACCGGCGGATGGATCGGCACGGGCCCGGAAGCGGGCGCGGCTGTACCGGTCTCCGCCACGAGGCCGGAGATCGGAAGCATGAACACATACGCCAATCCGCCCACCAGGCCGGCCAGCCCGAGCAACCCCAGCACGGCCCAGACCGCGAGCAGCTTGCGGCCGCCAAGCCGGTCCGCCAGCCAGCCCAGTCCCCAGCTTGCCGCTCCCGCCACAACCACCACCGGCGGGAGCAGCAGGAACCCGCCCTGCCGGAGGAATCGCGAGAACCCCAGGACCGCCTGCGTGGCCCACGGCAACGACGCACCGAAGTCCCGGAACACGGCCTCGAACTTCGGCGCCAGCGTGATCAGCACGATGGAGAGGAGCAGCAGGCCACCCGCGTGGATCGCGGCGACCCACCAAACGGGTCCCAGGCCCCGCCCCGCCGGCGCGGAGCCCCCGCGGTCCGAATCGGCCGCCGGAACGGCCGGTCCCGGACCGGCCGGCACCGGCGGCGCCGCCCCTTCGCGGGTTTCGGCGAAGCGCATCAGCAGGAAGACGATCCAAAGCATGAGCCCCATCAGGAATGCCATGACGACCAGCAGCAGGCCGCCCATCGGCAGGCGCGGAGGGGTGAGGCGGTTCGCCTCGACCGTCAGCACGTGCAGGCCGCCGAAGAAGGCGACGAACAGGCAGCCGAGCCACGCGAAGCGCGCGCGCAGCATCGCGGAGGTCGTCGCGCGCCGTTCCGGCGCCAGCCAGTAGTCGCGGTTCGGCAGGTTCACGAACCGTGCGGGCAGCACGCGGATCAGCGACGCCAACCCCGCGAACAGGGCGACCAGGGCGAGCGGGAAGACGGCGGTGAAGACGAGATAGCCGGGCCGGCTCATCCACCCGTCCGCCGCGCCCTCGACCCCGAAGTGCGTCGCCACGCGGTCCGGCAACTCCGGCGCGGTGCGGGCCAGGAGCGCGAGCAGGGCAACGTAGAGCAGGCCGGCCGCGGCATACCCGGGCGAGGCCGGGCCGTCCAAGGCGCCCGCGGAATCCTTCGGCGTCAGGTATTCGACCGGAGTCCGGAGCCCGCGGAACACACCGCCTGCAACGACGAGCCACGCGCCGGCGACCGCCAGCCCGAGGGCGAACGGATTCAACCGGTCGAAGAAGAGGACCGACGCCAGCGCCCCGGCGGCGAGGCCCACGGCGCCCGCATGGGCCAGGGCGGCCGCCACCCCGCGCCACAGGATCACGGCGCGGTCTCCGTCGCGGCCGACGAGGACAATGCCGCGCGACGGCAGGGACGAGGTCGCGGCGCACCCGCAGCAGCGCGAATCACCGGGACGCGGACTGATGGTCACGCGGACGGCACGCCAGACCGCCCGCACAATGACCCAGTCAGCGGCCAGACCGGCCATCGCCGCGGCGATCAGGGGCCCCATGGTGGATGAGGAGCCCGCGACGGCATGGACCGCGGCCAGAATCGCGGCATCCAGCGCCAGAAGCGGCGCCAGCAAGCCTTCGAAGACCGCCAAGCGCAGCCCGCGCAGTCGGCCTCCAGATCGGCGGATCCCGCCGATGGCCGCCCAGCCCAACCAAGTCACGCCGAACGGCGCGGTCATCGTCACCGTCGAGACCGCAAGGCCGAGCAGCAGCTGCCACCAGGGCAGTCCCCGTTGGATCGGTCCGGCAACCGTCAGAAGCCCGAACACGGCCAAGCCCAACCAGACCGCCCCCGCAACCGCATATCGCGAGACCTTCGGGGATCCCGCGAGCGCCGACGGGAAGCCGACAGGGGGGTCGCCCACACCCACCGCGGGCGCCTGGACCGGCGGTTCCGAGGCGATCGTCTCGCAGATTGTTCTCACCTCGCCGGCGGTCTGGTAGCGGCGTTCGGGCTTCGCCTCCAGCGCGCGCAGGACGACCTCGTCGAGGCGGACGTCGATGGCGACCCGCCGCGAGGGTGGCGCGAGGTCGCGGCCGGGCAGTTCGCCGGTGAGCATCTGGTAGAAGACGACGCCCAGCGAATAGATGTCCGCGCGGTGATCCACATCCGACGGGTGCTCGCGCTGCTCCGGCGCCATGTACTGCGGCGTGCCCATGATGTGGCCAATGCTGGAGGCGGCAGCGCTGGGATCCGCCAGATCGGGCCGATCCGCCAGACCGGTCCGACCCGCTGCGGACCGCACGATCTTCGCCAGCCCGAAGTCCGCCACCTTCACGCGGCCGCGGCGGTCGAGCAGGATGTTCTCGGGCTTGATGTCGCGGTGGACGATGCCCTGGTCGTGCGCGTACTGCAGCGCGTCGCAGATCTGCGGCACGATCGCCAGCGCCTCGCGCGGGCTCACGCGTCCGCCGTCGAGCAACTGCCGCAGGTTCACGCCGTCGACGAACTCCATCAGGAAGAAGAAGAGGGGCGAGGGACGAGGGGCGAGGGACGGATCCGGAGCGGAAAGCTGCACGGAGCCGAACTCGTAGAGCGTGACGACGTTCGGGTGGTTGAGGCGCGCGAGCGCCTTCGCCTCGCGGGCGAAACGCTCCGCGAAGGAGGAATCGGCCCCGACGGAGGGCGGCAGGATCTTGAGCGCGACGACGCGGTCGAGTTCCTTCTGCCGCGCCTTGTAGACGGCGCCCATGCCGCCGCGGCCGACGAACTCGACGATCTCAAGCTGCGGGAACAGCGGCGTCAGGTCGGCCACCGTGGGCGGGGTGAAGCCGTGCGCAGCCTCCGGGCCGCCGGACACCGTTCCGAATCCGGCCTTCAACAGGCACTCGGGGCACAGGCCGCGGACCGCGTCCGCGCCGACTTCGCGACCGCATTGCGGGCAGTTGTTCATGGCGTCGACCGGGCTCCTTCCACCCGGTACAACGGGAACGCGTGCCCGGCGTTACCGCGTTTCATGACGCCAGGGCCTCCAGGAGGCAGCGCAGCTCGTCGTCGACGTCCTCGGGACGGGCCAGGGTCCCGGCGACCTCGTCGCGCAGCAGGCGGCGGTAGCGGCGGCGCATGCGGTGGACGGCGACGCGCAGCGCGCCCTCGGTCGACCCGAGCTTCGCGGCGAGCTCGGCGTAGGGCGCGGCGGACGCGTCGCCGGTGAGCGCGGGGCGCAGCGCATCGAACTGGGCCCCCTGCCCCTCCGCCGCGTACTCGGCCTCGAGGCGCCGCAGGACCTCGTCGAGCAGCCGCAGCGCCCACTGCCGGTCGAACTCGCGCTCCGGCGTGCGGGTATCGCGCGGCTCGGCGGCGAAGCGCGTCTCGGCCGACAGCGCGTCGAACGACACCACGCGGCCGCCGCCCCGCTTCTGCGCGGCGGCGCGGCTGTGATCGTCGGCCATGAAGTTCTTCATCGACGCAAGGAGGAACGAACGGAACCGGCCCCTCTCGCGGCGGACGCCATCCAGTGCGCCGGGCCGCAGCAGGTGCGCGAGGAAGGCCTGCGTCAGGTCCTCCGCGTCGGGCGGCGTCCGGCCGCAGCGGCGCGCGTAGCCGTAAAGCGGGTGCCAGTAGATGCGGCACAGTTCGGCCATCGCCTCGCCGGCCGGCGCGGCCTCCTCGCCGCCGCGCGCCCCCAGCACGACGCTCCAGCGGGTCGTGCAGAAGACCCGCTGGCCCGTCGGCGGCTGACCGGCGGGCGCGTCGCTGCTGGCGTCGGGGCTCATCGCGTGACTCGGGCGGGGTGCCGCTGCCGGGCCCGTCCCACCCGATCCATACTACGGGAACCGCCCCCCCATGTTACAGCCGCATCCGTGGCCGGGGCTGGGGGGGCGGAATCCTCCGCACGGCCGCCGGGGCCGGCGGCCCTCCCGATCCGCGCCGGGGTTGCCTGTGGCCGCGACCAGCGGTCGCGGCTGCAGCACCTCCGCGGAATCGCCATGCACTGCGTCCTGCCTGCCGGCTGCGTGGGGCAGACACTCCTGTCTGCCCCGGCTCAGGTTCCGGGCTGGGCCACCCGCGCGCGGCGGCCGGACATCAGCACGGCCAGCGCCAGCGGATAGAGCACGGCGGAGACCAGAAAGACCGGCGTGAAGGACCACCGGTCGACGACCGGCCCGATCGCGAGGCTCGTCAGGAAGCTGACCGTACCGCCGACGGTGCCGGAGAGGCCGACGATGGTTGCCATCGAGCCCGCCGGGAAGTCGTCGCTGACCGAGGCGAGGAAGTTGCAGATCCAGAAGCCGTGCGCGAAGGTCAGCACCGACATCAGCGCGATCGCCCAGCCGGCGGACGGCGTCCACACGACCAGGCACGAGGCCGGCGTCAGCAGCGCAGCGGCCGTCAGCAGCGTCCGCCGCGCGCGGCGCGGGGTCCAGCCGGCGCGGACCAGGAGATCCGAGACGTGCCCGCTGCCGACGTTGCTGATGCCCAGCACGAGGAACGGGATCCAGTAGAGGTCCCCGATCTCCTCCAGCGAGAAGCCGCGCTCGCTGGAGAGGTACTTCGGGATCCAGAACATGTAGAAGTAGAAGACGGGATCGAACAGGGCGCGCGCGCCGAGAATCCGCCAGACCTGCGGCATCCGCAGCAGGCCGCCCCATGCGCTCCACGGCGCCGGGCAGGGCGCGGCGGACGCCGCGGACGCGGGGGAGAACCGGCCCGCGGACATCCACAGCGCCACCCAGACCAGGCCGACGACGCCGGTCGTCACGAAGACGCCGCGCCAGCCGAAATGGCCGGCGAGCCATGCGGTCATCGGCGGCGCCAGCACCGCGCCGAAGGCCGAGCCGCCGTTCGCCAGGCCGATCGCGAAGGCCCGCTTCTCCGCCGGGAACCACTCGCACGCGCCCTTCGTGGCCGCCGGGAAGCAGGCCCCCTCGCCCAGGCCGAGGAAGAAGCGGGCGATGCCGAGACCCAGCGCGCCCGCCGCCAGCGCGTGCGCGCCGCTGGCGAGCGACCAGACCGCGACGGCGATCGCGAGCCCCCGAACCGTGCCCAGCCGGTCGATCATCCATCCGCCGAACGCGAACATGACCGTGTAGCTGAGCACGAAGGCGGAGACGACCCGCGCGTAGACGGTGTTGTCGAAGCCGAGGTCCTTCATCAGCGTCGGCGCGAGGACCGACAGCACCTGGCGGTCGAGGAAGCTCAGCGCCGTCGCAACGAAGAGCAGGCCGCAAAGCACCCACGCGATCGGTGCAACGCGCGCGGGGGCGCTCATGATGACACTTCTCCGGCCGTCCGGCTGTAGCCGGGGGCGCCGACCCCGGCGACCAAACGCTCAAGTACGCTTGGTCCGCCGGCCTCGACGCGGCCGGCTACAGCACGGATTCCGATGCGAGCTTGGCTCATCCCCTTGCCGTCACGTTCGCGCACTCGATGCCGAGCACTCCAGCCAGTTTGGCGATGGTGCCGGCATGGTGCCCGATGCCCAGCGCGAAATGGTGCGTCGGCCCCGCGGCGACCCAGCGCTTGAGGAACGTCCGCACGTCGGGCTCAAAGCGGCCGTGGGTGTTGGTGTTGCCCGTCGGCGGGATCGGCCCGCGGACCGACTCGCCCTCCGCAACGACGAACTTGAACCGGCCGGCGGCGGTGACGCCGATGCTGAGCATCGTGATCGGGCCCTCGCGGATGCTGAATTCGACGCTGGCGCCGGAGCCCGGCTTGCCGTGGTACTTCAGCAGGCTCCGAAGCACCGGCTTGCGGTCGGCGATGTTCACGTGATGCGGGCCGTCGTGCCCGACGAGCACCGTGCCGCGCGTGAAGTCCACGGGGTGGAACTCGGCGAAGCTGCCACCGATGTCGAGCCGGTCCATGATCAGCATCGCGAGGCAGGTCTTCAGGTCGAACTCGCCGCACATCGGGAAGCCGGCGCCGGTCAACAGCGAGTTGCCGACGATCAGGTTCGTCATCAGCTCGCGCATCGGCGTGCCGGGCGAGGCCTCGTAGTAGTAGGCGAGCCCGTCGAGCCGGCGGTCGGCGATGAACGCCTCGAGCGCAAGCGCGGCCCTCGCGGCAACGTCGAGGTCGCGGTCGGTCAGCTTCGTTGTGATCGGATCGGACTTCGGATCCGGCGTGTCGAAGAACGCGAGGATCTCGGACTTCTTGGCCTCGACGGCGGCCCCGTCGCCGCCGGCGGCGAAGTGCCGGAGGATCTCGTCCGGCTCGCACTGCACGACGTGCGCGCCGAAGGCCGCGGTGACAGCGGTCGGGTCGGTGTGCATGTCGAGCATCGCCTCGAGCACGTGGCCCATGTGGCCGATGCGGGCGCGGCGCAGGTCGTGCAGGGCGTGGGCGATGGCGCACCATTCGGCCAGCTCGGCGTCCGCCGCCGGGTCGCCCTCGAGCGTGCCGAGGATCACCTCCGGCACGCGGGCGCCCATGCGGGCGGCGACGCCCATGAACTCGGGCACGGAGCAGAAGTCGTCGTTGCAGAGCTGCATGTAGGTCGACGCGCGGTCGTAGTCCATCGCCTGCAGCGGCTGGAGCGCCACGAGCACCATCGGGACGTCGAGGCCATGGAAAAGCGCTCCGATCGTCGACGAGGTCGCGTAGGTCACCATGTCGACCATCACGAGGTCGAGGTCGGCGGCCTTGAGCTTCGGCAGCAGCTCCGCCGCGCCGAGCGCGTTGTCGACCATGCCGAACGGCACCACCTCGACCTGGTGCGCCGCGAGCTTGCGGGCGAGGATCTCCAGCTTGTGGTGCATCTCGTCCAGGAGCCCCGGGAACTGGGCCCAGTAGACGTGGTGCCCGACGCCGAAGAGGCCGACCCGGGCGGACAGCGGTTTGCGGCGGGGAATCTTCATGCCGCGGAGCTTCGCGCGACCGGCCGGTCGGGTCAACACCCAACCGCCGGCCCGGCGGCCGGCGAACATCGAACGCCGAACATCGAAGTCGGAGGAGACAGCCGAATGGAGCACCGGAGCGCGGCGGCTGAGTGGGACCGTGCGGCGGTAGGGCGGTGTGGCCGTATGGCAGTAATGGCAGTGGGCGGAGTGGGGTTGGATGTTGGTTGTTGGATGTTGGATGTTGGGTGTTCGATGTTCGGTGTTCGGTACTCCTGCTTGCCGCCCCGCACCGCGGGGGCTAGCATGGCGCGCCTTTGAACGGGGACGAACGATGAACGACATGCCCACCCTTCGCGACGAACTGGGAGCCTGGATGGCCGCCGGATTCCGCGCGGCGCTGCCGGAGCTGCCGGCGGACGCCGTCATCGCGGTCGCGCCGACGACCCAGGCCGGCTTCGGCGACTACCAGTGCAACGCCGCGATGGGCCTCGCCAAGCGGCTGCGCAAGCCGCCGCGCGAGGTCGCCCAGGCCGCGCTGGCCGCGGCGGGCGCGCATCCGGCCGTCGCGAAGGCCGAGATCGCGGGGCCGGGTTTCATCAACCTGACGCTCGACGACGCATGGCTCGCGCGGCGCGTCGAAGCGGCCTCGGCGGACGCGCGGCTCGGCACGCCGTCGCCCGGCGCCGGACGAACCATCGTCCTCGACTACTCGAGCCCGAACGTCGCGAAGCCGATGCACATCGGGCATATCCGGTCGACGGTCATCGGCAACGCGCTGGACCGGCTGCACCGGTTCCTCGGCTACCGCGTCGTCGCCGACAACCACCTCGGCGACTGGGGCACGCAGTTCGGCCTCCTGATTCTCGGCTACCGCCATTTTGCCGACGCAGCCGCCTACGAGGCTTCCCCGATCGAGGAGCTCGAACGCATCTACGTGAAGAGCTACGAGCAATCCAAGGCCGACCCCGCGTGGCGAGAGGCGGCCAAGGCCGAGCTCGTGAAGCTCCAGGCCGGCGACGCGGAGAACCGGAAGCTCTGGGAGTCCTTCGTCGAGCACAGCCTGCGGGAGTTCGACCGCATCTACGCGCGCCTCGGCGTGACGTTCGACCTCGTCCGCGGCGAGAGCTGGTACAACGACCGGCTGCCGGGCGTCGTGGCGCGGCTGCAGGACCTCGGACTGGCGCGCGACAGCGACGGCGCGGTGTGCGTCTTCTCCGACGGCACGCTGCCGCCGAAGGACGACCCGCTGATGAAGCAGGAGGACGGCGAGTGGAAGCCCGCGCCGTGCCTTGTGCGGAAGAGCGACGGCGCCTTCAACTATGCGACCACCGACCTCGCGACCGTCCTCAGCCGCGCCGAGGAGTTCGCGCCCGACGCGGTGATCTACGTCACCGACGAGCGCCAGCAGCTCCACTTCCGCCAGTTCTTCCACGTCGCCCGGGCACTCGGCGTCACGACGCGGCTGGTGCACGTCTGGTTCGGCCTGATGCGCCTCCCCGAGGGCACGTTCTCCACGCGCCAGGGGAACGTGATCAAGCTCGAGCGCCTGCTCGACGAGGCCGAGGAGCGGGCGCTGGCGATCGTGAAGCAGACGAGCCCCGGAATGGCCGAGACCGTGCAGCGCGAGGTCGCGCGCGCGGTCGGCATCGGCGCCGTGAAGTACGCGGACCTCAGCCAGAATCCGCAGAGCCTCGTGACGTTCACGTGGGACAAGGCCCTCGCGCTCGAGGGCAACTCCGCGCCCTACCTGCAGTACGCCTGCGCGCGCATCGCCAGCGTCCTGGACAAGTACGCCGAGCAGTTCCCCGGCGGCTCGTTCGCAGCGGCGCCGGTCGCGCTGGGCGAGGCCGTCGAGCGCGCGCTGGCGCTGCACCTCGCGCGGTTCCCCGAGGCGGTGCTCGACGCGGCGACCGCCTGCAAGCCGAACGTGCTGGCGGACTACCTCTTCTCGCTGTCGCAGCTCTACAGCAGCTTTTACCAGAACGTGCCGTTCCTGAAGGCGCCCGAGGGCATCCGCGAAAGCCGCCTGCGCCTCTGCGCGGCCGTCGCCGCCGCCCTCCGCGCCGGCCTCGCCCTCCTCGGCATCGAGACCCCGGCGCGGATCTGATCAACCATTGTCGCCCCGCTCCGGGGCGACGGCGCGGTCGCGCTCGCGCAGCAGTCCGTCCCGGACGGACTCGGGATCCACCAGGCCGTAGAGGACGGCCTCCGCCTGCACCTGGCCGGCACCGGCCGTCTGCACCTGCAGCGCCCAGATGCCGAGCGCCCGCATCAGCGGCCCTTGCGCGAGGACGATGTCGGTAACGCGGTCGAGCGGGATGGCCTTACGCTGGAGGAAGAACACGCCTTGGTCGACGCGGAGGGTGGCGCCGTCGAGCTCATAGCGCAGAGCCCCGGCCTGCCGGCGCGTCAACCACGGACCGATCACAAGCGCGTAGACGAGCGCCAGCGCGATGCCGACGCAGAAGAACATGGCCCCGACGATCGCCACCAGGATGACCTGGTTCCAGAGGAAATACCGGGCGACCCGTGCCCGGTCGATCTCGTACGTCAGTTTCCGCACGCTCATGGCCGCCGGCCCCCCACTCTCAGGGACAGTCTAGCACGCGCGGCGGCGGGCGGAAGCCTCCGCGCGGGTCCACCGGCCCGCATCGCGCGCGACGCCGCCCAGGGGGGGGCGCGGACCCCGGCAACGGCTTCACGGCCCCGCAGGCTGCGGGCCCCCGTCCATCGTCCCTACTTCCACAGCGGCTCCACCATCTGCGCATCGAGCGCGAGCCAGGCGGCTCCCAGTTCGGCGAGCTTCGCCGGTTCGGCGGCGGCGAGGTCCCCGGTCTCGCCCGGGTCGCGCGCGAGGTCGTAGAACTGCCAGGGGCCGCCGCGCGTGCGGTGGATCTTCCAATCGCCGGACCGGAACGCCGCCTGTCCGCCAACGCGCCAGTAGAGGTTCGAATGGATCGGCGTCGCGTCGCCCGCGGCCAGCCTCGGCACGAGGTCGACGCCGTCGAGGCCGGCCGGCACGGGGGCCCCGGCGGCGGCAAGCGCGGTCGGAACGATGTCGAGCGCGCTGACCATCCGCGCCTCCTCGCGTCCAGCGGGCACGCGGCCGAGCCAGCGGAGGATGAAGGGCACGCGGATTCCGCCCTCGAGGAGTTGCCCCTTCTCCCCGCGCCACGGGCGGTTGCTGGAGGTCAGCTCGCGCGTCGGACCGCCGTTGTCGCTCAGGAAGACGACGATGGTGTTCTCCTCGACCCCGCAGGTGCGCAGCCGCGCCAGCACGCGGCCGACGGCGTCGTCGAGGTGCGAGGTCATCGCAGCGAAGATGCGGCGCTGGATGTCGTCGATGTGCCGGAACCGGCGGAGATGGCGGTCGTCGGCCTGGAGCGGACTGTGGACGGCATTGAAGGCGAGGTAGAGGAGGAACGGCTGGTGCCGGTGCCGCTCGATGAAGCCCTCCGCCTCGCGCGCGAACGCATCGGTGAGGTTCTCCCGCTCGTCGACGGGCTGTCCGCTGCGAAGCACCGGGTTGTCGGCGTCGTAGTCGTCCTCGTTCCGGCCCATGTGCGTCGACCAGATCACGCGGCCGCCGGGCGCGGTCCAGCGTCCCTCGCCGCCGTCGGGCAGCGTCCTGCGCCGGAGCCAGGTCACGTGCCGATCCCACGGCACGGGGACGTAGAAGTGGCCCTCGTGGAGGAACCCGAAGAACTCGTCGAACCCGCGTCGTTGCGGATGGAACTCCGCGGTACCGCCGAGGTGCCACTTCCCGATGCACGCGGTCGCGTAGCCGGTCTCGCGCAGGCGGTCGGCAAGCGTCCGCTCGGTCTTCGGCAGGCCGACGCCCGGCTCCTCGTTGCGCGCGCCGAGCGGGTTGAACTCGAAGCCGAAGCGGGTCTGCTGGCGTCCGGTCAGCAGCGCCGCGCGCGACGCCGCACAGAACGGCGCGGTGACGTAGCCGGCCGTGAACCGCGCGCCGTCGCGCGCGAGCGAATCGATGTGCGGCGTTGGGATGTCGGCTCCGCCGTAGCAGCCCGGCTCCCCGTAGCCGAGGTCGTCGGCGAGCAGCACGACGATGTTCGGCCGCGGCGCGGCGGCGGCGGCGTGACCGAGCGCCGCGCAGAGGAGCAGGATCGCGAGTCGTTTCACGGATGCACCCTCACCCTCCTTGCCGCGCCCGGGGCGCGGGGCCGTCCATCGCGATGCCGGCCGCCCGAAGGGATGTTCCAACCCTTGGATGCCCGGCGCGACGGGGGTTCCAAGGATTGGAAACACCGGATGGCCGCGACGGAGCCGCCTTCGCCCAAGCGCTTCGGCGGGCCGAGGCGTGGCCCTCCAGTTCGGAACCCGTGGAGACGGCGATACCCATCCGTCGCCGCCGTGCCTCACGCCTCGGAGAGGCCGGCGTCGCGGATCGCCTTCTTCAGGTGCGCGAGGGCGTCCTTGTAGTCCTTCGGCCCGACGTACTCGAGCACCAGCGGCACGGTCGGGGTGCGTTCGGCGGCGAGCGTGACGAAGCGCTTGTAGTCGATTTCGCCCTGCCCCGCGCCGACGCCCTTCTCGACGTGCAGCTTGCGGTCCTTTGCGTGCAGGCAGTCGATGTACGGGCCGAGCTGCGCGAACATCTCGTCGAGATCGTTCAGCTCGATCAGGTTCGCGGGGTCGAGCAGCACGCGCACGCGCGGGGAGTTCACGGCCTCGACGAAGGTCCGGACGCGCTTGGCGGTGGTGAGGAAGCCGCGGTAGAAGGGCTCCAGCAGGACCTTCGCGTCGTGTTTCTCCGCGAGCGCGGCGAGCTGGCGGACGACGTCCACGGTCTGCGGCCACACGGCGTCCTGAAACTCGATCGCGATGCGCGGCGCGGGGGCCTTGTCGTCGTGGAAGTGGCCGGCCTCGGTGATGAACGTCTTCACGCCCATGTGTCCGCCGACGGCCATCATCGCGTCGAAATAGGCGAGATTCGCCTCCCGCTCGGCCGGGTCGGGATGGATGAGGTTGGTGTAGACGCCGATGCTGTGGATCTCGATCCCCGCGTCGCGGTAGGCGGCGGCGATGGCGCGGCACCGCTCGGGCGTCAGGCTGGAGACGTCCGACCGGCCGTTGTACTTCCAGAACTTGCTGTCCTTCTGGTTCAGGAAGAGCTGCACGATGCGGATGCCCGCCGCGGCCAGTTCCTTGGCGAGTTCGGCGTTGGTATGGTCGCCGAAGCCGAGCGTTGCGATGCCGATCTTGAGGCCCGCCTTGCGCTCCGCCGCTCCCGCGCCCGCCGCAGCGCCCAGTCCGCACAGCGCGGCCATGCCCGCCGCGCCCCGGAGAAGATCCCGTCGAGTGGAGTTCATCGTTCCGTTCTTCCTTTCCGTGATTCCGTCGTCCTGCATTCCCCTGCTGCAGCCGCGATCGTCGATCGCGGCCCCGCCGGCTACAGCCCCCACCCCGCGCGATAGTCGCGGTGCAGCAGCTTGTTCGCGGCCTCGTCGTTGGTGACCTTCATCGCGGGGCCGTCCCAGAGCAGCTTCTTCCCGGCGCGCAGGGCGACGTTGCCGAGCATGCAGGTTTCGGTGAGGACGCCGGCGTGGTCGGGGAAGTTCGCGCCCGGCGGCGGGCCGCCGCGGCAGGCGTCGACGAATTCCTTGTAGTGGCCCGGCGAGCGCGGGAGGGTTTTCGGCGCGCGGCCGTAGGCCTTCATCTTCGTTTCGGGGATGATGCGGTGGCCGTAGATCGTGCCCTTGTCGCCGACGTAGACGGTCTCGTATCCGCGGCCGGTGCGGGGCTCCATGTCGGCGGGCAGCGGCGGGAGGAGTCCGCCGTCGTACCAGTTCAGCTTCACCGGCGGCCGCTCGCCGCGGGCGGGGAATTCGAAGCGGGCGATGACGCCCAGCGGGTAGACCTCCGGGAACATCTTGGTCGAGCAGGCCTCGACGCTGACGGGGTGCTTGAGGTCGAGCGCCTTGAAGACGGTCGAGAGCTTGTGGCAGCCGAGGTCGCCGAGCTGGCCGGTGCCGAACTCCCACCAGTTGCGCCAGGTCCACGGATGGTACTCGGGGTGATACGGCCGCTCGGCGGCGGGGCCGAGCCAGAGGTTCCAGTCGAGGCCGTCGGGGACGGGCGGCGTCTCGGAGGGGCGGTCCTGGAGGGCCGGGTAATGCCAGAAGCGGGCGGGGATGGCGACATGGACCTCGCGGACGTGGCCGATGGCGCCGTCGAGGATCATCTCGCGGACGACGCGGTCCTCCTCGGTCGCCTGGCCCTGGTTGCCGAGCTGGGTGGCGACGCCGGCCCTGCGGGCCTCCTCGGCGACGGCGCGCGATTCGGCGACGGACCAGGTCAGCGGCTTCTCGCAGTAGACGTGCTTCCGCCTCTTCAGCGCGGCCATCGTGATGACGGCGTGGGCGTGGTCCGGCGTGGCGACAACGACGGCGTCGACGTCCTCTTTCGCGAGGAGTTCGCGGTAATCCGCGTAGGCGCGGCAGCCGCGCCCGGCCCCGCCTTTTCCGGCGTAGTGTTCGTCCGTCAGGCGCCGCGCAGGCTCGCGGCCGGCGGGGCGGCCCTCGCCGCCCTTCGCCCAGTCCCACGAGATGTAGCCGCCGCCCTCGCGGTTCGGGTCGCAGACGGCGACGACCTGGATCTCGTCGAAGGCGATGAGGTTCATCAGGTCGATGGTGCCCTGTCCGCCGCAGCCGATGACGGCGAGGGTGGTCTTCGAGTTGGGCGCGATCTGCCCCGGGGCGCCGAGGACGCGGCGCGGCAGGATCATCGGGGCCG
>CAYODK010000138.1:0-6783 GCA_964402695.1 uncultured Verrucomicrobiota bacterium
CCCATCCGGTCGACCACCATCTGGACGTAATCCCGTTCCTTCTGGCGCAGGAAGGCCTTGAGCGAACGGCCGCGAAACTCCTCGGGCGCGCCCCCACGGGACGGGGCGGACATGTCGGCGGACCGCGCAGCCCCTTCCACGACGCGAGCCGGGAGATCCTCCCGCGTGATCGTCTCGCCGCGGAAGAATGTAAGGGCATGGCGGATTGCGTTCTCCAACTCCCGCACGTTGCCCGGCCAGCGGTAGCTCTCGAGGATCATCTCCACGGCGGGATCGAGTTTCGGAACCGGCGCGCCGGCCGGACGCTCCCGGCGGAGGAAATGCGAGACGAGCGGCAGGATGTCCTCGCGCCGCTCGCGCAGCGGAGGGAGCCGCAGGGGAATGACGCTGATGCGGTAGTACAGATCCTCGCGGAAGGTCCCCCGCTCGATGAGCTTCTCCAGGGGCTCGTTGGTGGCCGCGATGACCCTCATGTCCACCGGGTAGGATTCCGTCCCGCCGACCTTGCGGATCGTCTTGTCCTGCAACACGCGGAGGAACTTCGCCTGGATGCTCAACGGCATCGCCCCGATCTCGTCCAGGAAGATCGTTCCCCCGCCGGAGGCCTCGAACAGGCCGGTCTTGTCCGAGGACGCGCCGGTGAAGGCCCCCTTCACATGCCCGAACATCTCGGACTCCAGCAGCGGTTCCGGCATCGCCGCGCAGTTCACCGGAAGGAACCGTTTCGTCTTGCGCAGGCTGTTCTCGTGGATGGCGCGGGCCACGACCTCCTTGCCCGTTCCACTCTCGCCGATGATCAGCACCGTCGCCTCCGTCGGCGCCACGCGCTCGATCATCTCGCAGATCTGCCGCATCGGATCGCTCTCGGCGACGATCGCGGACAGACGCAACCGGGCCTCCAACTGGGCCTTGAGCCCGACGTTCTCGACGACGACCGCCCGGTACTCCAGGGCCCGGCGCACCGTCACCAGCAACTCGTCCACCTTGAAGGGCTTCGTGATGTAGTCGAACGCCCCCCCCTTCATGGCGTCCACCGCCGTCTTGACGGACCCGTAGCCGGTCAGCAGGACGACCGGGGTCTGCGGCCGCGCCTTGCGCATGATGCCCAGTAGCTGCAGACCGTCGATCGGCTCCATCCGGATGTCCGTCAGCAGCAGGTCGTACTCGTCCTCCCCGATCGTCTTGAGCGCGGACTCGCCGTTGCCGTAGGGAACAACCTCGTACCCTTCCTTGCGAAGGATGGTGGTCAGCACGCTGAGAATCGCAGGCTCGTCGTCCACAACCAGCAAGCGCGGCATCTTCAATCCCCTTCCTGAATCGGACGCTCCCCGGTGCGGCCATACTACCCGCCACCCCCGTCCGACACAATCCGTTTTCGCGGGTGATTGTCTCTTTCCGGAAAAGTCCCATCGATGAACATCGAATCTGAGGAAGGCCTCGCATACCCATCCATGGCACGGAAGGTGCTCCGTACCGATCTGGCGATGGCCAGGATCCTGACCGGGTCGCCCACGCGCCCTCCGGCAGGCGTGCAATGAACCCGGGGCACGAGAAAGATGAAGTTCCACATGGCGTGGCGGGGCGGGTTTGTCTACCATGAGCCGGTGAATCTCGGGATCGGGCGATGGATATGAACGGAAGGTTGACCAGCCAGCCGGGGACGCGGTCGCGCGCGGGAACATCCGCGCCGACGCTGGATCTTGATATCGAGGAATCGCAGTCCCTCGACTCCCTCGTGCAGGTCTTCTGGATGATCGAGGAGGCGCTCGGCGACTACCAGAACGTGGTGCGCCTTCCGTGCCGCCTCTTCCTCGAGAACCTCCCCGAAGCCCTCCGCGGCCCGCTGTGGAGCGCCTCCGGGTATCCCGAGGTGGTGGTCGAGGTCGACCCGTGGGACCTGCTGTGCAAGATCAAGATGGGACGCGTGACCTATCCCCTCGCCCGGATCCTCGCGGACATTCCCGCCGGATGGATGGCCGGTCCGCCGGACGCCGAGGTTCCCCTGGACGTGGCGAAGGTCACCGAAGCCCTCCCGGAGAATCTCCGCACCGCCCTGTCGGGCTCATGAGCGGTTCGCGATCCATCCGTCTCCACGCCCCCGCGGCCGGGATCCTGCTTCTCGCATGCGCCGGCCTCGTTGCGGCAACGGGGCCGGCCCCCGCCGCGGAGCCGCCCGCGGCGCTCACCAACCGCTTCGAGTCCGAGATCCGCGCGATGGCCCGGCGCGACGCGACGAACCCGCCGCCGGCCGGGCCGATCCTGTTCGCCGGAAGTTCCAGCATTCGGATGTGGAAGACCCTGGCCGCGGACTTCCCCGGCCGCCCGGTGGTCAACAACGGCTTCGGCGGCGCGAAGATGACCGACCTCCTTCAGGCCTTCGACCGCGTGATCGCCCCCTACAAGCCGTCCGCCCTCATCCTCTACTGCGGCGAGAACGACGTCGCCGCCGGACGCGACGCGATCGCCACGGCCGACGACTACCCCGTCCTCTTCCGCCGCTGCCGCGCGCTCCGCGCGGACATGAGGATCGCCGTCATCCCGATGAAACCCTCGATCAAGCGATGGTCCCTCTGGCCGGCCCTGCAGGCCGGCAACACCCGCATCGCGCAGCACTGCCGGGAGGCGGGCGTCGACGTCATCGATGTCGTTCCGGAGATGCTCGGGCCCGACGGCACCCCCCGCCCCGAACTGTTCGTCGCCGACAAGCTCCACATGAGCGCCGACGGCTACCGCATCTGGACCCGCCTCGTCACGCAGTGGCTCGACGCGGCGCCGGACCGCAGGGCCGCGGCGCGCTGATCCGGACGACCGGCACGGCGGCCGTCACGATGCCGGGGGAATGCCCAGCAGCCTGGCGATGGCCGGCGTGATGTCCGTGAGGTCCCGCACCTCGGCGAGAATCCGCGCCGCCCCCTCGCCCCGCGCGGCCACCGGAACCGGGTTGCGCGTGTGGGTCCGCACCCGCAGGTCCTCGATGTTCCCATGGTCGCTGACCAGGAGCACCAGCCGGCCCGGCACATCCGCGAACCGGAGCGCGGCGGCCAGGAACCGGTCATATTTCGACAGGACCGATTCCGCGAGACCCCGGTCGCCCGAGTGCCCGGCACGATCCGTCTGGAAGTACTCGAACAGCGTCAGGTCGTGCTCCGCCGCGAGCGCGACCAGGTGGGTCCCCGCCTCCTCGGGCGAAACGAAGGGCCCCTCGAACCCGCGCGCTCGCAGGGCGTCGCGGGTCAGGTCCTGGTAGACGGCCCGGCCCGCGACGAGGTCGGCCGGCCCGCGGAGCGCCAGGCCGGCGGACTGCGCGGCCACCGTGGTCACGGAGGGCCGCCGGATCGCCGCCAGGCTGATCCTGTCGGTGAAGTACGCATTGGCAAAGGTCGCGCGCAATCCGCAGGCCGCGGCCCGGAGAAGCAGGTTGTGCCCGCGGACGATCGCCTGCAGCGAGGGCCCGGGGAATCCCTCGACATGCCGCCCCATCGCGCGGGATGCGTTGACGCCGGTCAACAGCGTCGCCTGGCCGGTGGCGCTCTGCGGCAGGCCCGGCACGCCGAGACAGGCGTCCACCGGCGCCGCCTCCCCGGCAAGCCACCGCGCCAGCACCGGGCAGGCCCCGCCGACAACCGGGTTGGCCGCCGGATCGGCATCGCCCAACCCGAGCCCATCGACAAACAGCAGCAGCACGCGCGGTGTCATCCGCCCGTAGAATCGCCCATCCCCCAACCGGAGTCCAATCCACCGTCGCACCCGAAGGAACGGGCGGAACGCATTGCCGCGACCACCGGTCGCGGCTACAGTCGATCCTCCCGGGACCGTGCGGAGCGCGCCGGATGCGGGCGGGAGACGTTCATGCGGATCGACGGAATCAAGGCGGTCGTGTTTGATTACGGAAACACGCTGATCGAATTCAGTGCGAGGCAGACGCATGCCTGCGACGACCGTCTCGCCGCGACCCTGACCGCGATGTTCGGCCCGCACGATCCGCATGCGCTCCGCCGGATCCGCCGGGCGGACCGCAACGCCCCCTACGCCGGCGATCCGCCCGAGTACCGGGAGAACGACCTGGGCGCCATCACCCGGTCCGCGGTCGAAACGCTGTACGGCCGCATCCCGACGGGGGATGAACTCCAGGCGATCCTCCGGACGCGGTTCGACGCCTTCGTCGAGATCGTGACCGCCGACCCCGAGACTCCACCCGTTCTCGAGCAACTGGCCCCCCGGTTCCGTCTCGCCCTCCTCTCGAACTACCCCGACGCCCCGGCGATCCGCGAAAGCCTGCGGCGGACCGGCCTCGCCCGGCACCTCGACCCCGTCCTCGTCTCCGCCGACATCGGCCGCGTGAAGCCCCATCCCCTGCCCTTCCGCCTCATGCAGGAGGCCCTGGCGCTCCCGCCCGGGGCCATCCTCTACGTCGGCGACAACTGGCTCGCCGACGTCCAGGGATCGCGCCGCGCCGGCTGGCGCTCCGTGTGGGTCACGCGCTGGTCGCCGCCCGAGGAGATGCCGCGCGCCGTCGGCGACCTGCAGCCCGATGCCGTCATCCCGGCGCTGCGCGACCTTCCGCCGCTCCTCGCCCCGTGACGGTCGCCAACCGGCCCCATCGCCCGCTTGCTCCATTGGATATCGCAGGTTGCCTCCGCAGTCCGGCATTCGATGCATCGCATCCGCTGTTCGGCGTTCGATGTTCGGTGTTCGATGTTCCCTCCCCTCGCCTTTCCCCCGCGCGGATTCGGGGCTATAGTCGGGTGCGCAAGGCGGGCGCCCCGGGGGCGCCCCCGGCGGGGAGCGTCGCGACTATGGACCAGGAACTCCGGCATGTGTGCATCGAGGCCCTTCTCAACCACACGTCCGACAACATCTACTTCAAGGACACGGCCAGCCGGTTCCTGCTGGTCAACCGCAGCATGGCCGAGTGGTGCGGACTGCCGGGCCCCGAGGCTTTCACCGGCAAGACCGATGCGGACCTCTTCGCCGCGAAGCATGCGGGCGAGGCGCTGGCCGACGAGCAGGCCCTGGTCTCCGGCAAGGTGGACATCATCCGCAAGGAGGAACAGGAGACCTGGCCCGACGGACGCGTCACCTGGGTGTCCACCGTCAAGCGCCCGCTGGTCGACGGCGCCGGCCGCATCCTCGGCACGTTCGGCATCTCGCGCGACATCACCGCGCGGCGCAACGCGGAGGAGGCGCTGCTCAGCACCACGCGCCGCCTGCAGGACCTCGTGGAGATCGTCAACCGGAGCCCCGCCGTCGTCTTCCAGTGGGGCGCCGACCCGAACTGGCCCGTGCAGTACGTCAGCGACAACGTCCGCCAGTTCGGCTACGACCCCGACTCCCTCCGGACCGGCTCCGTGAACTACGCCACCCTGATCCACCCGGAGGACATCGAGTCCGTCCGCGACGGCGTCGACCGGGCCATCGCGGAGGAGGCCGAACACTACACCCTCGACTACCGCCTGGTCTGCAAGGACGGACGGATCCGTCACGTCGAGGAACTCGGCATCATCCGCCGCGACGCCGAGGGCCGCATCACCAGCTACCAGGGACTCGTCGTCGACGTCACCGAGCGCCACATGGCCGAGGCCGAACTCGCCGAGTACCGCACGCGCCTCGAGCAGATGGTCGGCGAGCGGACCCGGGATCTCCAGATCATCAACCGCCGCCTCGAGGACGAGAACGCCCGCCGCCGCGCCTCCGAGGACGCCCTCAAGGAGAGCGAACAGCGCTACCGCCATCTCCTCGGCACCGTGACCGACTATGTCTACACCGTCGAACTGCGCGACGGGCGGCCCGTCGCGACCCACCACGGGCCGGGCTGCCTCGCGGTGACCGGATTCGCCCCGGAGGAATACGAGCGGAACCCCTTCCTCTGGTTCGAAATGGTCGTCCCCGAGGACCGCGCCGAGGTCCTCCGCCAGTCGGCCCAGGTCCTCGAGACCGGCCAGGCCCCCGCCGTGGAACACCGGTTGAAGCGCAAGGACGGCACCCTCCGCTGGGTCCGCAGCTCCGTCGCCGCGCGCCGCGACGAGGCCGGACGGCTCGCCGGCTACGACGGCCTGGTCAAGGACATCACCGAGCAGCACGAGGCCCGCGAGGCCCGCATCCAGGCCGAGCGCGAGACCATGGAGGCACGCCAGCACGAGACCCTCGAGCGCGCGGACCGGCTCAGCGCGCTGGGCGTCCTCGCCGCCGGCGTCGCCCACGAGGTCAACAACCCGCTCCAGGGCATGCTGAGCCATCTCGACGCCGTGCGCCGGGCGCTGCCGCCGGACTTCGCGCGCCTGCGCAACCTCGACATGGTCGAACGCGGCATCGAGAGCATCGCATCGCTCGTCCAGCGGCTCCTCTGGATCGGCTCGGCGCCCGAGGAGACGGCGGACGCCGGATGCGTCTTCGCCGACGCCGTCGGCTTCGTGACCGATCTCCTCCTCGCCCAGTTCCAGAAACGGAACGTCAGGATCGCCGTGCAGGCCCGCGCCCTGCACGCGCGCGTCGCCATCCCGCGCCGCGAACTCGTGCAGGTCCTCATGAACCTCCTGATGAACGCGCGCGACGCCATGCCCGAGGGCGGCACGGTCACCATCGAGTGCGACTGCCGGGGCGGCGAGACGCTCATCGCCATCCGCGACACCGGCACGGGCATCCCGAAGGACATCCTGCCGCGGATCTTCTCGCCCTTCTTCACCACCAAGGGATCCAAGGGCACCGGGCTCGGCCTCAGCGTCGCGGAATCCCTCGTCCGCAACCGCCAGGGCCGGATCGAGGTCCAGAGCGAGCCCGGCGCCG
>CAYODK010000138.1:6793-15191 GCA_964402695.1 uncultured Verrucomicrobiota bacterium
GGCTGCCTGCCGGAGACGCCTTGTTGCAGATGATCACCATCCACCTGCCCTCCCTCCCGGAGGCAAGGAAATGAGCCGGTACCGCAGCGCCGTGGAACCGTGTGACCGTGGAACGGTATGGCCGTATGGCCGCTGGAACCTGTAAACCTCTAAACCTGTGAACCTCCGAACCTTGGAACCTCGGAACCCGCGAACCTCCGAACCTCAGAACCCTCATGAAATCCCACATCCTGATCGTCGACGATGACGAGATCGTGCTGACCGGTCTCGCGGGGAACCTCGAGGAACTGGGCTACCGGATCACGACCGCGGGCTCCGCGCGCGACGCCCTGGCCCGGATGGCGAACCAGCCGGCGGATCTCGTTCTTACCGACCTGGTCATGGAGGAGATGGACGGTCTGGGCCTGCTGCGGCGCCTCCGCGAGGCCCACAGCACGGTGCCGGTCATCGTCATCACGGGCCACGGCACCGCCACGAGCGCGCTCGACGCCGTGCGCCAGGGCGCCGCCGACTACATCCAGAAGCCCGCCCGCACCGAGGAGATCGCCCACCGCATCGACACGGTGCTGTCCGCCCGGCGGCTGCGTTCCAAGCTCGAGGCCGAGCGGGAATCGTCGCTCGCCAGGCAGGCCGTGCACGAAGCCCACGTGACCCGCTCGGAGCGCATCGAGACCGCATTCCAGTTCGCCCGCGGCCTGGCCGCCGAATGCAAACCCCTCGCCGCGTTCCTCTCCGAACTGCCCCAGCCGATCCGCGCCGCCCTTCCGACGGACATGGCCCATCGCCTCGACCAGACGGTCCAGATGTTCCGGGACCTCGCCGAACTGGGTTCCGGGCTGGCGTTCAAGCCCGAGCCCGTCAACCTGAACGATATCGTCACGTCCGCCCTGGACACCCCGGCCTTCCACACCCTCCGCGACGCGCGCCCCCAGGTGCTCGTCGACGCGCGGTTGGCCGAGTCCATCCCGCCGATCTCCGGGTCTCCCTCGCACCTCCGGCAGGCCATCGTCACGCTGGCGGGCGCCTTCTTCCACCCGCTCGAGGCCGGCGGCCGACTGATCCTGTCCACCGGCGCCGAGCACCAGGTCGATCCCTGGGGCCACTACGTGCAGGGGCCCACCGGCAACTACGCCTTCATCCGTCTGCAGTCGTCCTGGCGCGCGGAGCCGGAGGAGATCGAACACCTCTTCGAACCCTACGCGGCCGCCCGCTGCATCGCATCGCACACCTCGGGACTGGCGCTGACACGCATCGTCCTCTGCATGCGCGCCCACAAGGGGCTGATGCAGATCCAGTCCGATCCGGCCTCCGGCACCGACGCGAAGTTCCTGTTCCCCGTTGCGATGACCACCGCGGCGGAGGTCACCATCCTCGCGGACCCGTCGCGCGGCGGAACCCGCGTGCTCGTCGTCGACGATTCGTCCCAGCACCGCGCCCAGATCGTCGCGCTGCTGAAGGATCTTGGGTATGCGGCGGACGAGGCGCACTCCAGCGCCGCCGCCATCGAACGCGCCGCCGCGGCCCAGCAACAGGCGACGCCGTACGACGCGATCCTGATCGACCTGGTCCTCGGCGAGGAGCTGGACGGCGTCGACGTCATGCGCCAGGTCCTCTCCGTCAACCCCGGCCAGCGCGTCATCCTCATGGGCGGTTTCGCCGACACCGCCCGCATCAGCGAGGGCCGCAAGACCGGCGCCGTCGACTACCTCCGCAAGCCCCTCACCCGCCACGCCCTCGGCAAGGCGATGCACGCCGCCACAAGGAAGGCGGAAGGATGAAAGCTGAAACCTGAAAGAGTGCGGAACGATCCATCGACTGTCCGGCTTTCAGGTTTCAGGTTTCCGCCCTCATCCCCCAAAGCGAAGACCCCGGCGGGAAACCCGCCGGGGTCTTCGTCAATCCGTGAGGATCAGATCAGGCTTCCGCGCGCCGGCGACGGAAGATCGCCACAGCCGCCCCCGCCAGCACCAACAGCCCCGTCCCAGGCTCAGGGACCCACATACTCTGGGTAACTGGACCGACCTGATAGTGAAGTTCAGAGGCCGGAGTCGGGATGTCCGACCAAGACAATGTCACAGGGCTCACCGGTACCGTCCACATGCTTGCCAACGCAGGGTTCGCATTATTGTAGAAGACGGTATACACAGCGACGCTGTTCCATCCAGCATCAGCGGCGACAGGATCGCGATAGAACACCCCATCGCGCTCCATTGCTCCCCAGCAGAGGGGGTCTGAGCTAAGCAGAACTTGGCTATCTGACTGCCTGATCAGCTGCACAGCCCACGTAGACGACTGGGGAATGTAGACGTCAGTCGGCCCTTTGATATCCTGCCCCGAGATCAAAACCGCAGATGGTGAGTACCAATAGAACGTCGGCACAGCGTGCGCATTGGCCACAACGAGCAACCCAAGAACGGCCCCTAGAGTTTTCTTCATATGTCATACTCCTTTCGTATCACAGGCAGACTTCACCACCACGGGTACGGCCTTACAAGGGAGTTCGTGAAAGGGACCTTGGCTTTGTACCACGCACCAGCTCCCACAGGGATTACTGCATTACTCGCGTATGCACCGCCGATGACATAGTACCATCGATAATCAGCCTTGAGGTAGTAGTTGTCGTAACCAACACCATTCCAGACGTAGACCGTATCTGCATTCAACGCGACGTTACGTCCGGTAGCGCCGTCTGCCTGCCAGCTGATGTTCGTGTCATTCAAGTTCAGCGGCGCCGAATAGGGATTAGAAATCAAAGAGAAACCGTCCTCCATGACTCGATCAACAACACCAGAGGAAATGACTTCGCCCATAATGAAGAGAGGGAAAGTCGTAGGGGCAGTGCTGCCGCTTTGAATCCAGAACCCTGCACCCGCCGCGATGGTCGGATTCGTCACGACATTGCCCACGATGGTGTGCCACTGCCCCGTCCTAAAGTAAACCGACAGATATCCGCCCCCGCCCGCATTGGCGTAAGGATCCCACATATGAACACGCGTAGCGCGCAGAGCCGTCGTGTGACCTGGCACGTTGGTTCCGAGCAAAGATAGAAGAGTCGTCGAATCGCTACCGATCGGCTTGAAATTAAAGCCACACAGGACGAACTGTCCTGTGGGCGGAATGTCCACCCTCACCGCACCGACGGCGTTGCGGCTGTAGACGTTGGTTTGGGCGAGCGCGACGGCACCGGTCATCGCGACCGCTGCGACTGCCACGAGCACTGAAGTCTTCTTCATCGTCATCTGGCTCCTGTACTCAAGATCCTATCCCACGGCTCCTCACATACAACCCGCTGTGGATAAGATACGAAGGCGGGGCGCGGTCGTCTACAGGAAAATGAACATTTTTTTCGTCCTGCGTTCGGGCGGCCAGAGAGCCTGCCAACGCAGGGTTTCGGCCGCGACGGAGCCGCCTTCGCCAAGGCGCTTCGGCGGGCCAAGGCGCGGCCCTCCAGATCGGATTCCTTCCTGATACGAGAGAACAGCCCTGGAGGGCGCCGCTCCGCCTGCCACGCCGGAGCGAAGCGCAGGAGGGTCGGCGCCGTGCAACAGGCCATCGGAGCGACGTTCGACAACGACCCTCGATGCTCAGCCGAAGACATGGGACGCCGTTCCGCGCCGTTGCAGGCCGCCCCGGGGGCTGCCATGATGCGCCGCGTGACACCGACCGCACGTCAGTCCGCGGCCGCGGCGGACCTGGCCCGCAGCCTGGCCCGCCGGCTCCTGGACGGCCGCATGGACGGCCGCTGGCGCGGGCGTCTCTCGGCGAGCGCGCTGTCGACCGCCGTGGCCGGCCTCGCGGTGCAGCGGCTCGATCCCGCGGGCAACGCGGCGGCGGCGGCGCGCGCCGCCGCGTGGATTGCCGGGCATGCGAACGCGGACGGCGGATGGGGCGATACGACGGACAGTCCCTCCAACGCCAGCACCACGCTGCTGTCGTGGGCCGCGTTGTCGGCGCTCGCGCCGGACAGCCCGGCCCTGCCGCGGGCCGCCTCGTGGCTGGCCGCACGGCTGGGCTCGCTCGCGCCGCAGGACATCGCGCGCGCGGTGCTCGCCGCCTACGGCGACGACCGCACGTTCTCGGTCCCGATCCTCACCTTCTGCGCCCTCGCCGGCCGCGCCGGACCGGATCCGGGCGCCTGGCGCGACATCCCGCAGCTCCCGTTCGAGCTCGCGGCCGTGCCCCGGCGTTTCTACGCCGCCATCCGCCTCCCGGTGGTGAGCTACGCACTGCCGGCCCTGATCGCGATCGGGCTCGTGCGGCATCGCCGCGCCCCGTCGCGGAATCCCGCGCTGCGCGCCCTGCGCGATTCCCTTGTGCCCGGGGTCCTTCGCCGGCTCGAAGCGCTCCAACCCGCGGGCGGGGGCTTCCTCGAGGCCGCGCCCCTGACCGGGTTCGTCGCGGTCAGCCTCGCGGGCTGCGGGCTGACGGAGCATCCCGTCGCCCGCCGGGCGTGCGACTTCCTCCGCGCCACGCAGCGCGAGGATGGGAGTTGGCCGATCGACACCGACCTCGCGCTGTGGGTCACGACGGGCGCGGCCTCGGCCCTCGCGGCCGCGGATCCGGATGGCGCGCTCTGGCCCGTGGCGGAGCGGCTGGAGTTGCGCCGGTGGCTGTTGGACCGGCAGTTCGCGCACGTGCACCCGTTCACCGGCGCCGCGCCGGGCGGCTGGGGGTGGACGGATCTACCCGGCGCCGTTCCCGACGCGGACGACACCGCGGGCGCCCTGCTTGCGCTGCACGCGCTTGGCCCGCCCGACGCCGAGGTCCTCCGCGCCGCCAACGCGGGCGCGCGCTGGCTCCTCGATCTCCAGAACCGCGACGGCGGCATCCCCACCTTCTGCCGTGGCTGGGGCCGGCTTCCCTTCGACCGAAGCTGTCCCGACCTCACCGCGCATGCGCTCCGCGCCTGGGGCGCATGGTCCGGCCGCCTCCCCGGCGCCACGGTCCGGCGGATCGACACCGCGCGTCGGGGCGCGCTCGGTTTCCTCGCCCGGACGCAGGCCCGGGATGGAACCTGGAGTCCGCTCTGGTTCGGGAACCAGTCCGCGAAGGATGGGGCGAACCGGACCTACGGGACATCCCTCGTGCTGCGCGCGCTCCAGGAGTGCGCGCAAGGCGCCGTCGCGGAACGAATGCGGCGGGCGGCCGCCTCGTGGCTCGCGGACGCCCAGAACGCCGACGGCGGTTGGGGTGGAGACCGGGGGCTCGAATCGACCGCCGAGGAGACCGCCCTGGCCGTCGCCGCGCTCGCCGGTGAGGCGTCCCCTGAAGCCGTCCTCCGCGGCCTATCCTGGCTGGCCGAAGTCTGGGGCGCGCCGCAGAATCCAACCCCTTCGCCCATCGGACTTTACTTTGCCAGGCTCTGGTACGCCGAGACCCTCTACCCCCTGGTCTTCTCGCTGGCCGCCGCCGCGCGGGCGATGCGCGAGTGAAAATTCTGCCAAGTTTTTCATGACATCTGCATCCCTCCTGGGGTAATTGTTTCCCTTATAGGGAGCGCAAAGTGTTCCCTGAGGAGACGCGATCATGATCGGTCATGCGTTTTCATGGCGGACGAGGGGCCTCGTTGCGGCGATGGCGGCGTGGATGGCCGCCGCGGTGGTTGCGCCCGCGCAGACGACCAACGTCTGGGACGGCGACACCGACGGCGCATGGGGGACGGCGGCCAACTGGGCGGGCGACTTCCCGTTCGCCAACGGCCAGGTTGTGCTCTTCGACGCGGCGACGGCCAACCTCGCCACCACGCTCGGCGCGGACCGCAACGTCTCGGGCCTGGTCTTCGGCGCGAACGCGGACCTCAGCGTCAGCATCATGAACAACAACCTGCGCCTGTTCGGCCCCGTCGGGCTGGCCACCGACGCCGACTCCGCCGGCGACCATTTCATCGGATCGACGATCCAGGTCACCAACGACCAGCTCTGGGTCATCGACGGCTCCGGCACCCTGACCATCGGGGCCAACGCGATCCGGGGCGGCGTCAACTGGTCCGTCGCCAAGACCGGCGCCGGGACGCTGGTGTTGAGCAACAGCACGGTGGATCTCAACTGGTTCGCCGTGTCGAACGGCACGCTGCTGTACGCCTCGAGTTCCGGCAACGGGTTCAACGACAACAACACCCGCGTGCTTGTCGCCTCCGGCGCCACGATGGACAAGAACAGCACCGGCACCGACCACTTCCGCGGACTGCACGGCGAGGGAACCATCCTGAACTGGACCGGGGACCTGGGGCTGCGGGTGCGCGACACGGACGATCTTCTCTTCTCCGGCACGATCTCGCAGGGGACCAGCGCCGTTAACGTCCGCGTCGTGCAGGACGCCAACGCAAACTCCATCCAGTACCTCGACGCGAGCGACACGGGGAAGCAGGCGTTCGACGCGGCCCTCCCCTTCACCGGCCAGGCGCAGGCGCATAACGGCACCCTGGCGCTCCAAGGCCAGAACGGATCGGCCCTGCTCGTCTCCCAGGTCCTGATCGGCCAGAACAATCGCGCCACCCGGAATCCGACCTTCCTGCTCGACAGTTCGACCGACAACGAGCTGTCCGGCGACCGCCTCAGCGACACGGTGGGCGTCCTTTTCGACGGTCCCGGCCAGTTCAAGATGATCGGCAACCCCTCGGCGCCGACGACGGAGACCCTCGGCATCATCACGCAGAGCAACGGCCGGGCGATCGTCACGCTCGACGCCGGCGCCGGCGGCGTGACCGCCCTGACCGCGGCCCGGTGGCAGCAGCTCAACACGGGGCGCCTTGCCCTCATCCGCGGCGACAACCTCGGCGCGGCGGCCGGGCCGGGCGTCGCCCAGTTCCTCCTGACGAACGCCCCCGCCCTTTCCCACACCGGAGGCACCGGCGACCAGATCGGCATCGTCCCCTTCATGACCGGCGACACGAACGTCAACGGCGAGGGCTCGGGCCTCGTCACCTACGATGCGGTCACGGGCGTCCGCCTGCTGACGCCTGCGGAGTATTCCACCTCGATGGCGGCGGACCGGAACGTGCGGCTCACGGGGGCCGATTCGATTGGAGCGGACACCCGCATCCGGGCCCTGCACCTGGACGACGGCGCGGACCTCACCCTCAACGGCCACCGGCTGATTCTCGACAGCCAGGCGCTCTTCGCCGGAGGCGGCACGGTCACGGGCGGGTCGATCTCCTTCGGAACGAACACGACCGGCACCGCCTCGATCGGACATTTCCATGCGGTATCCAACATCACGATCGGCGCCTCGATGGTCGGCCTGACCACGGCGGCGACGGGGGGCGAGAGCAAGATCGGGTTCTCGGGTCCCGGCACGGTGACCCTGGCCGCGCCCGGCACCAACTGGACGACGCTGCTCCTCGGCGGCGTCACGCTCAAGACCGCGATTTCCGAGGCGATCCCCGAGGGCACGATGGCCAACGACGAAGGGCATCTCTGGATTGGCGACGGCCTCCGGGAGACAATCGGCTACCTGCGCGGCTACGGCAAGAGCCAGGTGACGATCGGATCCGGTTCCGTCCTGACGATCAACCAGACGGCCAACGACCAGTTCTACGGCACGATCAACGGCGACGCGTCGAGCCGCCTGGTGAAGATGGGCGGATCGGAACTGAACCTTCGCAACCACAACACGAACTTCTTCGGCACGGTGGTCGTCACGAACGGCATCCTTCAGTTCCTGGACCAGAACGGCCGCATGAACGCCAGCGCCTCGGTCCAGTTCTTCGTCACCAACGCCACACTGGAGGTCGACAACCAGCCGGGCGCGGACAATGCCCACAACGGCGACCGGATCAACAACGAGTCCGACGTGTTTCTCAGCGGCGGCATTTTCGCCATGCGCGGCAGCCGGAACCAGAACATCACGGAGAATGTCGGCGACCTCTTCCTGCAGGGCGGATGGAACCGGATCATCCTTGACCGCGACAACGGCACGACCCCGGACAACATGGTCGGCCTCACGCCGAACACGTTCGTTCGCATGAACGGCGCGACGCTGGCGATCGAGGCCGAGATCCTCGGACAGAACCGGCTGGGCATCCTCACCAACGCCGCCTATTCGCGGTTGAACAAGGACAACGCCCAGCCTGCGCCGCTGATGACCCACGCCTATCACTCGGCGACGAACACGCCCTACGTCGGCATCGTCCACTGGGCCTACGGGCAGGAGAACTCGATCACCGACGCCGAGTCGGTCAACCTGCAGCACCGCATGGGCTTCGTCACCTACGACGACGGCGGCGCGACGGACACCGGCTTCCGGATGCTGCGTCCCTCGGAGTACTTCACGAACGACATCAGCGCGGGCGGCAACGTCTGGATCCACGTCTCCAGCAACGAGACCTTCGGGGTGTCCACCGACTCCACGGTCCAGGGCCTGGTGCTGCAGAAGAAATGGAGCACGGCGGCGGAGACCG
>CAYODK010000139.1:0-6078 GCA_964402695.1 uncultured Verrucomicrobiota bacterium
GCGACGTGCCGCGATTGGGCGCGCGTGCTCGGACGGGAGTATCGGCGCCTGCAGGGCGAGGTCGAATCGGGCACATCGACGCTGATCTCCGATTACGGCGCCACCCGCCCGGCCGAGTTCTTTGCCGTCGTGACTGAACTCTTCTTCGAGCGCCCCGCCGAACTCCGCCGCGAGCACCCCGATCTCTACGACGAGTTCCGCCGGTACTACCGCCAGGACCCCGCGGGGCGGATCCGTGGAACGCCGGAACTCGAGAACGGACAGGAGGGCGGGTAGGAGGAACGCGCCGTGCCAGCCCGGGACATGCGAGCCGGGTTTCGTCCCTTGGGGTCAGTTGACGCTTTCCGAGACCGCGGGAGAGAAGGAGATCCTCGGGGCGCTGCTCCGGGTGATCGCCGCGATCACCCCGCTGAACTATCCCTTTCGACGATTCGGACTTCTACGACGCTGTCACCAGCGCGCCCATTCTGATCACCGTGACGGTCGGAGAGCTCCCGGAGGGGTCAAGAGCGATGCGCGGCAGCCGTCGCCCCTCGTCCCTTCCCGGCCCCGACCATCCCGATCGCCGCGCCGCTGACCACACGGCTGGTCAGTGTGCGCCACTTGCGCAACCCTTGCGCGCGGCCGTCATGGCGTAGATCTCATAGCCCAAGGCCGCGAGTGCCTTGGGAAGCGCTTTGACAGCCTGCACGTCGTACTCTGCCACATCCGGATGCCTCTGTTTCAGCACGGCGTAGGGCAGCATGTACGGTGTGGTTCGCTTTTCCGCGTTCTTCTTCCCCTCCGCGTACCGCCATCCCTGAAGCGCCTGCTCCGCGTTCCAGCGTTCATGTTCCATCTCCGCAAGCAACTCGACGGTGCCGGGCCCTATATCGCGGTCAAAATCCATCAGAGGCACTTGCTGCCCCTCTGGAATGCTGCGCAGGCTGCAACGGATGCTCCGCAGCTTCGTCGGAACGTGCTCGGCTGCGTCGATGTTGGAGGCGACCTTGTCCGGCGGCAACTTCTCAAAGGGCACCACCGTATCCGACTGCTTCTTCTCCGCCTCGCGCAGCCCCTGATAGTCACCGTGGATGGCCCTCGCGAGCGGCTGCACGATGTCGTACTCAACCTGCCGGTACGGGCGCTCCGGGTCTTTCAGGTCGCGCCAGCGCAACAGGGACAGGAATCGTTCCCTCTTGCACAGCCACAGGAACTCATCGGCTTCGACATGCAGGTCCAGTTGTTCCTTCGCCGGCAGGCATGACTGATCGAAGACATCTTTGCCAACCAAGCGACTCATCTCGAGGATTGCCTCCATGGAGCGACTGCCATGCCTGTAGTTGCGCACGTGCAGGAGCGCTCGCAAGACTCCCGCATGGATTTCCAGCCTTCCGCTGGGACGGAACAGTCCGCGGCAAGTGGGGTCCTTCTTGAGGAGCACCCGCAACAGGTTCGCACGCCGGATGACAAAGGCGTCATCATCGTCAACCGTGTCCGCCGCCGGGCTTGCCTTGCTCAGCATTGTCTTGCGCTGCCGGTTGGGCCCCATGACGTCGATGAATCCGCGCAGGCGGCTCACAAAGTCGGGTCCCTTGACCTCGTCGAAGTTCGGCGCATCTTTCGCAATCGCGCTGCTCCCGTCCCCGGATTCATTCTTCTGAAACTTCTCGAACGTATGCCTGGTTCCTCCCGCGAAAGCGAAGACGGCCTTGCCGATCGGATGCGCCGTTTCGCCGTCCTTGAAGAGACCGTCTTGCATGGGTGCGAGAAAGGATGAGAGCCAGGCGAGTTTATTCCCATCGAGCGCTGCGTCGAATTCGTCAAAGAAGACGAAGGGAACCTGTCCCCCAAGTCTGATGTCACGCGCTTCGTGAAAGGCGGCAATCAGGTCGCGGCGGCATGTGAACTGCGACACATTGAAGGTTCTGGCTTTCTCGGCCAAGCCCCCGCGCCCCTTTAGCCCCTTCACTATCTGTTTCACTGCGAATGATTTGCCTGATCCCGGAGGCCCAAAGACAGCAAAGCACAGCGGATGCTCGGGATGCTCGTTTTCGAGATACTCGACGATCAGTTCGCGAATGGCACTGATGTGTTCGATCTCAAGTCGGTCGCGAGTCACAAAACCGCCAAACTTGATCGTCGGGACGCCAGCCAGGGCCGGAGCCTTGCCGACTTGCACCAATTCCTCGGCAACCAGCGGGCGGCAGTCGGCGGTCTCGGAATCGAGCAGCCGCCAGAAGCTGGGATCGGGGTCGTTCAGTTTCTGAACACGGTCGACCTCACTGCAGACATAGACAGGGCTGCCTTCGGTGGCAAGTACGTCGGGAAGCGGGTAGCTGACGCCATCGGGGTCCAAACGGAATCCTGTGAGCAAGAGGTTTCTCGCGCGCTGCAGCCCGGTCCTGACGCCTTCACCCAGGCGATCCAAGCCCTGCCCGGCCAGTCCGGCAACCACCGAGGCGGCAAGCAGGGACCGTTCCCCCATCATCCCGCCGTTGGTATCGGACGCACAGTCTCCCTCCAGCGTCCCGGGATCGAAGATCAGTGTGGCACGGGGTTCGGCGCCGCCCTTGTACAGAATCGCGCCCTCGTGGCCGAAGAGGACGATGAGGTTCGGGCACCGCTGCAGGTCCAAGCATGTCGGGCAGCGGCGCATTTCGTGCAACAACTCTTTTGCGGTGCGCTCCCACGACAGGGAGCGACTGACACTGACGCCCGCCACCGTACGGATGTCGGCCGCGTTGACCAGGACCACCAGGTTCGAGGGGGCATTCTGGAGGAGTTCACGCCACAGCGCGCCTTCTGCGAGGGGGCGACTGACCTTGTAGACCACCGTAGACTTCCTCATAACCTCTGGGGAAATGGGCCAGCTATCCGGCCTGTTGCGGAACCCGTTGCCGGCGTCGTCCACCACGATGATTTCCGCCCCGCTTGGATCGCCGTCCAGTTCGGCGAGTTGCGGTGACGGCTGGTCCTTACCGCTCGGCCCCATGTAACCCAGAAACCTGTTGACGCGCAGTTTCGAGTTCTTCCTGTCTTCACCGGTCGGGAAGTTGGCGAGCGTGACGTTCGAGTGGATCACTTCGCTCGGCGGCACGACCGTGATCCGTGTCGGTGACCTATGAGAGACGACCTCCACCTTCAGACCATCGTGTGCGCAGACCTCTCGAATGAACTTCGCCTGCAGCAGGGCTCCGCCGCGCAACGCATGATAGTGGTGGGCATCGTACAGACGCCAGTTGTCTCCCTGTTCCTCCGCCGACACCGGGTAGTTAACCCAGTCGATGGCCACATCCCCGACGACAACGATCTTCTTCATGGTGAGCCCTCCCTGCAAATTCTGCCAATCCTCGCCCAACCGCCTATCCTCTACGCTTGCCCGTGGCCTCCCGTGACTGCCACCGGCGGCCCAAGAACACGCCGCACTCCTATACATGGGAGTTTGCCACGACGCCCGACTGTCCGCAACGCCCGTCTGCAACGTCTGCAACGCCCGTCTGCAACTGAATATCAATCTTGTGGGGTTGGTGCAGGAGTGGCAGCATCCGGAGACTGCGGCGTGGTTAGGTTTGGAAGCCGACTCGTATGAAATGTCAGTGATCGATACCCTCGGCCATTGGGGGGAGAGCCCGCATGAAACACGGCGGTCGAGGTTTGGGAAGGCCAATGGGTGGCCGTCTTCGAAACGGAGATGAACGGTGAGGATCTTCCTCGTGCGGCATGGGGAGTCGCTGGGCAACGTCGACAAGACGGTGCATGCGCGCGTGCCGGACCATGCGATCCCGCTGAGCCCGTCCGGGCTCGTTCAGGCGCAGGGGGCCGGGCGGTTCATTGCCGACTGGTATCGCATGCGGCCGGAGGGGCCGCCGGCGCGGATCCGGATCTGGACGAGCCCGTACGAGCGGGCGCGCCAGACCGCGCGGGCGGTGCAGGGCGCGCTTGCCGGGCTCCCGGTCGACTGCCGCGAACACATCAATCTCTGCGAGCAGCAGTTCGGCCTCTTCGACGGCGTGCCGGATGCCGACCTGCCGGCCGTCTTCCCGCGGGAGCATGCGCACTACGCCAAGCACGCGGCCTACGCCGGCCGGTTCTGGGCGCGGATGCCCCTTGGCGAAAGCCGGTTCGATGTCGCGGTCCGCATCCACCAGGCATTCGGCACCTTCCATCGCGACGCCGAGCGACACGGCCTTCAGGACCTGGTCGTCATCTGCCACGGCGTTTCCCTGCGCGCCTTCGTCATGCAGTGGCTTCATCTCACCCCGGAGTGGTTCGACCGCGAGCGCAATCCGGGCAATGGTTGGGTGCGGTTGCTGGAGGACGAACGCGACCTCGGGTACGTGCATCCCGCGCACGCTTGTGGCGGGGGCGCGAGGCCGGCACCGTGAAGGACGGTCCGCACAAGGAGGCGGGACACATGGAACCCAAGCCGTATGGAATGGCGGTGAAGGCGGTGGTGATGCGGGAGGACGGGCGGTGCCTGCTGATCCGCAGATCGGCGGCGAACCGGAACTTCGTCGGCCAATGGGAATGGCCGGGCGGCAAGGTGGATCCGGGCGAGGACTTCGTCACCGCGCTCCGCCGCGAACTGGCGGAGGAGAGCGGGCTGGAGGTTGAGATCGCGGGCTTCGCGGGCGCGACGTGCTTCGAGATGCCGAAAATCCATGTCGTCGTTCTCTGCATGGAGGCCCGCCTCACCGGCGGCACCCTCCGGCTCAGCGAGGAACACGACGCCGCGGAATGGGTCCCGCTCGCCGACCTTGCGAAGTGGGAGCTGACCCCGCACGTCCGCGACTTCATGCTCGACTACGCGGCACACAAGCTCGCCCGGCCATGACCCCGTCACTGGTCTGGAAGGCCCGGCCGGTCTTCGTTTCGTCGACGTTCCGCGGCATGGACGCGGAACGGGATTTCCTCCGGGACAACGCATTCCTCCGGCTGGGCGAACGGCTCCGGGAGCGCTGCCATTACCTCGACACCATCGATCTCCGCCAGGGGGTCGAGAGCGCCTCCGAGGCCGACGAGGCCGCGCGCGAAATGCAGGTGCTCAAGGTCTGCCTCGACGAGATCGAGCGGTCCAGGCCCTTCCTCGTCGCCCTGCTGGGCGAACGCTACGGCTGGATCCCGCCCGCCGACCGCATCGTCGCCGCAGCCCGCGACGCCGGGCTGCCGGCGTCGGTGGACGTGGAGGGCAGGAGCGTCACCGAGCTGGAGATCCTCTACGGCGTGCTCGAGAACAGGGACCAGAAGAAGAGAAGCTGGTTCTACTTCCGCACCCTCGACCGCACCGGCATGCCGCTGGAGATCGGCGCCAGGTTCCCCGCGGAAGAGGCAAGCGACGATCCCGAGTCCCCGGCCGGTCGGCTGCGCGCCCTGAAGGAACGTATCCGGCGCGAGATGCCGGACCGGGTGCGGGAGTACACGCTGCGCTGGGACGCCGGGGAAGGGAAACTGACCGGGTTGGAGGAACTCGACCGCCAGGTGGCGACCGACCTCTGGGGCGACCTGGAGGCCGAGACCGCAGCCTACCTGCGCGGTGCGCCGAAGACCTGGCAGGAGGCCGACGCCCGCGCCGTGACGGACTTCGTCGCGGAGCGTACCCGCGGCTATGTCGAACGGCCGGCCGTAACCGACCCGATGCTCGCCCACGCGTTCGCGCCCGCGAAGGCCGGGGCGGACTGGGGGCTCGTCGCCACCGGCGAGTCCGGCGGCGGGAAGAGCAGCATCTTCGGGCGGGTGTGGCAGGCGCTGCAGCCGCGCGCCGAGGCGGGGGAGATCGTGCTGCTGGCCCACGCGTCGGGCATCTTCCCGCAGTCCGGCCAGGTGGACCGGATGCTCAAGCGCTGGGTGACGGAGCTGGCCGCTTTCCTCGGTGTTCCTGATCCGCTGGAATCGTCCTCGTCCTCGACACGCGACTCTCGACACTCGACACCCGACACTCCTCCTCTCACCTCCGAACAGATCGACAAGACCTTCGCCACGCTCCTCGACCAGGCCTCCGTCCGGACCCGCGTGGTGGTCCTGGTCGACGCCCTCAACCAGTTCGAGCCCACCGTGCGCGCGCAGTACATGACCTGGCTGCCGAAGCTGTGGCCGGAT
>CAYODK010000139.1:6088-14928 GCA_964402695.1 uncultured Verrucomicrobiota bacterium
AATGCGCGATTTCTCGCCACCGCGATTCCCTGCCAGGCCACCGCCGCGCTCAGGGAACGAAAGGGCTGCCGCGAACTGCCCGTGCCGCCCGTCTCCCGCGACGAGGCAGAGGAGATCGCCCGGCGGTTCTACCGCGAGCGGCACCACCGCGTCGTCAACCCGCGGGTGTTGGAGGAACTGCTGGCCAAGAAGCTGGCCGACGGGCGGCCGGCCCACGGCAACCCGCTCTGGCTCGCGCTGACGCTGCAGGAGATGAACCTGCTCGAGGCCGACGATTACGAGCGCGCCGACCGCGAGTACGCGCGCCTGCCCGGGGCGGAGCGCATGCAGGCCCTGCAACTGGACGAGGCCCGGAAGCTCCCCGCCGACGTGTCCGGCGTGTACGGCGAGCTGCTCGGCCGTGCCGAGCGCGGGTTCGGGAAGGCATGGGCCGATGCCTTCGTGGACCTGATCGCGGTCAGCCGCGCCGGTTGGCGCGAGAGCGATCTGCGCGAACTGATGCCGAAGGTATCGGGCAGAACCTGGGACGATCTTGCCTTCGCCGCGGTCCGCCGTGTCCTCGGCGCCCACGTGGTCCAGCGCGGCGCCCAGGCCCAGTGGGACTTCTTCCACGCCGCCCTGCGCGTGACGGTGCTGAAGCGGGACCTTGCCGACGAAACCGCCCGCCGCCGGCTCCACGGCCTCGCCGCCGACCGTCTCGAAAGCCTGCCTTCCGAAGATCCGCTGCGAGTCAGCGAGACCATGTTCCACCTCCTCGGCCTCGGCGACCGCGACCGGGCGGCCGAATACACTGCGAAGGCGAACATACCGGGACCGATTGCAGCCCCCGGCCTCGCCGCCGCTGCGGCCGTGCTCGTCGAAGCCATCCAAGCTGCACCGGACGACACCGCGCGGGAGCGTCTGACCGGTTGGATCGCCGGATTGATGGACGGCGGGGACGGGACGCGCTCCGGCCGCGTCGCCAACGCCGCCATCTTCGACTTCAGCGACGCTCTCGCCGTCACCGGCGAAGCCCGCACCGAGCGGCCGCGCCACCATCTCCTGGATGCGGCGTGCAACAGATTGGATGAACTTCGGCAGAGAAACCCGCAGAGCGCCGACTACGCGCGCGACCTGTCGGTGAGCTACAACAAGCTGGGCGACCTGCACCTTGGTCTGGGCAACGGGGCCAAGGCGCTGGAGTTCTACGAGAAGTCCCTGGCGCTCAGAGAGGAACTTCGGCAGAGAAACCCGCAGAGCGCCGACTACGCGCGCGACCTGGTCGTCTCCTGCTGGAGGATGGCCGATGTCGCGGAGAAGACCGGCCAAGGCGACGCGAGGAACTGGTGGCGGAAGGCGTACGAGCAGCTCGCCGGCATGAAGGCGCGAGGGATCATGCTGCCGACGGACGAGCAGCACTTGGCGATGCTAAAGAGAAAGCTCGATGCAGTTCCTGTTGAGGCGACACCCCCAAAGGCGCCTTCGAGGAATGAGTTGCGCGTGTTTGCGGAGGATGCGATGAGGAAATGCCTCTGGGATGTCGCGGTCTCCATGTTTGAAGGGCTGCTGGCCGCCGGCGATCCCGTCGAGCAGGTGGGCCCCAAGCTTGTGACCTGCCTCCTCAAAGTTCACGAACCGCCGCGGCTGAACGAACTGGCTCGTGCAGAGGAGATCGTCGCACGGCTGGAGTCCGCCGGCCGGTCCGACCTGGCGGCCCCGCTCCGTGCAGAGGTCGCGTCCAAGACGCCGACTCCGAAAAAGCCAGCATGGAAGAGGTGGATGGGCGGGTGAGGGGCGGCGGGCGAGGTCGGGCGCGGCAGCCAACGCGGAACCCGGAACCCGGAACGCCGCCTGCGGGTGCCTCTAGGATCAGGAGCACAGCAACCAACGGGGAACGGGCTGGACGGCGGGGGGAGGGGCGGTATCATCGCTTCGGTCCAGGGGGTTGGACGGCAAGTTCCAAGGGTCGGGACAACGGAGGTTCGCCATGGGCGACGAGAAGAAGCTGACGCCGGTGGAACACAAGGGGCAGATCGAAGCCTACGCGGCGGAGCGGCCGCACTACGAGACCTATGCGAAGGCGATGGAGCGGGTCCTGCGCCAGGCCTGTGGGGTCTCGCTGCCGGAGGCGGTCATCCAGACCCGCCCGAAGACGGTTTCGAGCTTTGCCGAGAAGTGCGTGCGCAAGTGGGCGAAGTACGCGCCGAATCCGCTCGAGAAGATGACGGATCTGTGTGGCGGACGCATCATCGTCCAGACCCTCGAGCAGGTCGAGGCTGTGAAGCTCTTCGTGGAGGCGAACTTCGTCATCCACGAGCGCGACGAGAAGGGCACGCTGCTGGGCGACGACCGGTTCGGCTACCGGGACATGCACTACATCGTCAGCCTCCGCGAGGATCGTTGCGAGGCGCTGGGCTTCACGGCCGCGGAATGTGACGCCATCGGCGAGCGCAAGGCCGAGCTGCAGGTGCGGACGTGGCTCCAGCACGCCTGGGCCGACACCCTGCACGATCGCATCTACAAGACCTCCCTGAGGCTGCCGCCGTCCATCCGCCGCACCGGCAACCTGCTGGCCGCGCTGATGGAGGAGGGCGACCGCAACTTCAACGCGATGGCGCACGACATCGACGGGATGCGGGCGAACTACGCGGCCATCGCCTCGCGCCGGGCCGTGGAGGACGAGATCGCCGCTCAGCGGCTGATCCTTGAGAACGAGCCGTCGCCCGCGAAGCGACCCGCGCTCGCGCTGGCCCTGGCGCGGATGCTGGCGGCGTGCGGCGACCATGCCGGCGTGGTCGAACTGCTCGCGCCCGATGCGTCGGCGAAGGACGCCAACCAGTGCGAGCGGCTGATCGCGCTCGGGACCGCGCTCTGCCAGTTGCACCGGGCGCACCCCGGCGAGGCGGACTACCTGCGCGGGCTCGATCACCTCCGGCAGGCGCTGGACACGTGCGAGTGCGCGAAGATGTCCTTCGTGCCCAACCTCCGCCTGCGCGAGAGCCTGCACGCGCGCGCGCTGGCGCGGCTGGCCTGGGCGCTGGAGATCGTGCGGGGGCAGCGGGCGGAGGCTGGCCGGAACTGGCGGCGCGCGCACGAGCACGAGCCTGCGAATCCCTACTACCTGGCCGGCATGTTGTGCTTCGAGGTCGAACAGCGGCGGCGTTTGGAAGTCGCCGACACGCTTCGTGTCACGATCCTCGAGGCCATCCGCACCTGCCACAGCCACATCGTCACGAACACGGAGATGCCGCAGGCCTGCTTCACCGCCGGACGCCTCAACCTGCTGCTGCGGCGCTTCGACGAGGCGCTGGCCTGCTACTGCCGCGGCATCCGACATATGCTCGACGGCACCCGCTGTGTCGCCGCGGACCTGGTTCGCCTGGAGTCCGAGGCGCTGGGCCTTCTCCAGGACAACATCGAGGCTCCGCCCGACGAACTGAAGTGGACCCTCGGCCTTCTCGATCTGGCCGCCCGCATCCGGCCCCGTGCGGACCCGATCCCCACGGGCCTGCCGCCGCGCGCCGTGATGGTGGCCGGAGGTGCGATCAGTCTGGATCCGGCAACCGTGGCGCGCTTCCGGCCGCTGGTCGAGGCGGCCTTGGAGCCGTTCGCGGGCACGGTCGTCTCCGGCGGGACGGCGGTGGGTGTGCCCGGGTGTGTCGGCGACGTCACGCGCGACCTGCGCGCGCGGGGTGCGTGCCGGTACACGCTGCGCGGCTACGTGCCGAAGCTGCTGCCCCCGGATGCCCCGATCCATGACGCGTACGACGTGCGCACGCACGGCGATAGCCGCTTCTCCGCCGAACAGGTGCTGGCGGGCTGGCGCGCCCTGCTGGACGAGCGGGTGGCGCCGGAGGAGGTTCTCTGCCTCGGCATCGGCGGCGGCCCGGTGAGCAGCATCGAGTACCGGATCGCGCTGGCCCTCGGCGCGACCGTGGCGGTCGTGTCCGCCGCGCCGGCGGAGGCGGGCGATGCGGCGGCGTGCCTGGCCGCCGATCCCCTCTGGGCCGGCACGCCGACGCTGTTCCCGGTGCCGCTCGATGCGCAGACCGTGCGAGCGCTGGTCGTGGTGCCGACCCCGGACTATCCGTCCGGCACGCTCGAGGAGATGGCCATGGCCTTTCACGCGGAGTACGTCCGCGGCAGTGCGGGCAAGCTGCCGGACCCGATGAAGCCGTGGTCGAAGCTGGAGACGACCTACAAGACGGCCAACCTCGAGCAGGCCAAGTACGCCGTCCAGGTGCTGGAAGCGTGCGGCTTCGAGGTCCGTCCGGCGGCGGATCCCGCGCACCCGGTCATCTTCGACGCCGCCACGTTCACTGCCGACGAGGTCGAGCGCATGGCCCGCATGGAGCATGGCCGTTGGAATGTGGAGCGCCTTCGCAACGGATGGCGGCCCGGTCCCCGCGACGACACGAAGAAACTCCACCCCTGCCTGGTCCCCTGGGACGACAAGACCCTGACTGAGGAGATCAAGGACTACGACCGAAACGCGGTCCGCAAGTTCCCCGAAATCCTGGCCAAGGCGGGGCTGGAGGTTGTGCGGCGCCCGGCACCGTGATCCGCCAGCCGTGCGCCCTGCGGATTCACGCCGCGGGGGCGTGTTCCGTGGGGGGGTGGGTGGCGTCGGCGAGGTCGGGGATGTGACGGGCGATCTCCGCGGCGAGGGCCGCGGGATCCGTCCGGTCGAGACGGTCCAGCACGTGGCGCCAGCGCCACGCGATGCTGCCGGGTTCCTGCGACTGGTGCTTGAACAGGGTGTCGAAGGCCCGGCGCTGCTTGCGGTACTCGCCCCGGATATGCCGCAGGCGGTCCCGCAGCCCCTCGATGTAGGCCCGCGCGAACCCGCGGGCATCCGGGAGGAGGCTCCGCCTCCGGTTGACCGGCGCGGCATAGGCGGCGGCATGTGCGCCGAGATCGGAGCGGCAGTCGACGAAGGTCCCGGCGTGATCGGCGACGATGATGCGGCACGGATTGCCCTGCGCGTCCTCGACGAGGATCTCGTCGCCGTCGTCGAAGATGACCTGCTGGCCGTCGGCGGTCATGCGGCCCACGACGAGGTTCGCCGCGGCCGCCTCGCCGAGCAGGCGGGCGAAAGCGAGCGCGAAGGACGGGTCGGCATAGCGCGCGCCGGGGATCTTGCTGGTGGCCTCGCCATCGATGTAGTCGCGCTCGAAGTAGTGCACCCAGATGGGGAATCCATGGTACTCGTGCCGGGCGCCGTCGTAGGCCTCCGGAATCCTGCGCGGATCGAAACGCCGGGGCACGCGCATGCCGAGCTGCCAGCATCCGAGCCGGCGGTCGAGGATGTAGTCGAGGTAGCGCTCGGTCTCGACCATCGCGGTGAGCATGTCGCGACCGTTCTGTTCCAGGCGCTCGCGGACGCCCCACTTCGCAATCCGCAGGATCCGGATGAGGGGCTTCGGCTCGCCGGGAGCCTTGAACTCGGCGATGTAGGCGCGGTGGGCCTCGCCGGTGGCGGCGTGATGCCGGATCGAGGCGGCGATGAAGCCGATGTTGACCTAGTCCAGCGAGCCGAATTCGCGGATGAAGTTGCCGATGAACCGCTGCACGCGCAGATCGCAGATGCGGCGCAGGTCGGGGTCGCCGGGGTTGCGGTCGAAGTCGTCGAAGACGGAATCGAAGATGAGCTCGCCGTCCTCGATGCGTCCGCCGGGAAGCCACTGGATCTGAAGGTAGAACGCGGGGCCGACGTCCTGCAGGAGGTCGGCCGAGACGGTGTCCTGGCGGGCGGCGGACAGGTGGCGGATCATGCAGGTCCGCCATGCCGGGGCGTGGGGGTTGTCCTCCCGCAGATCGCGCGGCACGGCGGCCGTGAAACGGCGGGACGCCCCGGCATGCCACGCGCGGAGTTCGGCCGGTGGCATGGAGGCGAAATCCAGACCCGCGAAGTCCCGGGGGCCGAGGGCGACACCCGCCTGGAAGAACGAGACATCGGGATTCCGCGTCGTGCTGTGGGTCGCGCAGTACCGCCCGATCTCGTCGAGCTGGTTCGCGAGGGATGCGTCGTCCAGCCGCGCCAGCCGCGCGAATTCGCCGCACGTCAGGAGGCGCGTCCCACGCTCCGCGCTGTAGTAGTAGACGGCCGGCCCCTGGATCGTGATGCGGGACTGCTCGATGTGCGCGATGATCTCGGCCTCGGACCGGGGCACGGGGCAGATGCGCCATGCCTCGCCGCGCTCCTTGATGGCCTGCCGCACGCCGGGGTCGTCCACGCGCAGGAACCGGATCAGGTGCTTGGGCAGGCGGGTCTGCAGCAGTTCGTCGGCCTCGAAGGCGAGGTCCATGGCGAAGGGCTCCGACCGGATCTGGACCTGCCCCGGCGGAAGCATCAGGTCGACCGCGCGTTCCCGGACGGCGTCCTGCTCGGCCTCGGAGAGCGGGGGCAGCCCCCCGGCGAGTCGTATCCGGTCCAGTTCATCCAGGTAGTCCTGCCGCTGGGTTGCGTGAATCCCCGGGAGCGTGACCAGCACGGCGTCGTCCGGAAACAGCGTGGCAATCCCGGGCCGCGGTCCGGCGGAGGAATCGCCGGGGAATGGGCTCTCTCCAAGCAGTCGCAACGTCTTCATGGTTCCGCATGCTCCGCCTCCTCCCGTCCGAAAGGAAGGATGGAGTTTGGATAATTCGGCGCGGACCGGGATTGCCTCGGCGCCGGGGCGGGCGGATGATCGTCCCATGAGACGGGGCGGGCGGATGGCGGTGGTGTTGCTCCTCGCGGCGGCCGGGGCGCGCGGAGAACTCCGGATCGCGGCTGTCGGCGTGCGGGAGACCGCGCGGTTTCCGCCCGGGACGGGGGCGGGGTACGCGGTCGAATCTCACGCCGGGGAATCCACAATGGAACTGCGCCTGTTCCTCCACGGCCACCATTTCGCGACGATCCTGACGCAGGGCGGGATCTTCGCCTTCCGTCCGCACCCGGGCGTCGACCGCAATGGCTGGGGAAGCACCCTCTACCTTCAGCCGTTCATCGCCGATGCGGTCCTGGGGCACGCCGAGGTGACCGCCGCCTTCGCCTCGCCGACCGGTATCGTGGTGTCGGTGACCGGACGTGTATCGAAAGGCGAGTCGTCGACATTCGGTGGATGGGCGATCCCCAACCTGGTCCTGCGCTACGATCCGGCCGTGAAGCGGATCTCCGGGGAGGGGGACTACGCGATCCGGATCGACGGTCCCGTCGCGCAGGCGCAGGGCGATCTCAACCTCTACCGGCTTGCCAGCAACTTCCTCGACGACGTGCCCCTGCTGGACGGTTCCACGGGTGATACCGGGGACATGCTCTCAGCCGACTACGTGTCCGCCGGCACGACGAACACTTGGATCCCGCCGCTGCAGCCCGGACACTTCCCCGGACCGGCGACCGATGATCTCGACATCACGGCCTCGGGCGCGTTCTACAACGTCGACACGCTCGCACAGTCGTGGACCAACTTCCGAGCCATCCAGGCCGCGTACAAGCCGTCGATTCGCGTGGTCCTCGAGGCGGCCGTGCCGGGCTACGGCATGATCCCGGGCTTCATCTATACGACCGCCGAGAGCCAGATGTACTACGCGGACAATGTCGGCATCACGCCCGTGATCACGTCCTCATCATCGGCCACGCAGTTCCAGTATTCCGTCTCCATCGAGTCCGCCGCTCTCGACGGCGACGGTGCCGGCTGGGATGTCAACCTGGCCGCGGATTCGTCGACAGGCACGAATCTGCCGGCCGTGGAGGTCTACTTTGAAGAGGAGCTTTCGACGCCGCGGACGAACCGCCTGGTGGGGTTCCTCGCGCCGTCGGGTCCGACGAATTACGTCGGATTCCTCGAAGTGCCCCGCCGACCGGGATCGGCGATATCCCAGGGGTTCTTCCGGCTTCTGGCCCCGTCGGACGGATCCCTGTAGTTGCCCTGCGCGGCCGCCCCCAATCCTCGGCCAAGCCTTGGATATCCGGTGATCACCCGTGTGAAGTACACATGGACACGGCCGCGACAGAGCGCGGCCCTCCAGAACCTGTTCAATAGGGATACGAGAGGACGGGCCTGGAGGGCGCCGATCGGTCGGCGCCGCGCAGAAGGCCCTCGAAGCATTGTCCATTCCTGATCGATCAGCCTGGCCGAGGATTTGGGGCCGCGCAACGGCATTGACCCGCCGCGGAGGAATGCCGATAGTCGGAAGCCGGGGTGGCGATGCGAGGGGCCAGACGGGGAGGACCGGACGTGGACGAGCAGGGGGAATCCAAGCCGGGCGCTCGGGGGATCTGGGCGCGGTACCATCTTCTCATTCTCGCCGGCTTGTGCTTGGCGACTCTGTTCCTGGGCACGATGGGCTTCCGGGAGTATCACCGGTCGCAAGGGGGATCCCTGTCGATTGTCGACGCGATCTACGCCAGCCTCCGGCTGTTCCAGGTGGACGTGGGGGACGTGTCCGGGGATCTGCCCCTGGTGTTGCAGATCGCGCGATTCATGGCGCCGACGCTCGGCCTGTTCGCAGTGGGCGGTGCGCTTGCGGGCATCTTCAGGGAGGAACTGCACGCCGCCGCGCTGGCGCGGCGGAAGGGGCATGCCGTCGTGTGCGGCGTCGGGCGCAAGGCCTCGGCGCTGATCCAAGGGTGCCACGCGGCCGGTATCAAGGTGGTGGCGATCGACTCGACGCCGGACAACCGCCTGCTCCGGGCGTGCGAAGATGCGGGCGACCATGTGCTCCACGACGATGCCACCCGCCCCGGATGTCTTGAGACTGCCAGGGTCGAGGATGCCCGGTATGTTTTCGTCACGACCGGCGACGACAACACCAACATCGAGATCGCCTCGCGCGTGTTCAACCTGCTGCGCGGACGGAGCAAGGCAGGCAAGGCCACG
>CAYODK010000140.1:0-14905 GCA_964402695.1 uncultured Verrucomicrobiota bacterium
CCCGTGGGTCGGCGAGTTCGGCTGGGAACTGATGAACTGGCAGGGTCTTCTGCGGGCGCTCCGGTCCCGCTACGACCGCGTCATCGTGGCCGCCCGCGAATCCAGCCGCGCCCTCTACGACGGCCTGTGCGACGAGTTCGTCCCCCACGGGATCCGCGGGCAGGCCAATGCGCATGTCGTCTTCGATGTCCGGAACCCGGAGGAACTCGGCCGGCTTCTCGCGGCCGTTCCGGCCGGGGCCGACCACCTCCCGCCGCTGGCCCACGTCCCCGCGGAGGCGCAGGCGTTTGTCCGCCTCGGCGACCCGGGGCGAGCACCGGCGCGCTTCGACGTGCTGGTCCACGCGCGGGGCCGGACGTCGGTTCCCGGGCGGAACTGGTCCGTCGGGAAGTGGACGGACCTGGTCGAGGAACTGGTGCGGGCCGGGTTCCGCGTCGCGGCGGTGGGGCTGGCGTCGGACACGCTGGATCTTCCGGGCGTCGCGGATGTCCGCGACCGGCCGCTCGGGGAGGTCATGGACCTGATGGCGGCCTCGCGCCTTGTCGTGGGGCCCTCCTCCGGCCCGATGCATCTCGCGTCGCTGTGCGGCGCGCCGCATCTGGTGTGGACCGACCGCCGCACGTACGGCATGGGCTGGACCAGCCGCGAGAAGTACGAGACCCGGTGGAACCCGCTGGGCACGCCGGTGCGCGTCCTGGACGGGGAAGGCTTCGATCCCTCCGTTGCGGCCGTCCTTGACGGCGCGACGGCCCTGCTGCGGGGCGACGCCGGCCCATGATCGCCCTCGCGCTCCACATGCTGGCGTTCCTCGCCGCGAGCCTGCCGTCGGGCGCCGCCCTGATGGTGTGGCTCGGCGGCGGACGGATCGAGCGGCGCGGAGACCGGCTGATCCTTGCGCTGTGGCTCGGCCTTCTGTCGGGCGGGGCGGCGCTGCTGGCGGTGGCGCTGTTCGTGCCGCTCGCGCCCCCGGTCCTGCCCGCCTGCCTGGCCGGCGGCCTTGCGTTCGCGCTGTCGCCGCGCGTGCGGGAGGAGATCCGCGCCCTCGCGTCCGCCCGGCCGCGGGCCGCGTGGCTCCCGGCCGTCCTGCTGCTCGGGGCGACCGCCTTCCTCGGCTCCGGGTCCATCAACAACCGCGACGCGATCTCGTACCAGCACGACATGATCCAGTGGCTCTCGGACCTCGGCATCGTTCCCGGCCTGAACCTCGTCGAGGGCCGGTTCGGGTACCTGTCGTCCTGGGCCGCCGTCGGCGCGGCCGCCAACCACGGCCTCATGCGGGCGCGCGCGGGGACGCTGGCCAACAGCCTGGCCCTGTTCCTCGCGCTGCTGCAGCTGTGGATCGCGGTCGCGCGGTTGCTGGCCCGCCGGGGACGGCCGGCGGACGTCTTCGTCGCCGCGGCCCTCCCGCTGGCGCTGGGGATGCCGCTGGCGCTCAAGGTGCCCGTGTCGACCTCGCCGGACTTCCCGGCGGTCGTCGTTTCGGTCGTGTGCGCGTGGTCCTATCTCGTTCTTCCGTCGCCTGCGCGCGCGGATGCTGCGCTGCTGCCCGTGCTGCTGGCCGCGGGGGCCGTGGTCGTGAAGCTGAGCGTGGCCCCGCTGCTCGCGGTCGCGGGGGCGCACTGGCTCGTCCGCCGGCCGCGCCCCGCGGAGTGGGGCAGGGCGGTGGCCTGCGGGGCGGCCCTGGTGGTCCCGTGGATGGTCGGCATGGTCGTGGTGTCGGGGTGCCCGTTGTATCCCGTTCCGATGGCGCTCGACGTTCCATGGGCGAACGCGGAGGGTGCGCGGATCGACGCGGAACTCGTCCGCAACTTCGCCCGCTGGCACCAGGGGACGGTGCCGGAGGACGCGGCGGGGATCGCCTACCCGTCGCCCGCGTGGCTGCGGAGGTGGCTGCGTGCGGACGTCTCGAACGCGGCGGGATTCGCCCTGTTCGTGCTGGCGATGGGCGCGACGGCGGGCGTGGCGGTCCGCCGCCGCCGGATGCCGCCGGGTTCGGCCTGGGCGCTCGGGACCGGGCTCGCGGGCGTGGCGTACGTCGTCCTCATGGCGCCGGTGCCCCGCTTCGGATGGGGCTTCCTGTCCATCCCGGCGGGCGTGTTCCTTTCCACGGTCGCCGGGCCGGCGGCGGGGCGCTCCCGCTTCACGGAACGTCCAGCGGCCTGCGGCGCGCTGGCGGCCGTCCTGGTCCTGCTGCCCGTGCTGGGGATCGGACGGACGGCCGCCACCGCGAGCGAGCGGCGGCTGCGCGCGTGGATGGAGCGGGAGGCGCCGCAGGCCTTGCGGACGGCCTGGCTCGTGCCCCCGGAGATCCCGCTGGTCCGGTACGACGACAAGGCGGGCACCGCCGTGCCCCTGCGCGGCTTCCGTCCCGCGGACCGGCTGGAGGTGTCGGGGCGTCCGATGTACTTTCCGCTGGAGCCGGGCGCCGGCGTGCGGTTCCGGGATCCGGACCGGGGCGCCGCCTCCGGCTTCGAGATCACGAAGGATGGGACACGGTGAGATTCCCTGACATCAGGACGTGGCTCCGCAGGCCCGCCGATCGGGACGCGGCGCCGGACAACGTGCCCGTCCCGGGCCGCGCGTGGTGGATTGCGCTGGGCGCGATCGTGGCCCTCATGCTGGCGGCGCACCTGGTCAGGGCGCACTACGCGAAGGTCTACTCGGACCCGGTCGGATTCGTCGGCATGGCGGTCGACTGGGGGGCCGGGCGGCCGGTGACGGACCGCGCGCCGGTCTATCCCGTGGTCCTCTTCCAGTTCCTGAAGGTCCTCGGGCGCGACTGGGTCTTCCTGTCGAATCTCCCGCTGGTCCTGCTTCTCGTCCTTCTCACCGGTGTGGCGGGGTTTCTCGCCGTGCCGCGGGATTCCGTCCACGGACTCCATCATGCGCGGCTGGTGGGGCTGGCCTCCGCCGTCCTCCTGATCGCGGGGAGGAGCGGGTTGCTGGTGGAACTGGTCAACCCGTTCCGCGAACCGCTGGCGTTCTCGCTGATGCTGGGGGCCGTGATCCTGCTGGTCGGCGGATGGTCGCGCCGCTCCGCGCCGTGGCTGTCGGCCGGCGCGGGGCTCTGCCTCGGTCTCGCGGTCAGCACGCGGGAGACGGTCATCCTCGTGGTGGCGCCCGTCGGCCTCTGGATGCTCGTGCGCATGGCGATCGAGCGCCGGCCGCGCGTGGTGGCGGTCGCGCTCCTCCTGGCGGGGCTGATCGTCGGGCTCGCGCCGATGATCCGCCAGAACCGCGCCCATTCGGGCAACGCCCTGCTGCCCTCCTACGCGGCGGAGAAGGCGGAGGCGATTGCGAAGAGGCAGGAGATCGAGGGGCTCTCCCCGGTGAAGAAGTGGGACATCCCGATCCCCGGCATGAGCCTCGGCTACTTCCGGCATGTGAGCGTCTCGACGTTGCGCAAGCTGTCCCTGCAATACACGCCCGTCGGGGGCCTGCTGCTGCTGGCGGGGCTGATCCGGGCGGTCCGGCGCCGCAACGATATCCTGCTCGGGCTTTGCGCCCCGGCCTTTCTGCTGAACCTGCTCTTCTACTGCTTCTACCGGTACTACAAGTCGCGGTACACGCTGGCGGCGGAGCTCTTCGCCATTCCGATCGCGGCCTACGGGCTGGCGGGCCTCATCGAGGCCGCGGATGCCGCGATCCGCTTCCAGCGGCCGCGGTTCGCCCGGGTCTGGCGGATCCTCGCGCCGGCCGCGCTGGCGGTCTCCGTCGTCGCCCTCCTCCTCCCCTACACCCTTCGCGGCGACGACCGGACCAAGGTCTGGCACCTCGCCACAATCCGGAAGCAGATCCTCCCCCACCTCGACACGCCCGCCTGGTTCATGGGCCAGCGCCATGTCGCCTTCTACCTCGCCTGGGTCCTCGACCAGCGGAGCTACGAGTACGGATTCGAGTTCGCGAAGACCATCCCCGACCCGCAGAAGCGGATCCCGATCGACGACCGCCTGCGCGACCAGGGCGCCGTAACGCTCGCGCGGTTCGCCGAGGGCAACTACTACATCGACGACCCGGTCTTCGCGATGGGCCGGAACTGGCTGGAGCTGACCCCGGTCTTCCCGTTCGATTCGCTGACCGTGCCCATGGAGCGGTACGGCCGCCGGATGACCGGGAACCTCTACAAGGTCGGCCCGTGGCGGGAGAACCACCGCACCCTGACGGTGGATCGCGGCGCGCCCGGGCCCGCCCTGCTGATGCTGGACGTGCGGCGCATCTGGGACTACCCGGGCCGCACGCGGGCCGAGATCCGCGCCGGCCCGGACGCTCCTGCGCGCCCGCTGACGAACGGCGTGCAGTTCGTCGAGATGCCGCCGGATGCCGGCGGCACGGTCCGCGTGGAGCTCGACTCCGACCGGCCGCTGCCGCCGGATCCCTTCCACCTCCTGCTGAGGCCCGACGACCCCGTGCGCGTGCAGTTCGGCGCGGGCGCCTCGAACTGGGCGTGGAACCTGACCTGCGGGCAGCTGTATCCGAACCGGTTCATCCCGTCGGATTCCTGCCTTGTGTACGATGCGGGGACGCTCCACCTCCCCAACTACGCCAGCCCCGGTCGCGAGGTCTACGCGGTCCTCCGCATCGAGTTCATCCAGCAGGCGTCGTACTGGAGGAAACGGTCGCACGTCCTCACGGCCGAGACTGCGTTCGACCGTGGATCGGTGCGCCTGCCGCCCGAGCGGACCGCCGCGGTCGTCGCCGTCGGGCTGGGGCGCGGCGAAGGCCGGCTGAAGATGGTCCCCGTGACGCTGAAGACCACGCTGCCCTCGCATATCGCCCAGAACTCGGTTCCGCTCTGGTACGAGAGCGGCGGCCGGAACGGGTTCGTCAAGATCTACGAGGCCCGCATCGCGAGCCTGCCCCCGATCGGGACGTATCCCGTCACGGTCGACCTCGGGGGCGCGGACGATGCGCTGAACATCGGAGAGGGGTTCTTCGGGCCGGAACGGTCCGGGTCGGCCACGGCGCGGTGGACCGGAGGCCGCGCGGAGGTCCGCGCCCGGTTGCCGGCCGCCGGCTCCGCCCTCGTCGCGCGATGGCATGCGCTGCCGCTGCGAAAGGACCAGAAGGACCTCGCGCCCCGGTTCTTCATCAACGGCGATGCGGTCCCGCCCGACCGCGTGACCGTCGTGCCCGGCGGGCCGGTGTGGGAGTACCGCGTGAGGATCGAGGCGGGGCAGGTGCTGGCCGGCGACTGGAACCGCCTCGCCGTCGAGGTGCCGACGTGGAGCCCCGCCCGGGACCTGGGCGTGTCGGATCCGCGCGAACTGGGCCTGCTCCTCGACCGCGTCGAGATCGGGCCCGAGTAGGGCGGCGCCGGGCGGAACCCCGGGGATCCGTCACCGCGGCGCATCGCCGGCACGGGCGGCCTCGACCGCCAGGAAGGCCGGCATGTCCGCGGGACCGCCCTGCGGCCGCGGGACGGCGAGCGCCGCCTGGAGCATCCGCTCCAGGGCGGCGGCCTCCGGCAGTTCCGGGGCCTGCAGCCGCTCCAGCAGGGGGATGCACCCGGCCACGCGTCTCCGGGCCTCGAACATCCGGCCCTCGGCCCCTGCGATGCGCGCAAGCGCCAGCAAGCTCCGGGCGCGGAGCCCGTCGCAGGACTCCCCGCCCGCCGTCGCGATCGCCAGCGCGGATTCGAGGGATGTCCGCGCCTTGGTCCGGTCGCCGAGCCTCTCGTGCGCCTCGCCGAGGCCCAGCAGCGCGTCGGCTCGCGCGGCCGGGTCGGCCGTCGTGCGGATCCGGTAGACCAGGCGGGCCTCCTCGAAGGCCCGGGCCGCGTGGTCTGCGCGGCCGGCCGCGAGCCATGCGCGTCCCTCCCTCGTGCGCGCGATGCCGACCGACACCGCGTTGGCGCCGTCGACTCGCATGAGCACGTGCACGGCGTTCGACCACGCCGCCGCCGCCGCCGCATGGGTCTTCGCCGCCTCGTGGGCCCGGCCGAGCAGGATCCATGTGGCGGCTGCCGCCGCGTCGTCCAGGGCTGCGTCCTTGCGCTCGGCCACCGCGCGTTCCCCGTATTCGATGGCGCGGTCGATCTCGCCGCGCTCGAAGTGAAGCGCGGCGAGATCGCTGCACAGGCCGGCCGTGACGGCCGGTCCGGCCGGCTCCGGCCCCCCGGCGGTCGCGAGTGCGAGCTGGGCGTGATGCAGCGCCCCGACCGGGTCCTTCAGCGCGACGGCCGTCCGGGAAAGGGCCCGATGGATCCTGATGCGCAACGCGGGATCGTCGCCCGACCGTTCAAGGGCCTGGTCCAGGACCGGGCGGGATTCCTCGGGACGACCGGCGGCCGTGAGACCCTCGCCGATCGAAACCAGCAACCGCGCCGGCGGCGGGGACGTGTCCGGCCCCTGCGCGGTCCATGTCGTATGCGCGTCCTGCCAGGCGGCCAGCGCGCCGGCCGGATCCGAGATTGCCAGGGCGTCGCCGAGGGCCATGCGGGCCTTCGCCAGGTCCAGCGAAGCGCCGGCCGCCGGCTCGAGCCGCCCGATCGCCTCCCGCAGCAGGGACGCCGCCCCTTCCGGGTCGCCGTTTCCGAGACGGGCCTCGCCCGTCTCGCGAAGCAGGCGGGAAAGCCGGTCCGGATCGGCGTGAGCGAGCCTGCGAAGGGTATCCAGGGCTTTCCCGAACGACGACAGCGCGGCGGCCGTGTCTCCCCGACGGAAGGCGGAACGGCCAAGAACCTCGTGGGCGATCGCCAGCGCTTCCTCGTCCTCCTGCGGCACCATGAGGCTCCACCGGCGGAGGGATTCGGCGGCCGCCTCCTGCGCAGGTTCCGGTTCACCGGCACGATCATAGGCATCGGCCAGCCAGGCCCAGCCCGCCGCCTGGTCCCCCGCCGCCTCCAGCGCCCGCCGGTGCAGGGCGGCCGCGTCGATCGGACGTCCGGCCCGCAGGGTCAGGCGCCCCAGCGCGTGCAGGAGCCGTGCCCGGAGGCCGGCATCCCTCGATCGGTGAATGCGCTCGACGGTGAAGACCATGGACAGGTCGGCGCGGTCCGAGGCGAGCGCGATGCGGTCCAGCAGCGCCAGGCATGCGTCGAGATCGGGCGTCGCGCCTTCCAACAGGTCCGCGGCGCGCCGAAACCCGGCGGACAGGGCCTCGTCGGTCCGACCCGCGGCCGCGAGTTCCTCGATGCCCGCCAGGAACGCCGCGGGTCCGGCCGGCGGCTCGTCCGCCGGCCGCATCCGGATCCGCGCCCCGGTCGCATCGCCCGACACGGTCAGCTCCGGCGTCTGCCTCGCGCCGCTCTCAAGGATGACCCGCCGGACCGCGGAGCGCAGCCAGTCCTGCAGGGACACGCCATCAGAGGCTCTCTCGCATGCACGGACAAGCTCCGAGGACAGGTTGGCCCCGAGGAGCGTCCGCTTCCCCGAGGCCTCGGTCGGCTCGCCGCGCCCTCCGGACAGGAGGAGCGTGCACGACCGCAGGGGACCCCGGCTCCCGGTTGCGTCGCGCCACGGCCCCGCGACCGTCGAGCGGCGCCCGAGGCCCGGCAGCCCGGTGACGAGGACCGCGAGGTCCGCGTCCGACCGGGCGAGCAGCGGGACGACGAAGTCGGGGACGGACAGGGCGTCCTCCTCCGCCGCGCCGGCCGGCATCAACCGGACGACGTCGCGGTGGCCGTCCGACGAAACCCGCACGGGGCCGGTGTAGGTGACGATGGCGAGATCCCCGGACCCCAGGCCGGCCCGGAGCCGGAAAAGCGCGGCCACGACGGCCTCGCGTCCGGCCGCGGCGTTCGTGAGAACGGTCACCGGCGCGGCGCCCGCCTGCCGTAGCGCCTCGCCGAGGCGGGCGGCGTCCGCCGCGCCCCGGTCCGCGTCCTGCGCCAGCGGGTCGGCCACGCCGATGCACAGCGCCGCGCACCGCGTCGCCGGGGCGTTCGTCCCCGCCGCCGCCGCGGGCCGGAGGCCGATGGCCAGCAGCAGCGCCGCGGCGATCCTGCAGACCTTGGAAGCCCTGCAGGATGCCTCGTCCAAGGGTTGGAAACGCGGAAGGAGAACATCGAACACCGAACATCGAACATCGAACATCGAACGACGGACTTCATTCAACACCCAACATCCAACATCCAACATCCAACAACCAACGGCATACCGCCGAAGGGTGGCAGCGGTCGCTCCGCGCCAACGTGAAACTTGAAACGCGGAGCTCGAAACTCGCCTTCCTGACGCCTGACACCTGGCACCTGGCACCTCATCTCGCGTGCGCCGGAAGGTAGCCGAGCTTCGGCGCGACCGCCTCGCCCCGGGCCTGGGCGGCGGGATCGTGGTAGGCGCCGTAGAAGACGCTGTTGCAGTCGAGCCACGTGAAGAGGCGCGTCCAGTCTTCGTCGGAGAGCTTCACGTTGTGGTGCCCGTTGCCGAGCGGGATCGGCAGGTACGCCGCGCGCGCGCCGACGCGTCCCGGGATGGAGTACTGCTTCTGCTCGAAGATGATCCCGTTGCCGCCGGCCATGCCCCAGCCGAACTTCGCGAGGCTGGCGTAGGCGCGCGACCAGCCGTGCTTCGCCGTTCGCACGCCGTTGAGCCACTCGGGCGCGCTGACGCCCTTGCCCGCCTTCTCCGCCGCCTCGAACGGCGCGGGCGAGAGGTCGGGGGCCTTGGGCGAGCGCGCGTGGCAGGCAACGCAGTGGCGGTCGAGCACCGGCTGCACGAGGCGCGGGAAGGTGAGGGGATAGGAGCCGGACGGCCCCGGCGCCAGCTTCGAGGGCGCGCGCCGCATCGCCAGCGGCGCCGCGGAGGCGGCCGGCGGCGAGGCGCGCAGTTTCGGTTCGTGGCAGCCGGTGCAGGTCAGGCTCTCGCCAGGATGCGCGTAGGTGCCGGAGCGCATCGTCTGGATCGCCCGGCCGCGCTCGTCGAGCGCCTGGAAGTAGACCTCGACGCCGGCGGGCATCTCGAAGTGCGCGCTGCCGTCGGCCTCGACCGGCACGGTGCCGAGCACGCCGCGTGCGATCGACTCCGCGGCGTCGCCGATTCGCGGGACGTCGAGATAGGCGTTGTCCTTGCCGAAGACCTGCACGACCCGCAGCGCCGCGACGCGCTCGTTGGGCGGGAATGGGAGTTCGCTGTCGTAGACGTTCATCACGGCGACGACGGCGGTGTTGCTGCCGGTGCCCGGAGCCGCGGCCTGCGCCGGGATCACCGGTGGTCGCTCGCGCGGGCGCAGCGGGATCGGGTCGAGGCACGGCAGGTCCGGGTCGCGGTGCAGCACGACGCGGTTGCCGAAGCTGTCGGCGAGCGTCAGCGCGTAGTGCTTCTGGTCCGGGTCCCACGTGCAGAGGAAGAAGTCCTCGTCCAGCGGCCACGGCTGGCCGAACACCTCGCCCTTCGGCGCGTGACGGCCCTTCGCGTGCGGGACGCCGGGGGCGGATTCGGCCTCGGGGAAGAGCGCCTCGGGCGTGATGCGGCGGGTCTGCGACATGAGGCCGTCGTCCGGCACCGCCGGGTCGATCAGGATGACCGAGCCGTAGTTCTCGCCGTGGTGCGGCGCGGCGATGGCCATGAAGGTGCGGCGGCTGGGCACGGCGCGGATGCCCAGCTCCATCCACGGCCGCCCCTCGCGGTGCGTCGTGTAGTTCCCGTGCGGCGCGCGCGGGTCGCGGCCGTCGGGGAAGCTGGTCCAGAGGTGGTGCGCGGCGTCGTTGTCGCGGTCGACGTAGTCCCAGCGGGTGTAGACGATGCGCCCGTCGTTCGCGATGCTCGGATGCCACTCGTTGGTCTCGTGGAAACTCAGGGGCCGCAGGTCCGAGCCGTCGCCGTTCATCGCGTGCAGCACGGCGGAGGGGCACCAGCGGGCGCCGCAGCGGACGTTCGAGCCGCAGCGCTCGGAGATGAAGGCGATCCGGCCGTCCGGCAGGAAGCAGGGGTCGTACTCGTTCCACGGTCCGTCGGTGAGCTGCTCCAGCCCGGCGCCGTCGAGGCGGGCGCGGAAGACGTGGTAGCAGCTTTCCGGACGCCAGAAGTAGTGGTGGTAGCTTGCGGGCCGCAGGTGGCATTCCTCGCGCGTCCAGTGCTGGCCGCTCCAGTCGGCGTCCGCGGGGACCTCCCACGCGGCCTCGGTCCACGCGAAGGCGACGGACCGCGCATCGAAGTCGAGGTCGAGCGCGATGAACGAACCGCCGGAGAGCGCCCGCCCCTTGAGCCGCCCGCGCTGGACGGTTGCGCCCGCGAGCAGGTCGCGCGCGCGCGGCGCCTCGCCGAAGGGGTCTTCAAGGACGAAGACGCCGCCGCCCGGCCGCGCGTTGAAGCCGAAATACTGGTCGATCATGTGGATCTCGCCGCGCGCCTGCTTGCCGTGCGTGAGGAAGAGGATGCGGTCGAAGTCCAGCAGCGGGTTCTTCAGCGCGACGCGACGTCGCAGCTCGCAGGCCTCGTCGAAGCGGGCGCCCGCCGCGTCGGCCTCGCCGCGGCGCGCTTCGAGGGCGGCCAGCGCCGCCGCCTCGGCGGCCAGGTCCGGCGCGCCGCGCATCGTGCGCAGGTGGGCGAGGAGCGCGCGGGTGCGGCGGAGGACGACATCCAGCGGGGTCCTGTCGGAAGGCAGCACCAGCGCGTCGCGCCGGAGCGTCTCCCGCTCCAGCCGTTGGTAGGCGTTGCTGGCCGGCTGCAGCGCGGCGAGTTCCGCCGCCAGCCGCGCGTGCTCGGCGCGGTAGTCCGCCGCCCGGTGCCCCGGCACGGCCGCGGTCGCCCCCGTTCCGAGCGCCGCCGCCGCGACGAATCCGAGCCAGCCCTGCGATGCGTTCATGGTGCGCGCATCCTACGGGTTTCCCCGGCCCCGGGCGAGTCCCGTGTAAGGAAAGCACGAAACCGGAAGCCCGAAGCACGAAACAAAATCGAAATCCAAACGCGGTAAGCACGAAACGGTCCGCCCGTCTCCGGGTTTGCCGCATTTCGGCGTTTCCGTGCTTCGTGCTTGTTTCGTGCTTCTCCTGCCCGCCGGTTCCGTCCTTGACGCCCTTCCGCCCGCGGGCGCAGAGTCATCTGCGCGGTTCGCTACCTAACATGCAACAGTACGATGCAGCCATGGATTCATCGGAGGGCCGTACGGACGGGAAGCCATCCATGAAGCCAAGACGAAGGCCAGCTGTCATTGCGCTGACATCCGTCGGTCTCTACGTTGCAAGCTACGTGATCAACTCTGCCCTCGGCGGATACTGGATGAAGCCGGAACGTGACCTGCATGATCGCTACCCCTTTGGTCTCTCCATGTCCACTGCGTGTCACTGGCAACCTCGATTCGGGTACAATTCCCGGTTCGTCACAGACTTCACAGGGCATTTCTACGGGCCGCTGATTCGACTCGATCGTTGGCTTGTCCATTCGACCCACTACCTCACAGATGCGGACTGTGACGGCTGGCTTGATAACCTTCCACTCAGTCAGATGCATCCGAAGTTCCGTGATGAAGCACGAACGGCGAGAAGCAAGAGGCCAAGCAGCGAACCAAGCGGAGCGGAAGTTCACTGTACGGGAGAGAACTAGGAATGAACACCCTGACGCGAGGTGCGGTTGCAGGGCTGGCGGCCGTTGGGATCGGCGGGGCGCGGTGGCTGTACGAGACGTCGCAGATCCGTTCCGTGCCCGATGCGCAGAACGGGATCGCGATGGCCTTCTCGCTGATCGTGAGCGGTGCCACGGTGCTGGCGGCGTTCCTCTTCGGGTTCCTTGCGCTGTGGTTCTTCGGCCGGCGGATGCGCGCCTGGGGTGCGGTGCTGCTGCTGGGCTGGGTCTTCGTCGGCGGCTGCACGGCGGCCAGCATGGTTCGCCTGGGGCAGGCGGGACGCGCGCTGGCAGAGGCCGCGGATCCGGCGACGCCCCCGGAGCGGCTGCGCGCGCTGGCTGGCTACCGGCCCGGCTCCGGCTACGAGATCGACAACCGCATCGCGTCGAACCCGAACACCCCGGTCGACGTGTTGCGCGCCCTCCACGGGAGGCCGGACCAGGTGGGGACGGAGATGTGCCTGGCGCGGAATCCGAACACCCCCGACGACATCCTCGTCGAACTGTCGAAACGGGACGACGAGTGGCGGGATCCGATTCAGCAGTCCCTGTCCCTGAACCCGAGATACGGGGAGGTCCTGGGGCCGACGGGGGCCGCTGCGCGCCCGCCCCGCGGCGGTCCTGCCGCCCCCGCTCCCTGACGCTCCAGATCCTCGCCTGAACCCGGAACGCAGAACCTCCGAACCTGCGAACCTCCGAACCTGCGAACCTCTGCCGCCGTGGAAACCGCCATCCATCGCGGGTATAGTGTCCCCATGAAGACTCTGCGAATAGCGGCGGCCGCGCTGGCGGTCGCGGGAGGCCCGGCCATGGCTTCAACGGGAACGACGGCGACCGCGACCTTCGCGGGCGGATGCTTCTGGTGCATCGAGGAGGCCTTCCGCCAGACGCCCGGCGTGGTGAAGGCGGTGTCCGGCTACACCGGCGGGGAAAAGCCCAACCCGACGTACAAGGAGGTCTGCTCCGGCACGACCGGCCACGCCGAGGCGGTGCAGGTGACGTACGACCCCGCGAAGGTCACCTACGAGACGCTGCTGGACCTCTTCTGGCGCGTGCACGATCCGACGCAGCTCAACCGGCAGGGCAACGATCTCGGCACGCAGTACCGCTCCGCCATCTTCACGCACGACGAGGCGCAGAAGAAGGCCGCCGAGGCGTCGAAGGCCGCGCTCAACGCGTCCGGCACGCTCGGGAAGCCGGTCGTCACCGTCATCGAACCCGCGAAGACGTTCTATCCCGCCGAGGCGTACCACCAGGAGTACTACACCAACAACAAGGCGCAGCCCTACTGCGAGTACGTCATCCGGCCGAAGCTGAAGAAGCTCGGCCTGAAGCACTGATCCGGGCCGCTTTCGCCTCGCGTCGGCGGGGCGCGTGCGGGTATACCGGGCCGCATGAAACGAATCGGATGGCGGGCCGTGGCGCTGGCGTCGGCCTGCGCGGCGTCGGCGGGTGCGGCGGACGGGGGCTGGGCCGGCCACTGGGCCTTCGACGGCTGCGACGGGCGCGTCGTGCGCGACCGCTCGCCACGGGGCAACGGCGGCGAGATCACGGGCGGCGTCGTGCGGCGCGAGAAGGGGACGTTCTCGCTCGAACTCGACGGCTTCGACGGCGGTGTGCGGATCGACGAGCGCACGCCGTTCGGCCTCACCAACGCCCTGACCGCCGCGCTGTGGGTCCGGGCCGACGCGGCGAAGCGCAACACCGTGCTCTTCGGCAAGCCGCACACGAACGACAGCTGGACCACGCCCATGTTCGGCATGGTCCTCGACGGCGGCCGGGTCGTCTTCGGGCTGTGGGGGTCGAAGAACGTCAACAAGCTCCTCGTCGAGAGCCCGGGCGGCCTGCCGCTGCGCACGTGGACGCACCTGTGCGGCACGTTCGACGGCGCCGTCGCGCGGCTCTACGTCAACGGCGCCGAGGTCGCGTCGCGCCCCCACGCCGGCACGATCGTCGACAACGGCCAGCCGCTCCTGATCGGCCGCGGGCTCGGCAGCGCGAAGCCGTCGCTCAAGGGGCGCGTCGGCGAGCTGCGCCTCCACGACCGCGCGCTCGATCCGGGCGCCGTGCGCGCCCTCTTCGAGGCGACCGCCGGCGGCTACGACCTTGCCGGGCCGCCCGCGCCCGCGCGGATCGACGGCACCGTGATCGTCGAATCGCACGGCAACAGCCCCGCCGGCTCGCGTCCGTGGACCGCCCAGCCGACCCGCCTGCTCGAACGGCTCAAGGACTACACCCCGTCCGCCGACACGGTGAAGCTGAACGCCTATGGCGGCTGCCTGGACCTCCCGAAGGAGAAGGCGACCGGCTTCTTCCGCGTCGCGCGGATCGACGGGCGCGCCTGGCTGGTCGACCCCGAGGGCTGCCGCTACTACAACGTCGGCATCAACGCCGTCCGCGAGCCGCGCGGCGCGACCGCGCGGTTCGGGTCCGCCGCCGCGTGGGCGGCGGATGCAACGGCGATGCTCCGGACGAACGGCTTCAACGGGCTCGGCAACTGGCAGACGGCCGCCGTGCGCGATGTGCCCGCGCCGCTGCCGTACGTCCGCCGCCACGACTTCATGTTCTCGTTCGCGCGCGCGAGGAAGTACGTCGAGGCCGCCGCCGGCACGCAGGGCTTTCCCAACAAGTGCATGCCCGTCTTTCACCGCGACTTCGAGGCGCACTGCGAGGCCTACGCGCGCGAACTGGAGTCGACCGCGGCCGATCCGTACCTCGTCGGCATCATGACCGACAACGAGCTGCAGTGCCCCGTCGACCTGCTGGACCGCTTCCTTGCGCTGGACCCGTCGAACCCCGACACGCGCGACGGCCGCGCGGCGGCCGACGCATGGCTCGCGGAGCGCAAGGGCGCCGGGGCGGGGGCTGCGTCCATCGGCCGGCGCGACCGCTACGAGTTCATCGCCTTCGCGTTCGAGCGCTACTACCGCATCGTCACCGCGGCGATCCGGCGGCACGACACGAACCACCTCTACCTCGGCTCGCGGATCAACTACGGCTCCGGCCAGTTCGACAACCCGTGGTTCTGGAAGGCGCTCGCGCCGACGCACGACGTGGTGTCGGTGAACTACTACGGCCGGTGGGGGCCGCAGGCGGAGGAGTTCGCCGATTGGGAGGCGTGGGGCGGACGTCCGGTCCTGCTGACCGAATGGTACGCGAAGGCGATGGACGTACCCAACCTCGCGAACACCCACGGCGCCGGCTGGCTCGTGCGCACGCAGGAGGACCGCGGCCGCTTCTACCAGCACTTCGCGCTCGCCGCGCTGGAGATCCCGACGATCGTCGGCTGGCACTTCTTCAAGTTCCTCGACGACCCGCCCGAGTCGAAGGCGCTCGACAACGCGGGGGGCGTGAACAAGGGCATGTTCGATGCCGAGGGCCGGCCCCACGTCCCGCTGCTCGACCGC
>CAYODK010000141.1:0-14771 GCA_964402695.1 uncultured Verrucomicrobiota bacterium
CAGGAGATCATCGAGTTCCTCAAGAACCCGAAGAAATTCCAGCGCCTCGGCGGGCGCATTCCGAAGGGCGTCCTGCTCGTGGGCCACCCCGGCACGGGGAAGACGCTGCTGGCCAAGGCCATCGCCGGCGAGGCCCAGGTCCCGTTCTTCAACATCAGCGGTTCGGACTTCGTCGAGATGTTCGTCGGCGTCGGCGCCTCCCGCGTGCGCGACATGTTCGAACAGGGGAAGAAGCACGCGCCGTGCATCATCTTCATCGACGAGATCGACGCCGTCGGCCGCAGCCGTTTCAGCGGCATCGGGGGCGGTCACGACGAGCGCGAGCAGACGTTGAACGCGCTGCTTGTCGAGATGGACGGGTTCGACACGCGCGAGGGCGTGATCATCATCGCCGCCACGAACCGCCCCGATGTTCTCGACCCCGCGCTGCTGCGCCCCGGCCGGTTCGACCGGCAGATCGTCGTCGACCTGCCGACGCTCGAGGGCCGCGAGATGATCCTGAAGATCCACGCGCGCCGCGTGCAACTCGCCGCGGGCGTCGACCTGCGCCGCGTCGCGCGCGGCACGCCCGGGTTCTCCGGGGCCGACCTGGAGAACCTCATCAACGAGGCCGCGCTGCTGGCCGCCCGCCGCGGGGCCGACGCCATCCAGCAGCCCGATCTCGAGGAGGCGCGCGACAAGGTCCGCTGGGGCCGCGAGCGGCGGAGCCGCCTGCTCGACGACAAGGAGAAGCGCCTGACGGCCTACCACGAGGCGGGCCACGCGGTCGTGCTTCAGGTCGGCGGCGGGGAGCCGCTCCACAAGGTCACGATCATTCCGCGCGGCCAGTCGCTCGGGTCCACCATGCAGCTGCCGGAGAAGGACCGCTACACCGAAAGCCGCAGCAAGCTCGAGAAGATGATCCAGGGCCTCATGGGCGGCCGGGTCGCGGAGGAATTGGTCTTTGGCGATGTCACCACCGGCGCGCAGATGGACTTCCGCCAGGCGACGCACATCGCCCGCATGATGGTGTGCGAGTGGGGCATGAGCCCGGAGATGGGGCCGCAGAGCTACGCGGAGCGCGAGGAACTCCTGTTCCTGGGGCGCGAGGTCTCGCGCACGCAGAACTTCAGCGAGGAGACCGCCCGCCGGATCGATGCCGAGGTGAACCGGATCATCCGGTCCGGGCACGACGCGGCCGAGGCGATCCTGAAGCAGAACCTGGAGGCGCTGCACACGGTCGCACGCCTGCTGCTCGAGAAGGAGACGCTCGACGGGCAGGACGTCGTGGACATCGTGCAGCACGGCCGGATCCTGAGCGAGACCGAGCGGGGCGAGACATCCGCCGTCCCCGTCCCCGAGACGCCCGCCGCCCCGGCGGGGACGGAGGCGCCCGGCGCGGAACCCCCGGCGGGGGCTCCGTGAGCCCGGTGCTCCTCGCGACAAATTGAGGCCTCACCGTGAGCCCCTCCCGTCCGGTACTGGCCTGGCGCATCCGCGGCCGGGTCCTTGAGACGGGCCGCCGCACGCTCGTCATGGGTGTGCTCAACGTCACGCCCGACTCCTTCTCCGACGGCGGACGGTTTCTCGATCCCGAGGCCGCCGTCGCGCGCGGCCGGGCCATGGTCGACGAGGGGGCGGACCTGCTGGACGTGGGGGGCGAATCCTCGCGGCCGGGGGCGGTCCCGGTCGATCCCGCGGAGGAGGAGGCGCGGGTCGTCCCGGTCATCCGCGCCCTGCGCGCCGGGTCCGGCGTGCCGATCTCCGTCGACACCCGGCGGGCCTCCGTCGCCCGCGCGGCCCTGGAGGCCGGGGCGGACATCGTCAACGACATCAGCGCCCTCGGCGACCGGGCGATGGCCGCGGTCGTGCGCGCGAGCGGGGCCGGCCTCGTGCTCATGCACATGCGCGGCGAGCCGGCGACCATGCAGGCGGCCCCGGCCTACGAGGATGTCGTGACGGAGGTGGCCGCCTTTCTCTCCCGCCGCCTGGAGGCCGCCGGGGCGGCGGGCATCCCCCCCGGCGCCGTCGTCCTCGATCCGGGCATCGGGTTCGGGAAGACGCTCGACCACAACCTCGCCCTGCTGGCGGGCCTCGGCCGGATCGCGGCCGCCGGCCGGCCGGTGATGGTCGGCGTCTCCCGCAAGAGCGTCGTCGGCCTGCTGACGGGCCGGGGCGTCGGCGACCGGCTCGCCGGGAGCCTCGCGCTCGCCGCCTACCTCGCGCTTCGCGGGGCGGCCATCCTCCGCGTGCACGATGTGAAGGAAACTTGCGACGCCGTGCGCATTGTGGATAGGATGCGGTCCGAGGAAACCGAGCATGGGCTGGAGCTGGATTGAACGGATTTCGTTGCCCGGATTTTCCGGCGTGCTGGAGATCCTCGTCCTGGCCGCGGGTTTCTACTTCACGATCCAGTTCTTCCGCGGCACGCGCGGCGCCCAGGTGCTGACCGGGCTGGTCGTCGTCCTCCTGCTGTTCACCATCCTGACGCGCCTGTTCCACATGGAGGCGCTCTACTGGCTTCTGCAGCGCTTCTCCGTCTATCTCGCCGTCGCGCTCGTCATCATCTTCCAGCCGGAGATCCGGCGCGCCCTCGCCGAGCTCGGCAAGCAGCACGTCTTCGGCATCACCGCTGGCGAACGGAGCCTCGTCGACGCGATCGTGCAGGCCGCGATCCTGCTCTCCGAGCGCAAGGTCGGCGCGCTGATCGCCGTCGAACGGCAGATCGGAACGCGGCCGATCCAGGAGACGGGCAAGCCGATCGATGGGCGCGTGACGCCGGAACTGCTGGCCACGATCTTCCACCCGCACACCCCGCTGCACGACGGGGGGGTCATCATCCGCGACAACCGCATCGTCGCGGCGGGCTGCGTCTTCCCGCTTTCGCAGCAGGACGAGGCGACGCGGACCCTCGGCACCCGTCACCGGGCCGCCATCGGGCTCACGGAGGAGTCGGACGCCATCGTCGTCGTGGTCTCCGAGGAGACCGGCACGATCTCCCTCGCCTTCAACGGGCGCCTCAGCCGCGGCATCGACGAGGAGCGCCTGCGGCGCACGTTGATGTCCGTGCTTCACCGGTCGAAACAGAAGAGGTCGCGCATCGACCGCGTGAGGGACCGCCTGACCCTGAACCCCTCGGCCATCGGGCCCGACGACGAGTCGGGGGAGGGCGCCCATGGCTGAACGGCCCCCGGCCTCCGAGGTCCGCGAGCGGCGGGCCAACCGCTGGCTTGCCGCGCTCTCGCTGGTGCTCGCGACGATCGTCTGGTACGCCATCCGCGAGGCGATCAGTTTCGAAACGGTCCTGCGGGACGTGCCGATCGTGGTCCGGCCCGGCGAGGGGCTGACCGTGCTCGAGCAGTCCCACGACACCGCGGACATCCGGTTCCGCGGGGCCCGGTCGGATCTCGCCCAGCTGGACGCCGAGCGGACGCGGATCCAGGTCGACGTTCCGGCCGCGGCGCCGTCCGAGAAGGGCGCGCGGATCACGCTGAAGCTTCGTCCGGTGCACGTGCGAAGCCCCTCGGGGGCCGTGGCCGTGCGCATCGAGCCGGACGAGGTCTCCTTCAGCGTCGACCGCGAGGGCGAGCGGCAGGTCCCCGTCAAGGCGGAGTTCCAGGACGCCCTGCCGGAGGGCTACGAGATCGGCGGCGTCACCTGCGCCCCCGCGACGGTGTTGCTGAAGGGCCCGCTGTCCAAGCTGCAGGACGTGGACGTGGTCCGCACGCTGCCCATCGACCTGCTCGGCCGCGTGCAGTCGTTCCGTGTCCGCGCCTCGGCCGTGCCGCCCGCGGCCTTCAGCGGCGCCCGCGTCGACCCGGACCGGGTGACGGTCGAGGTCGACGTCGTCGAGCACGCCGCCGTCCGCCGGCTGCCGTCGGTGCCCGTGCGGTCCCTCGTGCGCCCGGGCGGCGGATGCGAGGTTGACGTCCAGCCCGAAACCGTCCATATCCAGCTGCAGGGACGGGCCGCGAGCCTGGAGGCCCTGGATCCCGCGACCGTGCACGCGTTTGTCGAGACGGCGGCGCTGGACCGCGGCGCCGCGTACGAGCTCCCGGTCCAGGTCTATGTTCCGTCCGGCGTCCGGCTTCTCTCCGTGGAGCCGTCGTCGGTCCGGGTAACGGTGAGGAAGTGATGCATCGAACCGGTCGTCGAACCTGCGGTGCGGTCCGGTGCCTCCGGGCGGGGGTGCTGGCCGCGATGGGGATCCTGCTCGCGCCCGCCGTTCCTGCCCAGACGGGAGCCCCGTCGTCCTCCGTCCAGTCGCTCCCCCCGGCCGAGATGTCGGAGGAGGCCCGCCGCGCCCAGCCCATGCTCGACGAGGGCTTCTTCCAGGCGCGGGTGGGCAACCACGCGCGCGCCATCGAGGCGTTTCGCCAGGCGCTCTCCATCGATGCGCGAAGCCGACGGGCGATGTTCGGCCTCGGCACGTCCCACATCGCGCTCGAGCAGTATGCGGACGCCACCAACGTGCTCCTGCGGGCGATCAGCATGGACCGCAGCGACTACTTCGCCCTGAACAACCTGGCCTGGTTGCATGCCACGGCGCGCGACATCCGGTTCCGCGACGGTCGCCGGGCGGTCGCGCTGGCCCGCGAGGCGCTCATGATCGCGCCGATGGATTACCACGTCTGGAGCACCCTGGCCGAGGGCTACTACATCTCCGGCGACTACGCCAAGGCCCAGCGCGCCGCCGAGGAGGCCCGCCGGGTCGCCAAGGCGGCCGGCATCCCCGAGGCCAATGTGCAGGAGTACGAGATGCAGGTCCGGCGGTGCCGCGCCGCGGCGGAAGCGATGGACATCCTCGAGTAGGGCGCCGGCCGGGCGACCGCTCCCAGGGTCACCGGGCGCCGGAGGAGACGAGCCCCGCCGCCTTCTCCAGGGTGTCGGCGATCGGGAAAAGACCCAGGAAACCGGCGATGTCGAAGATCTCGCGGACGGCGCCCTGAAGGCCGCAGAGCACCAGGGTTCCGCCGAGGCTCTTGGCATGCTTGCCCAGGCTGAGGATGGCCCGCAGGCCCGCGCTGCTCATGTACTCGACGGACTCGAGGTCGAGGATCAGGCTCGTACGGTTGTGCGCGGTCATGACCTGCCGGCAGTGGGCGTCGAACAACGGGGCGTTGGACGCATCCACGCGCCCTTCGGCCGTCACCACGACCGCCCCGATCACCACTCCATCCTCGAATTTCATGCCGCGGTCCTCCCCGTGCGAAAGGCGAGCCATCCGTATGGCGCGGGAGAGTACCGACGATCCGGCCGGCTGTCATGCCTATTCCGAAGGACGCCGGAGGGGTCAGCCGTACTGCCGGGCGAGGATGTCCGCCACGGCGGGATCGAGCTGCTCGCGCCGGCGGACCTGGTCGAAGGCGGCCAGCAGGTCCGGGACGCGCACACGGGCCTTCTCCTCGCCCTCGTACTGGCGGACGATCCGGCCCCGGTGCATCATGACGATCCGATCGGGCAGCTGCACGGCCTGCTGCATGGAGTGCGTGACCATGAGCGCCGTCAGCTTCTCGCGGCGGATGATCGCGAGGGTGAGCTCGGCCACCTGGGCCGCGCTCTTCGGGTCCAGGGCCGCGGTGTGCTCGTCCAGCAGAAGCAGGCTCGGTCGCCGCCACGTCGCCATCAGAAGCGTGAGCGCCTGGCGCTGGCCCCCGGAGAGGGTTCCGATCGGGTTGTCGAGCCGGTCCTCCAGCCCCAGCCCCAGGGTCCGGACGCGATCCGCGATCTCGTCGCGCACGGAGCGGCGGAGCGCGAGCGCGAGGCCCCGCCGGCACCCCCTGCGCATGGCGAGCGCGATGTTCTCGGCGATGGTCATCTCGGCCGCGGTGCCGGCAAAGGGGTTCTGGAACACGCGCCCGACAAGCCCCGCCCGGCGGTACTCGGGCCAGTGGCCGATCTCGCGCCCGGCGATCCGGATCTCGCCGCGGTCGGGTTCGAACGTCCCGGCCACGGCGTTCAGCAGGGTGCTCTTCCCGGATCCGTTCGTCCCGATGATGGCCGCGAAACAGCCTTCCGGGAGCTCAAGGTCGATGCCGGACAGCGCCGACACCTCGTTGGGCGTGCCCGGGAAGAACGTCTTGTGAAGTTGGCGGACCTCAAGCATGGCGGCGCCCCCCCAGAAGCTTCGACATGCCCGAGCGCAGCCCGCCCGGAAGCACCAGCGCGGCGAAGACGAAGACGGCGGTGACCAGCTTGAGGTCGTTGGGGTTGAGCCCCCAGCGGAGCGCGATGGCCACGAGGAGCCGGAACAGGATCGTGCCCATGATGGCGCCGCACAGGGCGAGGCCGGGCGTGGCCCGTGCGACGAGCGCCTCGCCGATGATGATGCTGGCCATGCCCCAGACGATCATGCCGATGCCCATCTGGACGTCGGCGAAACCCTGGTACTGGGCGAGCAGGGCCCCGGCCAGGCCGACGAGGCCGTTGGCGCAGACCAGTCCGAACACGAGCATCGTCTTGTTGTTGATCCCCTGGGCGCGCGCCATCTGCGGGTTCTCGCCGGTCGCCCGCAGCGCGGCGCCAAGATGGGTCATCAGGAACCACCGGATCAGGAGGGCGACGGCGGCCGTGATGGCGAGCATCGTGAGGAGCATCGCCGCGTCCTGCACGGGCACCGGCCAGCCCAGGACGTCCATCGTGCCGGTGCCGGCGCCGCCGCGGGCCAGCAGGCGCATGGCCGGCGTTGCGATACTCTCCACGTCGAGCAGGGGGATGTTGCTCCGCCCCATGACGCGCAGGTTGACGGAATAGAGCGCGGTCATCACCAGGATGCCGGACAACAGTTCCTGGATGCGGAAGCGGGTGTGGAGCACGCCCGTGACGCATCCCGCGGCGGCCCCGGCCAGCGCCGCGGCCAGCGTGGCGGCCCACGGGGACCAGCCCCGGCTCAGCAGCACGGCGGCCACGGAGGCGCCCAGCGTGATCGCGCCGTCCACCGTGATGTCGCAGAACCGGAGCACGCGGAATCCGATCCACACCCCCATGGAGAGGAGGGCGAGGATCAACCCGATCGTCAATGCGCCGATGACGAGCGTCATGACCGCGGCTCCGTTGGACGTTGCAGGGGCGCGCACCAGCAGGCGCCGCGGATGAACGTGCTCTGCCCCAGGCCCCCGATGGGGCGGTCGTCTCCCAGCAGATGCAGCACCCCGAGCGGCGAACTCTCCGCGAACGCCGCGCGAACCGAGGGCTCGAAGTCCACGACGCCCCGGGGCAGGGGACGGAACGGCAGCACGACCGCGTGCGCGTGCGCGCAAAGACCGTTGCGGAACGGCGACGGCGCAAGCCGCGCGCGCGACGCCGCGCCCGCGTCGCGGGCCGCGAAGGCCACGACCAGGGCCAGCGAGCGCCGGTGCAGGCGTTCCCCGCAGAACGCGATCCAGTTGCGGATCTCGGGGAAATCGCCGGGCCGGTCGCCCGCCTGGATGAGGCCCGGCGAGCGGGCCAGGGCGGCGCCCACCAATCCGTCGATCTCGGCCAGGACCACGGCCGCCACGGCGCCCGCCCCCGTGGACTCGAGGGCCTGATCCAGGAGATCGTCGACCGAAATGGACGCATCCCGGGCACCGGGCTGGAATCGGAGAAGGTGGGAGAACGCGCCTTCCGCCGCCAGGGCCTGCGCCGCGTGAAGGCGGGGGACGAGCCGGTCCTCCTGCTCCAGGTAGTCCGGGCTTTCGGCCCCGTCTCCCGGCAGCCAGGCCAGGCAGCCGGCCGCGGCGGCGAAATCCCCCAGCCGCCCGCGGGCGTCGTCCGGCCCGCTGCCCGGCGCGCCGATCCCCAGCCCGAACCTGTGCCGGGGGAATTCCATCTCGACGAGGTCGCCCGCCCGGACGGGATCCCACGGTGTCCACGCGGAGTGCACGCGCAGGTCGGCGTGTCCCCCGGGATCCAGGACATGACGCTCGATGCGCATGCCGGGGACGGGCTCGCGCGCGTCCGGCGCGGCCTCGCGGGGCGCGGCCGCGGCCGGGACGCCGGCCTCCTCCCCGTCGGGCGCCAGCAGCGTCTCGAGGCCGGACATCCGCAGGGTCTCCCGCACGAACGGGGAGGCCCGGACGATGGCCAGGGATCCGTTCACCGCGTCCAGGTCGCGCCGGATCCTGAGCAGGGTCCGCAGGCCTGCGGAGCTCAGGTACTCCAGCCCCGACGCGTCGATGCGCAGGCGGTGATGCCCGTCCCGCACGAACTCCGAGGCGGCGCCGTGGACGTGGGCGGCCCACGTGGCGTCGAGCCGACCTGCCAGGCGGATCAGCACGGACGATTCGGAGATCTGCGTTTCGATCTTCATGGCGTCCGTTCCTCGAAGGGGATCGCCATCCGCTCCAGGTCGGGCGGCAGCACGATGCCGTGCGCCCGGACGAGGGCCGGGTTGACCGCCAGCGTCACCGTGCGGGTCAGGGCGATCGGAATCTCCGCCGGCGGCGTTCCGCGCAGCACCCGCGCCGCCACCTCGGCGGCCTCGATGCCGGAGGCATGGTAGTCGCGGCCGTAGGACAGCGTGGCGCCGTCCCGGAGGCCCGAGCTGTCGAAGCACAGGAAGGCCAGGCCGGCTTCGCGGGCCCGCCGGGCGATCTGGGCATAGGCGGGCCGTGCGCTGTTGTCCATGATCTGGGCGACAACCTGGATGCCGGACCGGAGCATGACCCCCGTGGCCTCGGCCGCCTCGGCGCTGCTGTTGATCGGGACGGCGACAAGGGTCAGCTTCTCCCGGGCCAGCGCGTCCTCGAACCAGCGGCGGTTCAACTCGGCGTTGACCTCGCCCGGCGAGAAGAGCGTGCCCACCGCGCGGACCCCCGGAACGCTGCGGGCGATCAGGCTCGCCATCGCCTCCACCGGGGAGCGGGTGGAGATCCCCGTGACGTTGGGCAGGTGGTTCGTCGGCGAAGCGCCCGCCCCGGCCTGGACGCCGTCGGCCACGCATCCGAACACGATGGGCAGGTCGCCGAGCTGCCGGATCGCGGCCTGCAAGGTCGGGGTCGAGATGGTCATGACAAGATCCGGGCGCTCGGAGCGGACCGCCGTCATGATGCTCGAGAGCGTCGTCATGTCGCCCTGCGCATTCAGGCATCGCACGCGGATGTCGTGGCCCTCCCGCAACCCCTGCCGCTTCAGGCCGTCCATCATCCCCTGGAAGGTGTCCGCCGAGAACTGCGCGTCGTTGTACCGGATGATCCGGATCTCCCTCGGGCGCCCGGTAGGGGCCGGCGGATGGTGGAAGACGTCGCACGTCTCCAGGATCGCCGGGGGGAGGGCGATTCCGAGGGCGGCGGCGGCCTCGAAGTCCACGGCGGTCTCGGCCTCCTCGCTCGGGGCGAAGGGGATGTCGGCCGTCGACTCGCCCAGGAGGACGCGCGCGATCAGCCGCCCGGTCCGGCGCCCTTCGATCGCCGGGCTCGCCCCGCAGCTGAAGAGAGCCCCGGAGCCCATCAGGCTGTTGTCGTCGGCCAGGAGCGGCACGCGCGCCTTGCGGCACGCATGCGCCAGCCCGGCAAACCCGCTTGCGACGGTGTTGTCCCCCATGCCGAAGACGGCGTCGACGCGGGCGGCGAGCAGGGACTGCGCGGCCTCCGCGATGTCGCCCGACGTGTTGATCGTGCGCTCGACCAGGGTCATGCCGTGGGCGGCCAGCATGGCGCGGGCGGTCTCCTTCTCCCGCATGGAGTTCGCATCGGAAGGGTTGTAGATCACCCCGACCGTCCGGCAGTCCGGCACCAGGGTTCTCAATCCACGGAACAGGCCCGGGTTGGGCGCCGTCCAGATGGCGCCGGTCACATCCGGAAGGTGTTCGTCGTTGCTCCGGCCCGCGCCGGCCTCCACGGGGGAGGATACGACGCCGAACACGGTCGGCGCGCGGCGCGGAACCCCCATCAGCGCCTGGAGGCACGGCGTCGAGAGCGGGACGAGAACGTCGACGGGCTCGTCGGCCAGCTGCCGGGCCGCCTGCGGGAGCAGCGACATGTCGCCGTTGGGATGGATCGTCCGCAGATCCAGGTTCCGGCCCTCGACGAAGCCGGCGTCGCGGAGGGCGGCCCGGATGCCCTCGATGGCCTTCTCGAAAACGGAGTGGGCGCTGAAGTAGAGCACACCGACCCTGTAGACCCGGCCCGGCGCGGGCCGTTGCGCGGCGTCCGCCCCGGACGGGCCGGCATCGACATCGGCCGAGGCCCGGGCCTTGGCGCGCACGTCGTCGGAGATCGACCATGCGGGTGCGAACTCCGCGGCGACGGACTCGTTGATCGCCAGCACCTCGGGAACGAGGTTCTCGACGCCGAGGGTGCGGGGATCCGTGCCCTTGAGGATCCTCCCGCCCATCTCCCCGACCGCGATCCCCACCTGCCGGTACGATGCGCCCACCCCGAAGAGGACGCCGCGGGCGACGTCGTGGGGGTCGTTGGTGAACACAGGGATCCGGGCGGCCCGCGCCGCGGCGACGATCCCGCCGATCGACGAGATGGCCACCGTGTCGCCGCCCACCCAGAGCGCCTGCGCCCCCCGGGCCAGGATGGACCGCACGGCCTCGGCGACCTCCGACGTGTTGCCGGCGTTGGCTTCCAGCAATTCCACGCCCAGTTCGAGGCAGATGGCGCGAGCCTTGCCGACGCAGGCCTCGGAGTTGCTTTCACCGGGATTCCAGACGACGCCGAGTTTGCGGAGCGCCGGGTTCATCTGCCGTGCGAGCCGGATGGCGCGCTCGACCGGCTGGAAGGTGCCCACGCCGACCAGGTGCGGCGGGTGCTGGTCCGGCCGGCTTCCGGTGATGGCAACCCCCGCGCCGTAGGGGTCGGTCACCCCTCCGAACACGTGGACGACCCGCCCCTGCACGTTGGCCTTGGCCACGGCCTGGAGGGCCAGCGTGCTGGCCGTCAGAACCATGTCGTAGCGGCCGTCCGCCAGGTCGCGCGCGAGGGTGTTCCCTGCGGCGGTGTCGCCGGATGCGTTGAAGAACCGGATGTCGGCGGTGCGGCCGTTCTCGAACCCCAGCCGGCGCAGCCCCTCGACGATGCCCGCCACGGTGTGATCCAGCAGGTCCGTGGAGGCCCACTGCATCACGGCAAGCCGCGGCCGGGCCTTGTCCGCAGGCTGGCGGACGCCCTGCCGCCGGTCCCGGTCGGAGTAGAGCAGCAGGGCCGAGGCCAGCGCGATCAGGGTCACCCCCAGCCAGATGTTCTTCAGAATCTTCAGCATGGCTCGGCTTCGCCGGTTCCGTGCGACTCAGGCGGAGTTCACGGCGATCTTCTTTACGAGTGTGACGATGTTCCGGTCGCCCTCCCGGCGGTACGAGAAGCGATCCATGGTCTTCCGGATGAAATGGATGCCCAGCCCCCCGACCCGCCGGTGCTCGAGCGCCTGCGTGGTGTCGACCTCGGCCTGGGCGGTGGGGTCGAACGGCACGCCGTCATCCTCGATGGTGATGCGCAGCGAGTCCGGCTGGCGCCAGAACTGAAGGTCGATCCGGTGCTCGGCCGGGTCCGGGTGGGCGTAGGAGATGATGTTCACCACCCACTCCTCAAGGGCGAGGTTGAGATTGCCCAGAAGGGCGGGGGGGATGCGCAGGGAGGCGGCCTGCTCCTCCAGCCAGCCGGCCAGGCGGGGGATCTCGTCCAGGTGATTGCGGAGGCTCAATACGGCGTCGGGCGGCGCCTCCATCAGGGTCAGGCCGCTGCCTGTCGCGAACGTGGGGGCCGGCCGGTCGCAGTATCGGACGGCCAGCGCGGTGATGTCGTCGGACTGCGGAGCTCCGGCGGCGTGGGTCTGGACCGCCCGGCCGAGCCCCTCCAGCAGAGTTCTGGCATTCTGCCGCCCCTCGCGCCGGAGGAACGAAAGCAGGCCGCTCTCGCCGAACATGACGTTGCCGGGGTTCATCGCCTCGGTGACGCCGTCGGTGTACAGGACCAGCAGATCCCCCAGTCGCAGGCGCCGGCTGTAGCTCGGGTAGGCAACCCCGGCACGGGCGCCGAGCGCCGGGCTCGGCCGCTCGTCGAGCCGTTCCACGGTTCCGTCCTGCCGGACCACCAGCGGCGGGTTGTGCCCCGCGTTGGCGTAGATGAAGTCGCCGGTCCTCAGGTTCAGGATGCCGCAGAACATCGTGATGAACATGCACGATTCGTTGTCCTCGGCGATCTCGTTGTTGACGTGCATCAGGGCGCGCGCCGGCGCCCGCACGGTCTGCACCGTGGACTTGAGCAGGGTCTTCCCGACGGCCATCAGCAGGGACGCCGGAACCCCCTTTCCGGAAACGTCCCCGATCGCGACGTACAGGTGGTCGTCGTCGAGCAGCGCGAAATCGTACAGGTCCCCTCCGACCTCCAGCGCCGGGATCAGCATCGCGTAGAGATCGATGTCGGTGCGGTTGGGGAGGGGCGGGAACAGCTTGGGCACGATGCTCATCTGGATCTCGCGGGCGGCGGACAGTTCGCCGGCGATCCGTTCCTTGGCCGCGGTGGTGGCGGTCAGGTCGGCGATGTAGTGCCGGAGATCGCGGCGCATCTTGTCGAAGGCCGCGGTCAGGCGCGCGACCTCGTCGCGCGTGCGGATCTCCGGCAGCGGGGCCTCGAAGTCGCCCGTGGCCAGCCGCTGGGCGGTGTCGGCGAGGTGGTGGAGGGGGCGGGCGACGGAGCGGGCGATGAGCAGCGCGGGGAGGAGCAGCAGCGCGAGGCTGGCCGCGGCGACGAGGGCGCTCCTGCGGTTCAGCCGCGCCAGCGGGGCGAGGACCTGGTCCTCCGGCCAGAACACGCCGAGCGCCCATCCCGTGCAGGGGACCGTCTCGTAGTACATGTGGGCCATCCGCATGTCGTCGCCGTAGGGCCGGCGGTACCGCATGTGCCCCGGCCGGCCGGCCAGCATCCGGCGCCCGAGCTCGTTCAGGGCCCGGCCGACCTCCGCGTCGGTCGAGGCCTCGGCGAGGCTGAAGATCGTCTCCTTCATCTCCAGGTTCGGGCGGTTGGGGTGGGCGATGAAGGTGCCGCGGCGCGAGAGCAGCACGGCCATGCCGTCCTTGCCCAGGTCGAGGCCGGCGAGCAGGGACCGGATTCCGGCGAGGGACAGGTCGCACGTGACGACGGCCGCCACCTCGCCGCCGCTCAGCACCGGGACGGCGTAGGTCACCATCGTGGTGCCACCCTGTTCGTCGTAGTAGGGCTCGACCCACGCGGGTTTCCCCATCTGGGCGGGAAGCATGAACCAATCCTGCTGGTAGTCCTTGAGCGGGTTCTCCCGTTCCCGCACCGCGACGCCCTCCGGCCCGCGCCAGCCGTAGAGGATCCGGAAGTCGCTCCGTGCCGCCGCGGCCTCGGGAAGGGCCAGGGCCATGCCGAAGATCGAGGGATGCGCCTCCAGCGTTCGGACGATCAGGTCGGTGCCTTCGCCGCGGCGGATCTCCCGGCGGGCGAGTTGGAGGGCGGTTTGTTGCGCCACCGCCTCCGCCCGTCCGAGCGCGGCTTCGATCTGGAAGGCGACGGATTTCGCCAGCGTGGCGCCCGCCGCCTCGTCGTGGTCCAGCATCCTGCGGCGCTGCGCCAGGTGGCCGTAGACCAGCACCAGCAGCACCACCAGTCCGGCGCCGAGGAGGATCAGGGCGACCATGCGGCGCGCGAGGGAACGACTAACGAGATGCATCCGCCACCTCCTCGATCACGAGATCCTCGTACCGGGGCGCGGCCTTCAGCCCGGCATGGCGCGTCAGGATCTCCACGGTCCGCTCGTACGCCGGTCTCGACAGCCGTCCCTCGGCCCAATCGCCGCCCGGGGGCGGGAAGATCGAGGCGACCATCTCCTTGAGCATCCAGCGCATGTGCACGCGGTTCACCGCCCGCCGGTCGCGGGCCACGTAGTCCATCACCACGTCGAGCGTCTCGTCTTCGTGGTCCCGCGCGTAGCGCCACCCTTCCAACGATGCGCGTGCGAACGCGCGGCAGGCCTCCGGCCGGCTCCTCCAGGTGTCGGCCATGCAGTAGAGGCCGTCCTCCGGCAGGTTGCCGCCATGGTCGCTCAGGGCAAAGGTCCGGACCTCGTCCTCCAGGACGCCGCCCTGCAACAGGGCATGAAACTCGTTGTATCGCATCGCCGCGAACGCATCCGCTCCCCGGTGCAGAAAGAGGGAGAAGGTGTTGTATTGCGGAAGGACGACCGGTCGGACGCCCTGGGCGTCGAACATCGCCAGGTAGGGGGCTCGAAGGTCCCCCTCCCAGATCGTGATCCGGCGCCCATTCAGGTCCTGCAGCGTCCGGACGGCATCCCCCGCCGCGGGGGCGCGCCATGCCACCAGCAGGAAGTTGCTTCGGTTCACCACCTGCGCCAGGTGGACCAGGGGCGTCCCGCGGGAGCGCTCGCCCAAGGCGGTGGACAACATCACGACGGCGAAGTCGGCCTGGCCTGCGCGCATCAACTCCACGGGCTGCACGTCCGGCCCCCCGCGCAGGATCTTCACGGCCATCCCCTGCCGCTCGTAAATCCCCTTGGCGAGGGCCATGTAGTACCCCGCGAACTGCGCCTGGTGCTGCCATTGCAGGACGAGCGTCACGGGTGCGGCGCCCGGGTCGGCCGCGCCGGCGCCCGCGCAGGCCGCCGCAAGCAGCAGCCCGGCCGCGATGCGCGTCCCCGCCCGGCCTCCACGGACTGTCACGTTGCGTCCCCCCTTCACCGCGGTCCAGTCTATGGGTTGGCCGCCGGCGTGACAACTGCTCCCGGCCGCCCTTCTCAAGGCGCACGGACGGGGATACGATGAAGGAACCGCGCCCCGCCGGAGGCAGGGCGCGGGCGCCCGGCCCATGAGTCATCGAAGCACGAATCCG
>CAYODK010000142.1:0-14760 GCA_964402695.1 uncultured Verrucomicrobiota bacterium
CGGGGGGACGGCGGCGCCGGCGACGTCGACGGCGACGACGAGGTCGCAGCGGTCGCGGAGCAGATCGTAGGGCACGAGGTTGACGACGCCGCCGTCGACGAGGATGCGGCCGTCGCGTTCGACGGGCGGGAAGGCGCCGGGGACGGCCATGCTCGCCTGGATGGCCGGGAGCAGCTCGCCGGTCGAGAGGGCGACGGGTTCGGCGGTCCAGAAGTCCGCCGCGACGACGGTGAGGGGGATGGCGAGATCCTCGAAGGTCCGGCATCCGATCTCGTCGGCCAGCAGCCGGATGAAGCGGTCGGTGCGGACCAGGCCCCGGCCGCGGAAGTCCGGCGTCATGGCGGCGAGCCACTTGAGGAGCTCGTCGCGCCGGCCGAGGATCTGGCGCAGCGACTCGCCCCGGCGGATCGTGATGGAGCGGACCCGCCGCCGGATGTCGCGCCCGGTCCGCCCCGAGGCGTACAGGGCGCCGAGGATCGCCCCCATGCTCGTCCCGGCGATCGCGGCGGGACGGACCCCCATCGAATCGAGCGCCTCCAGCACGGGGATGTGGGCCAGTCCCCGCACCCCGCCGCCCCCGAGGGCCAGACCGATCCGTGGAGCGTTCATGTCCCCGGTCAATACGATATGTCCGTAGGAAAGGCAACGCGGCGGGGATGCCGCGGGGGCTCATTTTCCTTGATGAACGAAGTGGTCCCCCGGACGGGCCGATGATAGATTGGGAGTATGAGATCTTTGGATCCACGGCAACCGGGCATGGGGATGAGGCGGTTTCCCCTCTGGCCGGCGGCGGCCTTGGCGCTGGGCGTGGCCGTGGCCGCGCCGGGCGCGACGGAATACAGGTGGCTTGGGACGCTGGATTCGGATTGGACCCTGCCGGGCAACTGGAACGCCGGCAACGTCGGTCCGACGGGGGGGACGTCCGATTCCCGCCTGAGCGTCTACAACAGCGGCGGCAGCCCCCTGTTCTACACGGCGGCGCAGGGCGACACGGTCTACGCCGGCACCTCGGCCCGTTCGCTCGTCATCGGCAGCGGGGGCACGGGAGTGCTGTACCTCACCGGCGGTTCGTTCGAGTCGCGCGGCAGCCAGGACGACGTGTTCGGCAACGGCGAGAACCCCGGCCTGCTGGTGATCGACGGCGGAACGTTCGTCAAGACGAACGGCAACAACCTCGTCCTCGCCCTCAGCAGCGTCGGCGGCGGCTGGGGGGCCATCCGGGTCACCAACGGCACGGCGTTGATCCGTTCGATGGTCAGCCAGAACATCCGCAACCAGATTGTCCTTGCGGGCGGCGTTCTCGACCTGGGCCAGCTGGCGGCGTCGGCGATGATGACCAACATCTTCGATGGCGGCACGCTGAAGGTCCTGGCGAGCCAGGCGGCATGGCTTCCGGCGAGCAGCTTCAACCTGGTCGGCAACGGCGGGGTCGCGATCGACACGCGCACGTTCGATGCGGGCGTCGGCGGGGTACTCGCCAGCAACAGCGTGGCGGGGGGGCTCCGGGTGCTCGGGTCCGGGACCCTCTACCTCGACGCCGCCAACACGTACGCCGGCGCAACGCTCGTGGAGCAGGGCCGGCTGGTGTTGCGTCACAACGATGCGCTCGCCGGAACGTCGGGTATCGTGGTGAGCAACAACGCCTACCTCGGGATCGGCAACGGCGTCACCGCGGGGGCGGGTAGGACCGTGACGATCTACGGCCAGTATGGGGGGGACAGCAGCGGCGCCTTGCGCGTGCGCGACGGCAGCGGAACGTGGGCCGGGGACGTCGTCCTGGGACAGAACAACACCCGCATCGGCACCTCCGGCGGGGCGCAGTCGCTGACCATCAGCGGCGTCATCGACGACGGCGTGAACGCGTTCAACCTCGCGATCCGGACGGTGGACAACTCCAGCGAGGTCGTCCTGGGCGGCGCGAACACCTACGGCGGCAGCACGGCGGTCATCGTCGGAGGACTGCGAATCGCGGCGGCGGACGACCGTCTTCCGGTCGGCACCCTGCTGGAGATCGGCAACGGGTCCAATGTCGGGACCGCTCGGTTCGACCTCGGCGGGTTCAGCCAAACGGTGAGCGGACTGTCGGGGATCGGCACGACGATGCCGATCGCCATCACCAACTCCGGCGCCTCGGCGTCCACGCTGACGGTGAACCAAGCCGCCAACCGGGCCTATCGCGGGTCGATCGACGGCGACGTGAACCTGGTCAAGAGCGGGGCCGGCACGCTGACGCTGTCCGGGGACTTCAACTCCACGGGCACCGTGCGGGTGACCGGCGGCATCCTGGCGTTCACGGGCTCGGCGGCCGTCGCCGCCTCGGTCCTCCAGATCGATGCGGGGGCGAAACTGGTCGCGACCAACCGGACGTCCACGCTGCAACTCGGCTCCGGTCAGACGCTCAAGGGGACGGGGACCTTCGTGGGCGGCCTGATCACGGGTGCGAACGCAGCGATCTCCCCTGGGGCCAGCCCGGGCACGCTGACGCTCGAAGGCGACCTGACCATGAACGCGGGATCGGTCCTGTCGATCGAGATCGACGGGTCGGGTGCCGGGCAGTACGACGTGCTCGCCTTCGCCGGCGGCCTGCTGACGCTGAACGGCGCATCGCTCGATGTGACGCTCGGCTACACCCCGACGCCGTACGTCGACTCGTTCACGATCGTGAACGGCCTCGGCGCCCTTCCCACGGGGGCGTTCGCCGGAAAGCCGGACGGCGGTTCCTTCCAGGTCGGCTCGACCTGGATGGAGATCGACTACACCCCGACCTCGGTCATCCTGAACGTGATTCCTGAGCCCTCGACGCTCGGGGCGCTGGGGCTGGCCATGGCGCTGGCCGCCCTGTCTCGCCGCCGTCGCTGAGCCGGAACGATTTGCGTCCCGCGCCGCCTGTCCTTGGTTCCAACTGAATCGTTCCGGATGAGCCTGAACGGAACGGCTGAAGCCCGGGGGCCGACGGTCCGCGGGCGGCCGCCAGGGCGTCGCAGGCGGCGCGATCCGGCAGACCCTCAAATCTCCTTGCCGAAAACTTTTCGTGATTTCCCCTTGAAGTGCCGTGCGGGCCTTGCGCTAGAATCCGGATAGAAACGGCGGCGATGCCCCGTCCTCCCCTTGGGCATCCGACCGCGGGAGGCGCGCATGAAGAGGACCGGGATGTGGATCGGCGGGTGGCTTGCGGCGGCCTCCATGTCGATGGCGCAGACCAACGGCGTGTGGAACCAGAATGCCAGCGGGTTCTGGACGGATCCCGCAATGTGGGCCGGCACCCTGATCGGCAGCGGCGTCAGCGCCACGGGGAACTTCCGCAACCTCGACATCACCGCCGCCCGGATCGTCACCCTGACGAACGAGATCACGATCGGGCACATGCTCTTCGCCGACCTCGGCGGCGGGGGCAACAACGACTGGTACCTGACGAACGCGGTCGCGGCGGGCGACGTTTCGACGGGGCTGCTGACGCTGGCCGTCTCCTCCGGCATCCCGACGATCGCCGTGACGAACCGGTCCCTCCATCTCGGCACGACGCTGGCCGGGACGCAGGGGTTCACGAAGACCGGCAACGGCAACCTCTACATGCGGAACACGAACAACCTCATCACCGGCCCCATCCGGGTCGAGGGCGCGTTCCACCAGATCCTCAGCGAGGACGTCTACGGTCCGGCGCCCGGCGTGGCGACCCCCAACGCGATCAGCTATGGGAACGTTACGATCCAGAACTGGGACAGCTACGTCTCGTACTCCACGAACCGGGGGATGACGCTGGTCGCCAACACCTTCTTCCGCATGGGTTGGGGAAAGGCGACGACGATCCACAGCCCCATCACCGGCCCGGGCGGCCTCGGCATCGCGTTCGACGGCGCGTACCTCCTTCTCATGAACCAGGCGAACGACTACGCGGGAAACACGACGATCGGGAGCAATCCGAACGCGTGGGACAACAACGGCTCGTTCGCGGCGCTGCGCCTCGGCAACGACGAGGTCCTCCCGCACGGCACCGGCCGGGGCACGTTGGTGATCACGAACGGCGCCACGACGGTCGCCAACAAGTGGGTCTCCCGGCTCGAGATGAACGGGTTCAGCGAGACCGTCAACGGGCTTGTCGGCAACGGCCTCGTGACCAACAACGCGGCTCCCGCCGTGACGCTGACGCTCGGGGCGGCGCGCGGGGGCGGGGTCTTCACGGGCACGATCAACGACGGGGCGAACGGCGCGATCTCCATCGCGAAGATCGGAGACGGCGCGCAGTTCCTCATCGGGACCAATCTCTTCGACGGCAACGTCGAGGTCCGCGAGGGCCTGCTGGGCATCGGCGGCGCCGGCGGGATCGGCGGAAACCTGACCGTGCATCCGAGGGCGGCGCTCAGCGTCGGGCACACCAACCTGGCGCAGGGCCTCGTGGTGACCGGCGTCACGCGGTCGACCAACGCGGCGGTCGTCGTCAACCTGACGGACGACACGACGACCGGCGGCGGCGTGAACGACCTCCTGGAACTGGGCGGTGTGGAGCTCGAGGGGCTCACGACGTTCGCCGTGACGCCGCTGCGCCCGCTGGTCAGCGGGTCCCCTTATACGGTGGCCACGTACATGAGTTTCGCGGGCGCCGGCACCTTTGCGGCCGTGGCGCCGGGCACACGCTACTCCGTGGCGGTCGACACGTCCGTTCCCGGCGAGGTCCGGCTGATCCCCACCGGCGCGCCGTCCAACCTGGTCTGGACCGGCGAGCAGCGCCACTGGGATCTGACGAACACCGTGTCGTGGGCCTCCGCCGGGTCGCCGGAGCGTTTCCACGACATGGATTCGGTGACGTTCGACGACAGCCAGCCGGGCGGCTACCTCGGCCTCGGGACCGCCGTCCGCCCCGGCAGTGTCACCGTCGGAGGCACGCGGTCCTACACCTGGATGGGGTACGGCGGCATCGAGGGCTGGGTGGACATCGTCAAGAACGGCAGCGGCGTGCTGATGCTCCAGAACACGAATCCGATCTCCGGCACGATGCGCGTCGAGGGCGGCACGCTCGTGACGATGAATGCGCAGGCGGCCGGTCCGGAGACGGGGCCGATCGCGGTGACCAACGGCGGGACGTGGGACCTCCGCGGCCTCACGCAGCAGTACCGGCCCGTCACGGCATCCGGCGCCGGGGTCGACGGTCACGGCGCGATCGTGAACAGCGGTGGGGGCAACAACAATGCGTTGCGGTTTCTCACCATCGCGGGCGATGTTACGCTGGGCGGGCTGGCCCGGTGGGACGTGCGCAACTTCGTCGGCGCGGGATACGTCAGCACGCTCAACCAGCCGTTCAGCGTCACGAAGGTCGGGCCGGGCCAGGTGTCGTTCGTCAGCGTCGCGGTGGATCCCTATCTCGGCGACATCAACGTCAACGAGGGCGGGTTCGCGCTGGAGGGCACGTCGACGGCGGGCGACGCGTCCTACACGCTGACCGTCCAGTCGAACGCCTTCTTCCAACTGTGGGGCACGGTGCCGCTGAACAAGCTGTTCGACTTCCGCGGCGGGTCGCGGCTCTACACGGGGTCCGGCGGGGAGAACAACAACCACCTGACCGGCTCGATCCAGGTCAACGGCGGCATCGTGCTGGCCGATCTCACCGGCGGCAACCAGTGGAACATGAGCGCCCCGGTCGGGGGCGACGGCGGCATCATGACGGTCAACACCGGCATCCTCCGCTTCAACGAAAGCGTGGTGATCGGCGGGCCGGTCGTCGCGCAGAACGGAACGATCGTGCTCCAGACGAACGGCGTGATCTGGGGGGCATCGGCGGTCGTGCTTCGCGGCGGGACCCTGCTGATCGACGACGGCCGCGTGGCGCACAACGACCGCATCGGCGATCAGATCCCGATCGCGATGGCCGGCGGGACGCTGACCTTCCGCGGCCAGACGAACTCGATCTCGGGCGAAACCCTCGGCGTGGCGGACGTCCTGGGCGGCGTGACGACCGTGCGGATGGAGAATGGGACCGACCCGTCAGGCCTGTTGCTGGCGATCAGCGGCCTGAACCGGCAGCAGGGCACGCTGAACTTCACGTCCACGGGCTCGGGCGCGCTGGGCGGCCCGAACGTCAGTCTCGACTCGCAGGTCCTCTTCACCGGCCTCGCGGAGGGCTTCATGCCGTATGCGACGGTCAACGGGACGAACTTCGCGTGGTACACGTCCTTCGGGGTCACCTCCATGGTCCCGCCCTCGACCGAGTTCGACGGCACCGCGGACCAGTCGGGCACCCATCTTCGGTTCACGGCCGGCAACGTCAATTCCGCGCTGAACGCCGCCCGTTCGGCCGCCTCGCTGACGATCACGCCCGGGGCGGGGCAGGGCATCGATGTCGCCGGAAACGCGCTCACGGTCTCGGAGGGCGGCGTGCTGCTCAACGGGAACAGCATCTTCACGATCTCCGATTCGGTTGGCGGCGGCAGCATCGCCGGCGACACGCTGCTGTTCAACACGGTCAACGCGGCGTCGACGGTCCGGGTCGACGCGGTGGTCGGGAGCAGTGTCCTCGAGAAAGAGGGCGCGGGCTGGGTGATCCTGACCGCCCAGGCGGCGACGACCGACGGGACGCGGATCGGGAACGGCATCCTGCAGCTGGGCGCGGGCGGCACGACGGGCAACGTCGGGCCGGGCGACGTGGTGACCTACGGGACGCTGCGGTTCGACCGGAGCGACGACCTGACCTTTGCGAACAACGTCACCGGCGGCGGGGGGGTCTGGAAGACCAACCAGAATATTCTGACGCTGACCGGGGCGAACACGTACACCGGCACGACGATGATCGGCAGCGGGGTTGTCGTCGTGGAGCGGCTGTCGGACGAGGCGGACAGCAACCTCGGCGTGGTCCGGCCGGAGCGACCGGTCGACAGCTACCTGCAGCTGATCGACGCGGAGCTCCAGGTGACCGGGTCCGGGACGTCGCGGACGATCCGGACGGTCTACGTCGATCGCGGCGGGGGCATGACGGTCGACGTGGCCAACGCCTCCGGCGTCGTGCGGTTCGACGGCCAGGTGGTCGGCAACGGCGCGACGTGGACGACGAAGGAAGGGCCCGGCACGCTGGTCCTGGGCGGCGAGATCGACAACCCGGCCTTCCAGCTCCGGGTCGAGGAGGGCCTGGTCGAAATGGCCAAGGAGACGTTCTCCACCGCCCGGGCCGTCAGCAACGTCATCGTCACGAACGATGCGCTGGTCCGGCTGATCGGAGACGGCGGCGACCAGATCTACGGCACCCTCACGCTCGGGGGCAACGGGACGGTGGACCTCAACGGACGGCACGAGGCCATCAACGTCCTGCAGGGCCCGGGCGGCACCGTGCTCAACAACGCCGCGGGGACGACCAGCGAATTCACGGTGGGATGGAACAACGGGAGCGGCCAGTTCGGCGGGACGATCGCCGACGGCGCCGGCGTCGTGGCCCTGCACAAGTCCGGGACCGGCGACCTGCGGCTGACCAACGCCTTCAACAGCTACAGCGGCGGCACGGTCATCACGAACGGGGCGCTCTACGTCATCGCCGACGGCGCGCTGGGCACGCTGCCCGCGTCGCCGCAGGCGGACCACATCGTCGCGTACGGCGGGAAGCTCCAGAACGTCGACTCCTTCGCGGAGATCCACGCCAACCGCGGGATCCTCGTGTTGGGGACGAACTTCAATCTGCAGGCCGGCTGGAACAAGACGCTGACGGTCAACGGCAACATCAGCGGGCCGGGGTCGGTCATCATCAACCCCGACAGCGGGATCGTGATGCTCGGCGGGTCGAACACGTTCAACGGCAACCTTGCCCTGCCGACCCAGACCAGCCGCCTGCGGGTGCTGTCGGAGTTCGCGATCCCGTACGGCCCGGGCCGGGGCGGGCTCGTGAACCGTGGCATGGTGGATCTCAACGGCATCAACGCCCGCGTCAACTGGCTCGAGGGCTCGCAATGGGCGAGGATCGTCAACTCCAACGCGACGGCGGCGACGCTGACGATCGGCGAGGCGGATGCGGACACCCGCTACTGGTCCGGCGTGATCAACGACGCCGGCGGCTCCCTCGGGCTGATCAAGGTCGGCGGGGGGACCGCGGTCCTGCAGGCGGTCGGCACCAACACGATGAGCGGCGGCGTGGCGGTCAACGGCGGCGTGCTCGCGCTCGACAGCGCGCACTACTCCACCATCACGGTGGCCAGCAACGCCGAGGTGCGCCTGGTCAACCGGTTCGGCGCCGTGACGGTCGAGGAAGGCGGCGCCGCGGCCCTTGGCGCGACCTACGAGCCCAACCCGGTGAACCTGGACGGCGGCGTGCTGTCCCTGACGGGCGCCGGCCTGTACGAGGGCCGCCTGGCCGGCTCGTTCAACGTTGCGAACGCCAATCCCGCCACCGCCGTCCGGCTGGGCACCTCGTACGCGCACACGCGGGAATCGCAGGGGTTGTTCCCGGACAACAGCACGTACGTGTACAGCGGCTATCTGTTCGTGCCGGGCGAGGCGGATGTCACCTGGAGCTTTGCCAAGGCCTTCGACGACAGCCTGCGGCTCTCGCTCGACGGGGCGACCCTGCTCAACCACACGACCTGGAACGTCCCGTCCGTGACCAATGTCACGCTGTCGCCCGGCTACCACAGCTTCGAGCTCCGGGTCGGGCAGGGAGGGGGCGGGGTCGGGCCGGCGTTCGGGAACTGGATCTGGGGGTTCTCGTACGATCCGCTGGGGCGCGGCGCGACGAACGCCGACTACTACCTCCCCCTCGTCGACTCCGGAAACGGGCTGACGTTCGCGGTCTCGACGAACGAGTACGGCGTGGCGAACGCGCTGAACATCACCGGTGATTCGCGGATCGACCTCGCCGGTCTCGCGAAGCCGGTCGTCACGGGCGCCGTGGCGCTCGGCGCGAACGTTGCGTTCTCCGGCGCCGCCGGGCGCTCGGTGGACTTTGTGGGTCCGATGACGCTGTCCGTCACGCCGACGATCACCGTCACCTCCGGGGTCCGCGTGGCCGCGCGCGGCGCGATCGACGGCGGCTTTGGACTGACCAAGGCCGGCGGCGGGGTCCTGCAACTCGCCGCGGTCAACACGTACGGGGGGGACACGGTCGTGGCCGAGGGGATCCTGGAGATGGCGGGCGATGGCTCCGTCGTCAGCCCGTCGATCCGGATCGACGCGGGGGCGAAGATGACCGTCACGAACCGGACCGGCGGCTCGATGACGCTGGCTGCCGGCCAGACACTCAAGGGCAACGGGACCTATGTCGGCGGCCTGATCGTCGGGGAGGACGCGACCCTGTCGCCGGGCGCGAGCCCCGGCACGCTGACCGTCGAGGGCGACCTGACCCTCGAGGCGGGGTCCTACTTCGAGGTCGAACTCAACGGTCTCACGGCCGGCACGGACTACGACCGGCTGGTGATCGGCGGCGGCGGCGCCCTCGTGCTGCACGACGCGACGCTGCTGGTCTCGATCGGTTTCACGCCGGCGATCGGGGCGACCTTCGGCATCGTGACGGGGCTGACGGGGTTCGATCCAGCCGTCAACGGCATCTTCGGCGGCCTGCCCGACGGACAGGTGTTCACCTCGGGATCGACGGAACTCCAGATCGACTACGAGCCCGACACCATCACGCTGACGGTGGTGCCCGAGCCCGGCGCCCTTGGGCTGCTGGGACTTGCGCTGGCCGGCCTCCTGGCGCGCCGCCGCCCGGGGGAACGCGCCGAGTGAGGTGGGGCGAGGAGTCTTCCGCCCGTTCATGGGTCTGGAGGCGCAGCGTGCCGGGGTGGGAATGCCTGGCCCCTTCCGGCCCCCCGGGGGGATCTGCTTCGGAATCTTTCGCCCAATTCTCTTGAGGAACGGTCATCAGGTTCTAAAATGGACGTTTAGGCCTCATGGGCTCCCCATCCCTGCGGGATGCTGGCCTGGTCGATGGCGGGCTCGGGAGGCCTGGGGTTGCGGTCGCGAGCGGAGGTTGGTGATGAAGTTGACACGTGCGTGGGTGATGGGTGTCTGGGCGGCCGCGACGGTGGCGGGGGCGCAGACCAACGGGGTGTGGAGCACGGACTCCGCGGGCTTCTGGACCGATCCGGCCCGATGGGCCGGCGGCCTCGTTGGCAGCGGCGTGGGCGCGACGGGCAATTTCTCGACGCTCAACATCGCCAGCGGTCGTGCCGTCACGTTGACGAACAGCATCACCATCGGCCACATGCTCTTCGCCGACCTCGGCGGCGGCGGCAACGCGGACTGGACGATCACCAGTTCCGGGAACAGCACGCTGATCCTGGCCGTCGCCAGCGGCTCGCCGACGGTCCTCGTCACGAACCGGTCCGTCTATCTCAACGCCATCCTTGCCGGCACGCAGGGGTTCACCAAGACGGGCAACGGCAGCCTGTACATGAACTCCCACACCAACAACACGCTGACCGGGCCGGTGCGGATCGAGGGCGGGTACCACCTGGTCCAGGGCGAGGGCGCATGGGGGCTTGTGCCGGGGACATTCGTTTCCGACGCCCTGACGTTCGGCAACGTGACGGTTCACAATAACAACGTCTTCCTGACGGTGTCGCCCAATCGTGGCATGACGCTGACCGGCAACACTTTCTTCCGGGTCGGCAACGGGAAGCAGACGACGCTGCACAGCGCCATCGCGGGCACCGGCGGATTGGGCGTGGCCTATGACGGGGCCTACGTTCTCGTGATGAACCAGACGAACAGCTACGCCGGCAACACGATCGTGGGCAGCAATCCCAGCGCATGGGACAACAACGGCTCGTTCGCGGCGCTGCGCCTCGGCAACGACGAGGTCCTCCCGCACGGCGCCGGCAAGGGCGTCCTGGTGATCACCAACGGCGCGACGGCGATCGGGAACAAGTGGAACTCCTACCTCCAGATGAACGGCTTCAGCGAGACCGTCAACGGCCTGGTTGGCAACGGGGTCGTCTCGAACAACGCGGCGACGGCGGCCACACTGACGCTGGGCGCGGGGGACGGGAACGGGACCTTCACCGGCATCATCGACGATGCCGCCAACGGCGCGATTTCGATCGTCAAGACCGGGCGGGGCGTTCAGATCCTGGACATCACCAATCGCTACGACGGCCTCACCTCCGTCCAGGAGGGCATCCTGGTCCTGGGCGGCGTCAACGCGTTCGGCGGAGGGCTGGCGGTGAATCCGCATGCGACGCTGAGCGTCGGGCGGACCAACACGGCCGAAACCCTGACGGTATCCGGCGCCACCTCCGTCAGCAACGCGATGATGATCGTCAACCTGTCCGGCGCCACGACCATGGGCGGCGGGGTGAACGACCTGCTGGTGGCGGCCGGGGTCGACCTCGGCGGCCGGAATGGGATCGTGGTGCGGCCGCTGGGGCCGCTGGTGACCGGGTCGCCCTACACGGTCGTGACCTACACGGGCGTCTCGGGTGCGGGGACGCTGGACGCGACGGCGCCCGGCACGCGGTACACCCTCGCCGTCGACACGTCCGTCCCGGGCCAGGTGCGGTTGTCCGCCTCCGGCGCGCCGTCGAACCTCGTCTGGGCGGGCAACACGACGCGATGGAACCTGACCAACTCCGTCGCGTGGACCTCCGGCGGCTCGCCGGAGCGCTTCTACGACATGGACTCCGTGACGTTCGACGACACCCAGGCCGGGGGTTTCGTCGGGATCGAATCGGCGGTGCGTCCCGGGTCCGTCGCGGTCGGCGGAACGCGGTCGTACACGTGGGTCGGCTACGGCGGGCTCGAAGGCGCCGTGGATCTCGTCAAGGGCGGAGGCGGCGTGCTGATGCTGCAGAACACCAACCTGCACTCCGGGGCCACCCGGGTGGAGGGCGGGACCCTGGTGACGATGAACACGCTGGCCGCGGGGCCGGAGACCACGCCGGTCATCGTGACGAACGGCGCAACCTGGGACCACCGCGGCGTGACAAACCAGTACCGGTCCGTCGTCGTGTCCGGCGCCGGCGTCGACGGCCATGGCGCGATCGTCAACAACGGAGCCGTCAACATGAGTGCGCTGCGGCTCCTGACCCTCGCCGGCGACACCGTGCTCGGCGGCATCGCCCGGTGGGACGTTCGCAACACCGCCGGGGCGGGCTACGTCAGCACGCTGAGCCAGCCCCGCACCCTCACCAAGGTCGGCCCGAACGAGGTCGCCTTCGTTTCGGTCGCGGTGGACCCGGGCCTGGGCGACATCGACGTCCGCGAGGGCATGTTCGCGCTGGAAGGCAGTTCGTCGGCGGGCGACGTGTCGTACACGCTGACGGTGCGTTCGAACGCCACCTTCAAGCTCTGGGGCACGGCGCCGTTCGGCAAGCAGTTCGACTTCCTCGGGGGATCCACGCTCTACACGGGATCCGGCAGCGAGGGGAACAACCATCTGACGGGCGCCATCCAGGTGAACGACGGCATCGTCCTCGTCGATCTCGACGGGGGAAACCAGTGGAACATGAGCGCGCCGGTCTCGGGCAGCGGCGGGATCCTGACGTTCGACACGGGCACGCTGCGGTTCAACGAGAGCGTGGCCATCGGCGGCCCGATCGTTGCGCAGAACGGGACGATCGCGATCCAGTCCAACTCGACGGTCTCCGCGGCCTCGGCGATCGTGCTGCGCGGCGGGACGTTCCTCATCGATGACGGCCGCGTGACCCACACCGACCGCGTCGCCGATGCGATCCCGGTGGCGATGTCCGGCGGCACGCTGATCTTCCGGGGCCAGACCAATGCCGTCTCGTCGGAGACCCTCGGCACGGCGAACGTCCTTGGAGGGGTGACGACGGTCCGGGCGGAGAACGGCACGGGCACGGCCGCATCGCTCCTGACCTTCAGCGCGCTCAACCGGCAGCAGGGTACGCTCAACTTCACCTTCGCGGGGGCGGGCACGCTGGGCGGAACAGATTCCAACGCCAATCCGCTCGTCTTCTTCGCGGGCGTGCCGGACGGGGTGATGCCGTACGCGACGGTCAACGGCACGAACTTCGCCTGGTACACGGCCGATTACGGCGTCACGTCCATGGTCCCGCCGTCGGTGGAGTTCAACGGTGCGGCCGACCAGGCGGGCACGCACGTCAAGTTCACCGCCGGCAACGCCGCGTTCACGCTGGACGCGGCGCGGTCGGTGACGACGATGACCCTCACCCCCGGGGCGGGGCAGTCGATCGACGTGGCGGGCAACGCGCTGACGGTTTCGAGCGGCGGCGTGCTGCTGAACGGCAACAGCATCTTCACCATCAACGACACGGTCGGCGGTGGCGGTGTTTCCGGCAGCGGCCTGCTGTTCAACACGGTCAACGCGGCGTCGACGGTGCGCGTCGACGCGGTCGTCGGCGGTTCGACCGTCGCGAAGGAGGGCCCCGGTTGGATGATCCTCACATCCCAGGCGGCGACCACCGACGGGACGCGGATCGGGAACGGCATCCTGCAACTGGGCGCCGGCGGGACGACCGGCAACGTGGGTGACGGCGACGTGGTGAATTACGGGACGCTGCGGTTCGACCGGAGCGACAGCCTGGACTTCACCAACTCGGTTGTCGGCGGCGGCGGGCTCTGGAAGACCAACCAGAACACGCTGACGCTCTCCGGCGCCAACACCTACACGGGTTCGACGATGATCGGCAGCGGCAGAGTCGTCGTGGAGACGATCTCCGACGGGGCCGACAGCAACCTGGGGATCGCCCGCCCCGAGCGGCCGGTCGACAGCTACCTCCAGCTGATCGACGCCGGGCTGCAGGTCACCGGCAGCGGCACGTCGCGTACGATCCGGACGGTCTACGTGAACCGCGGCGGCGGCATGACGGTCGACGTATCCAACGCGTCCGGTGTGCTGCAGTTTGACGGACAGGTGGCCGGCGGGTCCCCGTGGCTGACCAAGGAAGGCCCCGGCACCCTGGTTTTGGGCGGCGAGCTTGACAATCCGTCCCTCCAGCTCCGGGTCGAGGAGGGGACGGTCGAGCTGGCCAAGGAGACGTTCGCCATCTCGCGCGGCGTGAACAACCTGATCGTCACGAACGGCGCCGTGGTCCGGCTGACCGGGAGCGGCGGCGACCAGATCAACGGAACCGTCACGATGGGCGGGAGCGGGACGCTGGATCTCAACGGGCGGCGCGAGGCGATCAACATCCTCCAGGGGGCGGGCGGAACGGTGCTCAACGGCTCCGCGGGCACGACCAGCCAGTTCACCGTCGGCCGGGCCAACGGCACCGGTTCGTTCGGCGGCACGATCGCGGATGGCGCCGGTGTGCTGGCCCTGCACAAGACCGGCACCGGTGGTTTCTCCCTGACCAATGCGGCGAACACATACAGCGGCGGGACTGTCCTCTCCAACGGAACGCTGTACGTCATCGCCGACGGCGCGCTGGGGGCGCTGCCGGGCGCGCCGCAGGCGGACCACATCGTCGCGTACGGCGGGAAGCTTCAGAACCAGGACTCGCACACGATCCTCGATGCCAACCGGGGCATCCGCGTGCTGGGGACGAACCTCAACCTCCAGGCCGGCTGGACCAAGACGCTGACGGTCAACGGCGGCATCGGCGGGCCCGGGTCCGTGACCATCGTGGCCGACAGCGGCTTCGTGGTCCTGGCCGGATCGAACTCCTTCGGCGGCAACCTCGTGCTGCCGTCCCAGACCAGCCGGCTGCGCCTGCTGAACGCCGATGCGGTGCCCCACGGCGCCGGCAAGGGCGGCGTCGTCACCCGCACCGTCTTCGACGTGAACGGGTTGAACGTGCACGCGAACTGGATCGAGGGCTCGCAGTACGCGAGGATCGTCAACTCCAACGCGACGGCGGCGACGCTGACCAT
>CAYODK010000143.1:0-14721 GCA_964402695.1 uncultured Verrucomicrobiota bacterium
GCGTCGGTCACCTTGACGATGGAGTCCAGCGGCGAGTCCAGCCGGCGGGCCAGGACCTCGACCGCGAGCGAGGCGCCCGCGGCGCCCGGGATCTCGAAGACATCGCGATCGCCCGCGCCGTTGATGAGGCCGTTGACGATGACCGGGGGCGTCAGGTGGTGAACGGCCTCCCCGCCGTTGTTCGGCTCCTTCTCGGCGCACTCGGGCAGGTTGTCGCGATGGATCGGGATGCGGTTGGAGACGAGCCCGCCGCGGCCGCGCGCGGTGATCCAGTGGATGCCCGGCGGCGCGTCCCCGGGCACGGCGTTCTCGACGCGGGTCTGCTCGAGGTTCCAGCCGCGGACCTCGACCGAAAGCGGAGCGCCGGACGGCCCGCCCAGCGGGAAGGCGGCGGCGACGAACGGTGTCTCGCCGATCGTGGCGCGGTAGACGAAGTCCTCCCGGCCCCGGAAGATCGCGTCCGTGATCGAAAGCTGGTACTCGCCGTCGGCGGGCACCTCGAAGGGCAGCGTGGGATCGGGCTTGAAGCGGAAATCGTCCTTGTAGGCCACCTCCCGCCCGCGCGCGTCGCGGATGGCGACGACCGGCTGGAACCAGCCCGGCACCGCGTCGGCCATGTAGGGGACCAGCTCGCGGGCCTGGACGACGACAACGATCTTCTGTCCCTTCCGCGCGGTGAAGCGGTAGCGGTCGATGGTTCCGGAGGTGATCTGGCCGTTCACGGTGCAGGGAAGGTTGATGCGGACCTCCTCGTCGTCGAGGTCGCTCTGCCCGTCGTCCCCGCCGCCGCCCATCATCATCATCATCATGTCGCCCCCGCCGACGGGCGCGGGCTTCTTGGGCTTCCGCCGGAGGCTGGCGCCCTCCTTGCCGAGGGTGATGATGTGGCTCGTCGGCACCGGGGGGCCCGCATACTCGGGCACCTGGCCGACCATGAAGACCAGGGGGTTCGAGATGCCGCGGTTCGACCGGATCCGCAGCTCGCGCGGACCGGGCTCGGCGTACTTCTCGATCGTGATCTCGGCGATGATCAGGTTGGCGATGGACGAGCAGGCCGGCTGCTGGACGTACTCGCGGATGAGCTTCTCGAGACGGGCGATCAGGTTCGTGTGGGCCGGGTTCGGCGGTTTCTTGTCCGGAGGGTTCCGGATCTCCCGCAGTTGCTCGTTCAGAAGCTGCATCTCCTGCGGGTTCATCTTCTTGTTGTACTCGACCACGCGCGCCCGGACGCCCGGGCCGGACACGTAGACGCGGTCGACGCCCTCGAGCCCCTGGCCGCCGATCGTGACCTGGAAGGTTGTGCCCTGCTGACCGCCGGCCGGATAGACGAACCCGACGTAGCTTTGCGCCCGCGCGCCGGTCGCCACCGCCGTGAGAAGAAGGCCGGCCGCCCAGCCCCCGAGCCGTGCGTTGAATTTCATCGCAATTCCGCCTTCCCCGGACGCGCCGCCACAACGGCGGCCGGCGGGGGGCCTGCCAGGGCCCCGCGCCCCGCCCGCGCCGAATCTAGATCAGTTCCGTCAGGCGCCCGGCGACCTTGGCGCCCTTCTCGGTCGCATCCAGCACGAGGGCCGGCAGCCCCTCCGGATGCGGCAGCTTCGAATTGGAATCGATGCCGGCCAGGTCGTAGATCGTGCCGAGAAGGTCGATCGGGTACACGGGCCTGTCCTGGACGGTCTCGCCCTTCTCGGTCGACGCTCCGACGGTCCGCCCGCCCTTGAACCCGCCGCCGGCGACGAGGACCGAGAACACGCTGCCGAAGTGGTTGCGGCCGCCGTTCCATGGAGGCTGCCAGTCGACCTTCGGCGACCGGCCGAACTCGCCGCAGCACCAGACGATCGTCGAGGACAGGAGGCCGCGGTCGTAGAGGTCCGCCAGCAGGGTCGAAAGGCCCTGGTCGAGCTGCGGACACTGGCGCCTCATCGTGGCGAAGTGGTTCGAGTGCGTGTCCCATCCGCCCGGGTAGTTGATGGTCACATAGGGCACGCCGGCCTCGACGAGGCGCCGGGCCGCGAGGCAGTCCTGCCCGAAGGTGTGGCGGCCGTAACGGTCGCGCAGCTTCGTGTCCTCCTTCGAGAGGTCGAAGACCTCCTTGCCCTTGCCCAGGATCAGGTTGTAGGCCTGCTCCTCGGCATCCTTCGCGGCGGCGATCGTCGGGTTGTCGCCCATCGTGCCGCGCATCGTGTTCATCGAGGCGAGGAACTCGCGGCGCGCGTTCTGCCGGGCGTCCGAGATGCCGCGGGCGACGACGCCCTCCACCTCGAAGCGGGTCGCGTTCGGATCGCCGCCGGTGGCGAACGGCTTGTACTTCGGGCCCAGGAAACCGGCCTCGGAGAACCGGCCCTGCGGCTGGGTCAGCACGACGTACGGCGGGATGAGGCCCTTGTAGCCCTGGTTGTAGCCCTTGAGCAGCGCGAAGATCGCGCCGATGCACGGGTAGGCCAGCCGCCCGCCGGGCATGTGCCCGGTCTGCATCAGGTAGGCCGCCGTCTCGTGGCCGTTGTTGCCGTGGGTCATGCTGCGCACGATGGAGAACTTGTCCGCCTGCTTCGCCAGCATCGGGAACAGCGCGCCGAGGCGGATGCCGCTGACGTTCGTCGGGATCGTGTCCTTGAAGTCGCCGGTGAAGTCGTACCCGGCGTCGGGTTTCGGATCCCACGTGTCCGTGTGGGACATGCCCCCCCACAGGAAGACCTGGATGACCGACTTCGCCTTGGCCGCCTTGGGCGCCGCGGCGGCTGCGGGAGCTGCGGGGGCCGCGGCCAGGGCCCGGTCTCCCAGCATCAGGCCGGCCGCGCCGGCGATGCCGCCGCGGAGAAGGTCACGCCGCGACAGTTGCGTGTGGATCGCGTTCTTCGTCGTGCTCATGGCTTCGGTCTCCTGCTGGCTGCTCCAATCTTCAGTCTCGCTCCGATTTCCCCGCCGTCAACTCAATGTCGATACCGGAATTCGTCCGTGTTGATCAGCGCCCAGACCAGATCGATCCAGGCCTCGCGCCCCCGCGTGACCCCCTTCTTGGAATACGCGTCGACGGCCTTCAGCTCGGCCTCGGTTGGAAATCGCGACAGCATCGCGAGATACAGCTCCGTGGTGATTTCCTTCGCCGGCCGTTTGGACTCCATGATCGCCTTCAGGACCGGGCTGTCCTCGAACTTCCGCTGGATATGGCTCGAGTTGAGCATGTGCATCCGCTGCGACGGGCTCGTGCGGTTGACGCGCTCGTTCTCCTGGCCCGTCGCGCGCGCCGGGCGGCCGAACAGCTCGAGGAAGGCGCTCGTGATGCTGCCGTCCGGAAGCGCCACGGCGGGCTTGTTCTCGGGGATGAACGTGAACGGCTCGGGGATGGGGCTGGTGTAGAGGTCCGTGGTGCGCGTGATGCCGTTGATCGCATCGATCAGGACCTCGGCCTCCATCTGGCGCAGCGGGTAGAAGGCGAAGTTGGCCTCGGCGGCCGCCAGGTCCCTCACCTTCGGAACCACGGAGGACACCTGGTAGGTCCGGGAGGTGAGGATCAGCCGGAAGAGCCGCCTCAGGCTGTAGCCGCCCGACACGAACTCCCGCTGGAGATGGCCGAGCAGCGCGGGATTGGACGGCGGGTTGTTGGCCCGGATGTCGTCGGGCTCGTGGATGATCCCCCGCCCCATGAACCAGTACCACGCCCGGTTGACGATGCACTTGGTGAACCACGGGTTCTCGGGGGTGATCAGCCAGTCGGCGAAGATCTCCCGCGGATCGCGGCCCGGCGGCAGGTTGATCCGGGTCCCGTCCGGGAAGATCGCGGTCCGGGGCGCCTTGGGCGGCGGGGGCACGACGACGGCCGGCGCGGCGTTCGTCGCCTTCGCCACGGCGTTGCTCGCCCCCTTCGCGGCCGGCGCATTCGTCGCCGCGGCGGCCGCCGCGATGGCCGCGTTCGTCGCCTGGGTCAGATCGATGTCCGGATCCCAGTAGACGATCTCCTCCTTCCACTCGCGGCTCGGCTTGTAGCTGATCTGCGAGAAGAACGCCGACACCGCCGTCAGCATGTTGCTCGGCCACTGGTTCGCGCGGGACCCCATGAAGGTCAACGCGACGACCGAGGCGAGGCCCTCGGGGGTCTTGCTCGGCGTCGCCCGGTAGAAGTTCACGGGGCCGACACGGAAGTTGCTGCCGTTGGACGTGAGCAGCTCGCGGACGAAGCGGTCGTAGGGCTTGTTGTCCCTCATCGACTCGACCAGCCACCGATGGTAGGCCTGCGCCGCGTTGGGCCAGAGGTTGACCGGGAACTCGGCCTTCACGCGGAGCAGGTCACTCCACTTCATGGCCCAGTACTCGGCGTACTCCTCGCGCTGCAGCAGCTTGTCGATGAGGGCGATCCGCTTGTTGGGATTCGTGTCCTCGATGAAGCCCCGGGCCTCGAGGGCCGTCGGCAGGATGCCCAGCACGTCGAGGAAGGCGCGGCGCACGAACACGGCGTCCGAACAGGGCGCCGGGCGGATCCCGAGCCCCGCCAGGCGGGTGAAGACGTACTTGTCGATCGCCGTCTCGGGGGTCGTCCACTCGGCCGCCTCGTAGATGTTGGACGCGGCGGCGCCGGCGGCGTTGGTGGGGGCCGTCGTGGCGCTCGCCTCCCCGGCCGCCCGGGCGTTCCCAGATGCCAGGAGCAGGACTCCGAAGGCCAATGATCCCCAACGACGCGCGCTCATGATGCCATCATGGCGAAAAGCCGGCGGCATGGCAAGAACGGTCCCGCGCCGGGGCTTGCAGCACGGCAGCGCTTGATTCATCCTCTGTCCCCATGCCGCCTGCCGGCGGATGAAAGGGACGATCATGAAGGCAGCCGCTCTTCTCACGCTCGCGCTTGCGCTCCCCGTTCTCGCCGCCGACAAGCCGTTGCTCGGCGTGCCCGGGAAGCTGGTGTACGAGGATGCCCTCTCGGCCGGCGTGCCGGAGGGATGGACGACGGCCAAGGGGAAGTGGGAGGCCGCGGACGGCGCGCTGCGCGGAGCGGAGCTTGCGGCCGACCACCACGGCGCGGTGATGAGGAGGACCATGCCGCTCCAGGATTTCATCATTCAGTTCGACGTGAAGCTCGACGGCGCCAAGGGCACCAGCCTGTCGATCAACGACCCGAAGGGCCACCTCGCCCGCATCGCCGTCGCGCCGTCCGCCGTGCGCGTGACCAAGGACGACCACGACAAGACCGGACCCGACAAGGCCGCGATCTTCGGCAACCTGAAGGCCGACATCCGGCCCGGCGCCTGGACGACGGTCCGGATGGAGATCGTCGGCGACACGATGCTCGCCAAGGCCGGCGAGATCGTCGCCTGCGGGACGCACGAGCAACTGGCCGGCCCCAAGTCGAACGTCGGCCTGACCGTCGCCGGGGAGACGGCCTCGTTCCGCAACTTCAAGGTCTGGGAGGCCACGCGCAACCCCGACTGGGACGCCGTCAGGGCGGCGCTGCCCGCCTGCGAGCCGGTCCCCGCCCCCGCTCCGCGGCCCGCCGCGGCGAAGAAGGCCGCCCCCGCGAAGAGGCCGGCGGCGGCGAAGTAGGAGCGGCATCCGTCCGGCAATCAACCGAGCCGCGGCACCTGCGGCAGGCGCGCGTAGTGTTCGTCGCGCGAGTACAGCAACAGATCGTGCCGAAGGACCAGCGCGGCGATCCAGATGTCGTTCGTCGGGATCGGCGTCCCCTGCGCCCTCAACTGTGCGAAGAGGCGCGCATAGTGATGCGTCGTGTCCTCGTCGGGAAGCAGCACGCGGACACGGGGGCTGTTGAGGAACTCGATCAGCGTAGCCTCGTTGCGACGCGCCCGGGTCCCGCAGAGAAACCCGGCGCGCAACTCGGCCAGCGTCACGAATGGCAGGTGGATCTCACGCGCCGTCGCCAGTCGTTCCACGGCGTCCGGGACCCCGGTGCAGAAATCGCGGTAGCGGTTCGTGTCGACGGCGATCCTCATTTCCAGAGATCCTCGTCGATACGGTCCATGGAGGCGATGGCACGATCGAACGCCGGGTCCGCGACCCAGGTTCCCGCGAGGCGGTCCAGATCGTCGTACCGGACGGGCGCCCCCTCTTCGCCGGCGCCTCGTCGAAGCGCAGCGAGCACCGTCTCGTTCAGGCTGGCGCCCTCGCGAACCGCATTCCGTCGAAGCCGCTCGTCGAGAGACTCCGGGATGCCGCGAATGGTGTATTGCAGTCTCTTCATGCAGGCAGCGTAGGCTATGCGTGCATGCAGATCAATCCGAATCCGGCGGGGCGGCCTCCAGCAAGCCGATCCGCCACGGGATGCGGCCGTAGCCGATTCCGGCGCACTCGCGGGCTGTGCAGCCCTGGAAGAGGAATCGCAGGCGGGCGGGGTCGACGACGAGCCGCTCGTCGATGCCTTCCCGCAGCAGCTCGCCGTGGCTGACGGCATCGGTCCACGGCTCGACCCCTGCGTCGAATTCGACATTCCGGGACGAGGCGAAGGGGAGGCCCCACGACGCATGGGCGGGACGCCATTCGCCGTCCAGCCGGTCCGCAAGGAACGACTTGTAGTAGCGCGTCCCGCCCGGACCGATCGCCTCGACGATGTTCAGGTATTGCCCGCACCCCTTCAGCAGGTAGACATGGTTGGCCTCGAAGAAATCGTCCTTCGGCTGCTGCAGCACTAGATCCGGGGCACTCCAGCCCCTCGGGAACGCATCATTCGACGTCCGGCTGCGCCACAGGCGTCCATCGTCGCCGGTGAAGAACAGGTACATGTGCGTCCCGTCGCCCAGGGCCCAGAAGTCGATCCACCGGGGCACGTGCCCCGGCTTCTCCGCGAACAGCATCTCCGGCGGGCCGAGCGTTTCCGGACGGCCCGGGTGGGCGAGCGTCGACACGGCCGGACCGAAGAACGGCGGCGTTCGGGAGGTGTCGGCCCACTGATGCAGCAGGTACCACGTTCGCCGCGGCGCGAAGTACAGGAGCTGGGGCGCGCAGCGATAGGTCTCGTTCGAGCCCAGGACGACCCTCGGCGCCGCGTCGGCCTGGTCCCACGTCTCGAAGCCGAGGTACACCATGATCGTGGAGTTCGTTCGCTTCAGCGTCGCATAGACGTGCCACCGGCCGTCGTGGAAAACAACCGTCGGATCCTTGATCGCATGCCCGCCGTCGCCCCGCCCGAAGGAGACGAGCGGCGCGCCGCAGGTCCAGCGCATGGCCTCCGGCAGCGGCGCCCCCGGGGCCGGGGCGGACCCCGGACCGGCGGCGGCGGCGACGACGACCGCAGGGGCGACGGCGAAGGAGAGGACGGTCATGAGGCAGAACCACAGGCGGCGCGGGGTGTTCATGCGCTGGAGACCTTGGCCCAGCCCCGGGCCGCAGACAAGCCCGGACCCATGGCCACGGAAGGGTCGCACGGACGCGCCCCACGTGGCAGGATGACCGCCATGAGGACGATGCCTGTTCTTCTCGCGTTCGCGGCGATGGCAGGGGCGACGGCACCCGCTGCGCCGCTGTCGATCGACAACGAGTTCCTGTCGGCCGCCTACGATCCGGTCACGGACCGGTTCACGCTCTCCGGAAAGGCGGGGGGCGGTCGAATCGTCGACGGGACGTTCACGGGCGGCGGGGGGACCGCCGCGGCCGGACCGGCGCAGGACCCGACCTACGGCGCGGGCCGGGGGATCGAGATCCGGCGCGCGGACGGCGCGACGCGCTCGATCCGCCTCTTCCCCGGCCTTCCCTTCGCGCTCCTCGGCGGGACAATCCCGAACACGGGGGCGACTCCGCTTGTGACGAACCGCGTGGACCTGTGCTCCGCCGCCGTCGCGGGCGAGGGCCTCGTCACGCTCGGCACCGACGGCCTGCGCGCCCCGGAGAAGAACCCCGGAAGCTACGCCTTCCTTGCGATCGCCGACCCGAGGACCCGCGCGGGCGCGGTCGGCGGCTGGCTGACGCACGACCGCGGCAGCGGCGTGGTCTTCTCGCCCGCGACGGACGGACAGGTCCGCCTCCACGCGGTCATCGAGTACGGCCGCCTCCGCATCGCGCCCGGCGCCTCCGCGCCGACCGAGGTCTTCGCGCTCGGCCTCTTCGCCGACGCGCGGTTCGGCCTCGAGGCGTGGGCCGATGCGATCGCGCGGCACTACCGCGTGCGTCTGCCGCCGCAGCCGGCCGGCTACTGCACGTGGTACGCCGACCAGCACGGCGGCGCGTGCGACGAGAAGAATCTCCCCGCGCTCAACGAGGCCGCCGCGCGGGAGCTCAAGCCCTTTGGCTTCGACTTCGTGCTGATCGACGACGGCTGGCAGGACGGCGCCAAGTCGAGGAACGGCCCGCGCAAGGTCTTCGACCGCGTCCGCGCCGACGGCCCCTACCCCTCCGGCATGAAGGCCGCGGCCGACGGCATGGCCGCGCTCGGCCTGACGGCGGGCATCTGGTTCATGCCCTTCGCCGGCACGTTTGACGACCCCTTCTTCGCCGACAAGCAGGATTGGTTCGTCCACACGGCGGACGGCAGGCCCTACGACACGAAGTGGGGCGGCACGTGCCTCGACATGACCCACCCGGCCGCGCGCGACCGCCTGCGCGCCATCGCCTCGCGCATCGCGCGCGAGTGGGGCTACCGCGTGTTCAAGATGGACGGCATGTGGACCGGCACCGCGACGCCGCTGCGCTACGTGCAGAACGGCTGGAAGGACGACGGCATCGGCGACGCCGTCTTCCACAACCCCGACAAGACGAATATCGAGGCCTACCGCGACGGCATCCGACTCGTGCGCGAGGCCGCCGGGCCGGGCGTCTACCTGCTCGGCTGCTGCGTCTCGCAGAACATGCGCTCCTTCGGCGGAGCCTTCGGCCTGCTCGACGGCATGCGGATCGGCCCCGACACCGGCTCGCAGGAGATCGGCGCGCCGCACGGCTCACGGCTCTACTTCCTCCACGGCCGCGTCTGGCACAACGACCCCGACTGCGTGTCCGTCCGCGCCTCGACCCCGCTCGACCAGGCGCGCCTCAACGCCTCGTGGACCTCCCTCAGCGACCAGCTCTTCTACAACAGCGACTGGATCCCCGCGCTGCCGCCGGAGCGGATGGACATCCTGAGGCGCACGATGCCCGCGCACGGTTTGGCCGCGCGGCCCGTGGACCTGTTCGAAACCGAACCCGCGCGCGTGTGGCTGCTTTCCGATACGCGCCGCGCGCCGCACCGCCACGTGCTGGGGCTGTTCAACTGGGAGAAGTCCCCCGCGACGATCGCGGTCGACCTCGCCGCCACCGGCCTCCCCGCGGCTGATGCATGGGCGGCGTTCGATTTCTGGGACGGTGTGTTCCTGCCGCCCGCGCGGGGCACGCTGACGCTGACCCTGCCGCCGAAGTCGTGCCGCATCGTCGCGCTGCGCCCGCTCGCGGACCGCCCGCAGGTTCTGAGCACCTCGCGGCACATCACGCAGGGTATCGTCGATCTGAAGGAGGAGACGTGGGACGCCGCCGCCGCGACGCTACACGGCCGCAGCGCCGTGGTCGGCGGCGACGCGTATGAACTCCGCATCGTCGGTGCGGTCCCGGGCGACGCACAGGCGTGGGAAATCGAGAAGGCCTCCGTGTCCGAGGCCGACGCGGCGGCGGGTGTCACCGTCGATTCGCGCGGGGCCAACGGACTGTCGCGCGTCACGATCGCCGCCCCCGCGGGCCGGGAGGTGGCGTGGTCGGTCCGGTTCCGCCGCGCCGCGCGCGACGCGTCCGCCCGGCCCGCCACGCCCGCCAACGTCCGCGCCGAGGCGACGTGGAAGGGCGATGTCGGCCTGGCGTGGGAGGCGGGGACGGACGGTGTGGTGTTCGAGGTGGTGCGCGACGGCGGGGCGCCTGCGCTCACGACACGGCCCGCGTTCGCCGACGCCGGCGCCAAGGCCGGCGCGGACGCGGCCTACACCGTCACCGCCGTCGACTGGGCCGGGCGTCGCTCCGAGCCGGCGACCGTCCGCGTCGCGGTGCCCGCGCCGCCGAAGCCCGGCCCGGTGCCGCCGAAGCCGGAGGTGCGCCTCACGTCGCTGAAGCCCGCCGCCGCCGCGGTCGGCTGGGGTTCGCTCCAGACCGGCAAGGCGGCGGGCGGTGGTCCGCTGATGGTGGCGGGGAGGACCTACGACGACGGCCTCGGCGTCCATGCGAAGGCGGAGGTCGTCTACGACCTGAAGCCGGAGTGGAAGCGGTTCGTCGCGGTCGCCGGGCCGGACGGCGGCAAAAAGGACGACCCTCGCACGACGGTCCGGTTCGTCGTCGCGGCCGAGGTCGGCGGCCGGCGGCAGATCCTGGCCGAATCGCCGGTGCTGACCCACGCGGAGCCCGCGGCGTGGAACTTCGATGTCGCCCTGCCAAAGGGCGCGAAGCGGCTGCGTCTGATCGTCGACGACGGCGGTGACGGCAACAAGGCCGACCACGCCGACTGGTGCGACGCCGGGTTCCTGCAGTAGTCCCTCGCGATGCCGGCGGCCCGATCCCGGTTTGTTCTTCCAAGGATTGGAAGCCTTCACGCCGTTCGCGTCCAATCCTTGGAACTTCCACGCCCCCGATGTCGTCGCTGTCCCCCCTGTCCCCCGCCGACGGTCCGCGAGGCCGCGGACCCTCCCGCTCACCTGATACGGGAGGGCCGCCGCCCCCGCCAGCCGTTCGCCGGGTCCCCCGAGGCCCGGACGCGGGGACCGAGAGTCGATCGATCCGCCTGACAGGTTGCCGTGGCGTGCGGGGCGGCCGGCCTGGCGGCGGGTCTACTTCCAGATGCTCTCGACCTCGTAAGTGCCGAACTTGGGATCGGCGGTGAGAATGGGAACTCGCTCGATCATGGCCTGGGCGATGAGGATGCGGTCGAAGGGGTCGTGATGGTGCGGAGGGAGCGAGGCGACATGCAGCGCATGCCGGTGTTCGATGTGCAGCGTGGCGATTCGGTCGCGCATCAGTCGCGGCGGGACAAACCGGTCGGGCGGTTCCGGCAGCGGCAGCTTCCCGAGCGCGTACTTGATCGCGATCTCCCAAGAACTCGCAACCGAGAAGAGCAGTTCGTTGTCGCCACTCTCCATGATCGATCGCGCCTTCGGCATGAGCCTCTCCGGCTCACAGATCCAACGAAGCCAGACATGCGTATCGAGAAGCACTCTCACGACTCGAAGACCCGGTTCAGTTCCGGGATCTCCTCGTCGAAATCGTCCGGAATGCGGAACGTGCCCCGGTCCGCGCCTGGCCGGCGTGCCTCGGAATCGCGGGGACAGGGAACCAGCTTCGCGAGAGGCCGACCGTAGCGGGCAATCGTGACGGTCTCGCCTCCCGATACAAGCGTCAGAAGCCGGGACAGATGTGTCTTCGCTTCGTGTACGTTCACTTCCATGCTGGTCACCATCCTGCGCCAACAATAAACTAGACTCGGGGTCTAGTCAACTTACGGCCTGACCATCGCCGCGACGAACGGAAGGAACAACCATACCGCGGCGGCGGCGACGGGGATCAGGACGGCCGTGAGGACCGCGACGCGCGCCTTGAGCGGGCGGGAGCCGAGGACGGCAATGATGCCGCACTTGACGACCGTGTTCGCAACGGTCGCGATCACGATGGCGACGGCCGCCGTGTGGAGGGCACCCGTATCGCGAGCCATCTGCGCCACCGACAGCGTGATCGCGTCGGCGTCCGCGAGACCCGTCATCGCGGCGACCGCGTAGATCCCCCGGCCCGGCGCGACCGACTGCACGACCTTCACCACCAGCATCACGGCCGTGAAGAAGGCGGCGAACGTGATGGCGGACTGGAGGCTGAACGGGTTCTTCAGCGGCACGTCGCGCCCCGCCGCACCGGCCCGCCCGCCGCGCATCATCATCGCGGCGGCGGCGAGGCAGACGGCCAGCATCGCGCCCAACGGCACGGCGAGGTCCTTCAACAGCGGCCGGTGCACGACGGCGACGGCGACCAGTACGCGGACGAACATGACCGCCCAGGCCAGCGCGACGCCCGCGGCCAGCGGCCCCGCGCCGCGCGAGGCGGCGGCCGCGTCCCGGCTCTCCCGTGCGAACGACAGCGACACCGCCGTCGACGACGCGAGACCGCCGAAGAGCCCCGTCGCCAGCGTTCCGCGGGCGGGGCCCAGCCAGCGCATCGCGACGTAGCCCAGCAGCGAGAGGCCCGAGATCAGGATGACCAGCAGCCAGGCCTTGTACGGATTCACCGCGCCCCACGGATCGACCGCGCGATCCGGCAGCAGCGGCAGCACGATGAACGTGGCGATCAGCAGCTTGAGCGCCGCGTAGAGGTCGTCCTGCCCGATCCGCCCGACGAGCGTGTGCAGCGGGGTCTTGTAGGCGAGCAGTGCGGAGTTCAGGATACCGAGTGCGACGGCAACCTCGCGGTGGCCGAAGAGCGTGACGCCGCCGAGCAGGAACGTGACCACCGCGGCGACCTCGGTCGTCAGCCCGACCGCGTCGGGATGGTTGCGCGCCTGGAGGAGATAGCCGCCGAGCACCATCGCCGACACGGCCGCGAGCGCCGCGGGGAAGATCCAGGGCGAGCCAAGCACCGTCGTCAGCCATGCCGCGACGGCCCCGGCCTCGGCGAGAAGGACGAACGTCCGCAGCCCGCCGACGCCGAATCCCTTCTCCGCGATCCGCTTCTCCCGCTCGACGCCCATCAGCGCGCCGATGAAGAGCGCGATCGCGAAATCGCCGACCAGGTTCAGGTTCATGCGCGTGTCCGCCCCGAGGATAGGCCCGCCCCACCCGCCCCGCAAGCCGGCGGGATCACGGCGCGCGACGCCGGACGGTCATGGGCCGAGGAGCCCGGCGAACCACGCGCCGAACGACCGGCGGCGGCCGACGGACTCTGGCGCAATATCGTGGTCGACACACTCGACGCGGCCGTCGTCATCCAGCAGCGCGTAGCCCGTCCAGCTCATCGGCAGGCCGACGCAGCGCGTGCCGCCGAGGCGTCCGTCGATCCAGCGGTGGTGATGGCCGAAGACCCAGAGGGCGGGCGCGAAATGGTCGACCAGCCGTTCCCCGCCCTCGAACCCCGGGGGACCGTAGTGCTCGAACCCCGGGGCGTTGCCCACCCCGAGGCCCCGCGGACAATCGTGGCTCAGAATGACCGAGACCCCGCCGGGCGGGAGGGCGAGGCAGGCCTCGATGTCGGCCGGGCCGACGACCGCGCCCCGCGGCGTCGTGTGGGCGTCCATGTAGGCGGCTCCGCCCAGCGCGAGACACCGGCGGCCGCCGATCGTATGCAACGAGGCGCGGGGGAGGTGCGTGAAGGCGTCGCGATAGGTCTCCGCCAGCCGCGGCAGCCGGTCGAAGTCCTCGTGGTTGCCCTCGATCACGAACACCGGGCGCAGGAACCGCCGGCGACGGAAGAACCGCCGCAGGTGCGGTTCGAAGAGCCCGAAATCGCCCAGCACCACGACGGCCTCCAGCGGCCGGCCCGTCCGCGCCTCGGCGTGGGCGATCTGGGCGTTGACGACACCGTAGCGGCAATGGACGTCGCTGAGAAACAGGATCACTGCACGCCTCCGGGCAGCCCGGTGAAGTCGTAGGCGAGCCGGGTCTGGAAGTTGCGGATCTGCGCGAAGCTCTCGCGCAGCAGGCGCCGCTGGAGGTGCGTGAGCCGGTCCGGGGCGACCAGGTTGTCGGGGGGCCGACCGGCGGCCAGTTCGTCGAGCTGGTTCCCGATGCGGACCTGCATCAGCGCCTCGTAGACCTGCGCCACCTCCTCGTGGTTCTCGGGGGTCATCACACCGGCGGCCAGCAGCCCGGACAGCCGTTCGAGCGTGCCGGTCGCGGCGATCCCGTGGCGCAACGCGTAGAGGCGGCCGAAGTCGACGATGGGGGTCATGGCGCTCTTGATGTCGAACACGTCGCGCCGGGCCCCGATGGTCCCGGTGGCGATGCCGCCGAAGAGGCCGACGGGGGGCTGGAACAGCAGCACGTTCCGCGCGAGCTGCGTGAGGAACCGCGGATGCGTGGCGACCGCCCCGGTCACCGTCGCCCGAAGCGGATCGAGGAGCCGGGCGTCCCCGTAGCCCGGCCGGAAATCGAGGAAGATCTTCGCCTGCAGGAGGTCCTGCGCCTCCAGCGTGCGGATCCACGACGTGACCTCGCGCTGCCACGACGACAGCGGACGGCTCCACGCCGGCTGGGACGCCATGATGCCGCCGGTGCAGTACGCGTACCCCGCGTGCGCGAGCCCGTCGCAGACGCGGCGGCCGAGGTCGAGGAAGTAGGCCGCGACCGGCGCCTCCTCCCCGGGCGCGGGGTCCGCGTACAGGATCGCGTTGTCCTGGTCCGTGCAGAGCGTCTGTTCGCGCCGCCCCTCGCTGCCGAGGACGAGGAACACGAAGGGGACGGGGGGCGGGCCGATCTCCCGCAGCACGAGGGGCAGAAGCGTCTCCAGTACCGCATCGGTGTTCAGCGTCACCAGGCGGCTCACGGCCCCGGCCCGGAACCCCATCGCGGCCAGCGCCTGGACATGGGCCGGCCAGACCCGGTTCATCGCGGCCAGTTCGTCCGGGGAGGTGGCGTCGCGGAGACGGTCCAGCAGCGACTCCATGGAACCCTGTCCGGGCGCGGATTGCCGGAGAAGCATCGCGTCGCGCAGGTCGCGGAGGCTGGCCTCGCGGTGGGCGACCCGGCGGCGCAGATCGTCGAACCGGTCGCGCAGGTCGGCGTGGCTGCGGTCCAGCGCGACCTCGGCGGCCTTGCGCGCCGCGATGTCCGTCGCGACCACGATGACGCCGGCCGCGCCGCC
>CAYODK010000144.1:0-14490 GCA_964402695.1 uncultured Verrucomicrobiota bacterium
GGTCTTCCTTCGCTTCCGGAAGCCATCGCCGTAGCCGCTCCCGATCGCGCCGTTGCGAGGTGCGCCGTGTGGATTGAGGCCGTACCGCAATAGCTGGATCTCGCCTGCCACGCACGTGCAGATCGTTAGGTGGGTGGTTTCCGGGGGTGATGGGGCGTCGTCGGTCTGAAACGGCCTGCTGTGACGACCCATCTGGCGGGGACTCCAAAGGGAATGCTCGGCCGGCCGGAGCAGGCGTTCCTGGACCCGCCAGGGCGCTTCTGCCGGGTGAGGACCCCTGCCTGCCGGAGAACGACTCCAGGAGGTTTTTGGCTGGAATCGGGGTTCGAAGGGAGTAGGGTTTGATTGTGATTGTGTGGACGTCATCACATCGCCCTCTGTCCCCGTCGGGCTCTTCCCGGCGGCTCGGCCCGGCCCTGTGCGTGGTCGCGTGGGTTGCCGCGTTTCTTCCGCAGGTTGTCCCGGCGTCGCTCGTGGTGGAGGATTTCACCTACCCCGCGGGAGCGTTGCTGGGGCGCACGGGGGGCACCAACTGGAGCGGGCAGTGGGGGCCGTCCACGGGCGTCGGCGGCAACACCAGCAAGATCACCATCAGCAACTCGGTCAACCTGACGACTTCGGTCGGCGGCTATGCGGTGGCCCAGGACGGCGTCGGGAGCGCCGTGCCGATCTACAACCAGTTCCGCGGAATCAACCGGGCCATCGACACGGACCTGGGCGGCACCGTGTGGTTCTCCATCCTTGTTCAGAACACCGCGGCCGGCGATCACACCGGCATCCAGTTCAACAGCCATGCGGACTCGCCATTCTCAGGCTCGGACTATGTGGTGGGGCCGTGGCACGTCGAACTGGCCGGGACCAGTCTCCATGTCCGGTACGCCGGCACGGTTGCATCGAACCTGACGACGCTGGCGCTGAGCGCAACGCACCTGGTGCTGGGCCGGATCGACATCGGGGCCGGACCCGATCGCATGCAGGTCTGGGCCGACCCTCCCGATCTGACGGCCATCGGCGCCCCGCTGTTCGACGCGAACAGCGCGGACATGGGGGCAAGCCTCTACCTGGCCGGCGTCTTCGGCTACGGGGCGAATCCGGTGGACGCGCGGTCAGGATACATGGATGCCCTCCGGTTGAGCGATGGACCGCAGGCGTTCACCGATGTGACCGGCGTCGTGCCGGAACCCTCGACCGTCATCACGCTTCTGGGCGGCCTTCTGCTGCTGCTCCTCCGTACCGGCCCTGCGCAGAGATGACACCTCATACTGCCGCCGGTATCGTGGGCCTCTCGTGAATCATGGCTTCGCCGGGCGCACCGCCTGGACTTCATCGACCAGGATGGTCCTGGGGTCGGCCTTCGCAGGGCAGGCGCGCCTGTTGTGCCCCAGGAACATGCCCAGCAGCGGAACGAAGAGGATATAGAATCCGGTGATGAAGCCGGAGTTTGCGCTGGACGTGTACTGCAGGCCGATCTGTTGAAGGGCCGCGGCCGCAAACAGGAAGACCCCGGCGCCGAGGCTTGCTCGGATCGGCAGCCGGGCCTGCTGGTCAGGCGCGACGATGTGCTTCCTGCGCCACACGATCAGCGGGATCAGCACCAGGCCGCCAAGGGCGAAGCGGAGGCCCGTGAAGATCATCGGCCGCAGCCCCTTTTCCATGGCGATCTGCTGGACGGCGAAGGCCGAGCCCCAGACCATGGACATCAGCAGGAGCAGCAATTCGTATTTCAGGGCCTTCAGGCCTGTGTGGTTGGCTCCGTTTTCGGTGCTGGTCAAGTGGCCCATGCCATCACGGCGACGGGAAGGCCACCCGGTAGGTCTTTCCGGCCAGCCCGGTGTCCGTCAGGATCGTGAGGCCGTTGCTGGTGACGGTGACCTTCTGTCGGTCGCCGTCGCGTTCGACCGCCAGGTCCCAGCCGCGGCCGAAGGCCCGCAGGTCGCGAAGGGCCATCCGGGGCCAGCCCGCGGGCAGCCACGGGGTGCATTCGAACGAGTCGAGCCCGGTGGGGACGATGCCGAAGAGGCCCTCGGTGAAGGCGCGTGGATAGAGGGAGCCCGGGCACAGCATGTCGATGGCGTCCTCGTCCGGATAGGGGCCGCGTGGGCCGAAGATCTGCGTCCGGACGACGCGCCGGGTGGTGTCGAGGGCGATCTCGGTGCGGCCGGCTTTGAACAGCGCGCGCAGCGCGTAGTAGGTTTCGCGGCCCCACTCGGTCGGCCGGGTGGACTCCGCCAGGATATCGCCGCCCGTCAGGCGGCCGGGCCATAGCTTGTTGGAGAGCATGGCGTCGAGGGTGGCGTCCTTCCGTTCGGTGATGCCCATGGCGAGGGGCAGGAGGATCCAGCCGCGCAGCGTCGTGTTGCCGTCGTAGTAGCGGTAGGTCTCGAAGCCCTCGACGTTCGCGCCGAAGAACGCATCGATCGCCTTGCGCAGGGCGTCCGCCCGCCGGTCGAACTCCGCCCCCGGCGGCTTGCCCAGCGCGCGCGCGAGCGAAGCCGCCAGACGGTAGCCGCCGTAGGCGAGGGCGGAGGTGCTCAGGTTGGCGTCGCCGGTCGGGTAGCGACCTTCCATCTCATCCGTCCGCGAGGCGACGATGCCGTCGGGGCGGGTGTGCTTCACCACGGACTCGGCGCTGAACTCGACCAGCGGCCACAGTTCCTCGGCGGCGGCCCGGTCACCGAGGAAGAGCAGGAATTTCGAGAGCGCATACAGCACCATGGCGTCGTCGCCGCGTCCGCGCTGGACGAGACGCAGTTCGGCATGTTCGAAGGAGCCGGGGAAGGGGTCGATGCCGTACTCGCGGCAATGGTCGAGCCAGATGCGATACATCTGCAGCGCCGCCGCATTGAGCCCGGCATCGCCGAAGAAGGGGAACAACGGGCTGGAGTACTCGACCGGGTCGTTGGCCCAGATGCCCGGGGAGTAGGTCAGGCTGCCGTTGTGGGTGATGACGCCCTTGCAGGTCTCAATCGGAGTTTCGAGGACATGGAACTTCTGCAGCGCGAAGGCGATGTCCAGATCGCGGTCGGGGGTTTCCAGTCGACCGGGTCCCCTCCATGCCGCGTCGGCCACCGCCTGGCGCGCGGCGCGCTCAGCCGCGACATCGACCGCCAGGTCCGCCTCCCCGACGAGCCGGGCCTGCACGCGGGCGGAAAACGAGAGGGTGGCGCCGGGCGCCAGCGTGGCGGACTCCACGGCCGACGATGCCCAGATCATGGACACCTGGTTGCTTGCGGGCCGCGTGATCTGTCCGGGCTCGACGCTCACGGTCACCGGCGTGTCGCCGGCGTTGCGGAGGCTCCATTCATCGAGGACCAGCGCCTGGGCCATCGAGGGATACACGGCGCGTGTCGCGACCACGCCGCCGGTCTCCGGATAGGCGAGGGTGAGCCTCCCGTCGAAGCCGACCGTTGCCGGGGCGCCGGGCCTGAACGGCTCGCCGTTGATGCGGATCGCGGGGCGCAGGTCGTCCTCCGCATCGAAGATGGCCTTCGCCTTGTCGGTGCGCCCCGCCGGCACGTTGAAGAACCGGGTCTTGTGGACGAAGCCGCCGGTGGCATCCACCCGCACCTGCATCACCACCTTGCGCCCCTGCATGCAAAGGACCACGGGGTTCGTGCTGTTCTGGAGGTGGTGGATGATCCGCCCGTCGGGCTCCCTCGCCCAGAAATCCCCGGCCGTTGTCACGCCGGGCCAGCCCAGCGTGGCGATGGACGCGCCGAGCAGGAGCGCGCGCACGGGGGCGTGGCGGAGTCTCGCAGTCGCACCTGTATGGATCATGGGGGGCTCCGTGGTTCCTCAGGCGCCCTGGCTCGCATGCTTCGCGGCGTCCACCAGCGCGAGAAGATTCTCAAGGGGGGTGTCGAGCTGCACGTGATGGGTGGGGCCGAGGATGAGGCCGCCGTCCCTGCCCACGGTGCGGATCCGTTCTTCGACCTCCCGGCGGACGTCGTCCACCGAGCCGAAGGGCAGGGTGTGCTGCTCGTCCACCGTGCCCATGAAGGACAGGCGGTCGCCGAACCGGCGCTTCAGCGCCGCGGGGTCCATGCACGCGGGCTGCACGGGATGGAGGACGTCGATTCCGATCTCGACCAACTCGTCGATGACCGGCTCCACGAACCCGTCGGTGTGGTAGGCGATCTTGAGCGCCGGGTTCATGCCCTTCAGCTCGGCGATCAGCGCGGCGAAGCGGGGCTTGAGCACGGCGCGCCAAGTCTCCGGCGACATGATCATGGAGCTCTGCGCGCCGAGGTCGTCGCCGAGCCAGACCATGTCCACACCAAGCTCGACCAGACGGCGGCAGACGACGCGGTGGTATTCCTGCGGGATGTCGAGGATACGTCCGACCCGCTCCGGGTCGTCGCAGAGGTCCATCATCAGCTTCTCGAATCCCCGCAGGGCGATCGCGGTCTCCCAGAGGGTGGTCTGGCAGCTGCCGACGACCCAGTAGTCCCTGCCGAAATCCCGGACCGTGCGCTCGACGGCGGTGTAGAGCGAGGGTCGGGTGGGGTCGGGGGGGCGGTAGGAACGGATGGCCGCGTCGTCCGACAGCGGCGGATCGCAGTACTCGGTATAGAAGCCGGGGCCGAAGCGCGTCTGGTAAGCGATGGTCGTCCAGCCGATGCCCCATTCGTCGGTGTAGTGGTCGGCGCCCGGGTTGTAGGTATCGCCGGCGTAGTAGCTGTTCGCCCAGCCGACGGAGGTGAGCAGCAAGTCGAGGCCGAGTTCGAGCTCAAGCGCGTAGTCGTTGCCGCCGCCGTGGGGGTTGTGTCGCGCGCCGGCGCCGCCGAAGAGCCGCCCGCGCAGCCGCTGCGCGAATTCCGGGGTGAAGCTCATCTCGAGCGGCACCCGATCGGGCTGTTGATGGGCGAGGGCGGTCAGTACGCGTTCTTTAGGGGTCAAAGCGTGAGGCACTCCCTGAGAAAGGCTTGGGGGCACGAAGGCGCCCCGGGGGCCGGAGGTTGGTCCACCTGTGAGATCGCTTTTCGGGCGGTACGGGTGCCCCGCTTCGCCCTGCAGATTTCGCAGGGCAGGCGCGCCCGTTGGAACCGGCCTGAAGGAGCGTCGTCATGGTGGAGACGCTGTCAGAGTACCTGCGGGAAGGCAAGAGCGACGGTCAATCGGTCAGTCGCACCACCGGGGCGGACCCAGTCGGCGGTGCGTGCGTTGCAACCCCGCCGGAAGGTCTGCCACAACTCTGCCACACTTTCGGGGCGTAATGTGGCCTTCTTCGGCCCTACGGCGGAACGGGCGCGGATTCGCGAGAATGGCCGATAAGGCGCGATTTTCTTGGAAATACGGGGGGAAAGGCTGGAGCCAACGGTCGGGGTCGAACCGACGACCTGCGCATTACGAATGCGCTGCTCTACCGACTGAGCTACGTTGGCGCCCTGGGAAAAACGCGCCTATGGTACGTACGCCGGGGGCGATGTCAAGCGGATGGCGCGAGGTCGGAGGGCGTGGGAAGGGCTGGACTTGGGCGGCGGGGGTCGGGATACTGGCGGCGTGGCGGCGCAGGGCCGCCGGATCATGACAGGCGTGCGGGTTTCCTCAAGCTACGGAATCGATGCGGGCGACGGGTTTACGGCCGTCGTCCGGGCCGCGCGTTCGCCCCGGGGGCCCGTCTTCACCACGGTGGCCGCGGTCGGGGGTGGGGGGGGCGACGATGCGGCCCTTCGCGCCGCGGCCGCGGAGGCGACCCTGGCCGCCGCCCGGCGGACGGCGCTCGTCGCGGCGGCGCTGCCGGCCCGCGACTCGGTGGTCCGGCGCATCGCCGTCCCCCTGGCGTCCGTTGCCCGAGCCCGGCGCGTGCTGCCCTCGCTTCTCGATGTTCAATTGCCGTTCCGGCTGGAGGACTGCGCCTGCGCGTTTCCGGAGATCCGCCGGACCTCGGACGGCCGTGTCGCCGCGCTTGCGGCGGCTGCGCCGCGGGTCGCCGTCGAGCGCCGCCTCGCGGGGCTGCGGGAGGCCGGGTTCGACCCGATGATCCTCGACGCCGAGGCTGTCGCCCTGTGGGACCGCGCGTTGGCGGAACATCCAGTGTCCAATGCCGGGGTCCGGGTCGTCGCGTGCCTGGCGCCCGACCGACTGGTGCTGGTCATCGGCCGCGGCGCGGACCTGGAATCCGTCGTCACCTTGCGCGAGGCCCTTCGCGCGCCGGGCGCGGATGGGGGCGGGGAGGACTGGACGGTCGCGTTGCAGCGGGCGCGTCAGGCGCTGGGGACGGGGGGCACGGCGGAGTGGATCTGGACCGGTCCCTCGGTCGCCGAGGGAACCGGGCTCCTCGAGGCCTTCGAGCGGGACCTGGGCGCAGGTTGCGAGGTCCGCTGGTTCCGCGCGAAGGATCCGGCCACCTTCCTCGCCCGCGCCCTGGCCGCCCGCGCCCTTGCGATGGGCACCGCGTCGTGCAATCTGCGGTCCGGCGATCTTGCGCATCCCGGCCTGGTGTCGTGGGACCTCTCCGCCGGACGGCGGGCAGCGGTGCTCTGCATCGTCGCCGGACTGACCCTTGCCGCGTTCAACGTGGCGGTTGCGACATGGATCGGGCGCCGGGAGGCCGCCGTGCAGCAGCGCCTGGAGGCGGAGGCCCGGCGGGTGGGACGGCTGTCCGCCGTCCAGCGCGGGCAGGAACTCCGCATGGCCAGAGACTCCGTCGCGCGGCGCCGGACGGCCCTGGCCCCGGTCACCCGCATGTTCGAGCCATCGGTGACCCCGCAACTGGCCGGCGTGCTCCGCGTTGCGCGGGCCGCGTCCCTCGCAATCGAGGTCGTCGAACTGGGGGACGGTGGCGTGCGCGTGCAGGGGACGTCCCCGGATCGCGATGCCTGCAGCCGACTCGAGGACGTCCTCCGGCTGCAGGGCTACCGGCCGCGGATCCGGAGGGGCGACGAACCGGTCGACGGCCGTGTTGCGTTCACCCTCGAGGGGGACCGCCCATGAGTGCGCCGTCCCGCTCCCTCGCCGCCCTTCGCTGGATGGCCGCCGTCGCGGCCGCGGCCGGGATTGCCGGCGTGGTCTGGGCGATCCGCGTCGTCCCGGCCCGCCTCCGTCTTATCGAGCGCAAGGAGGCGGACCTGCGCGCCCTCGCGGACCTGGCGAGGGAGTCGAGGGAGCTGGATCCCTACTTCGCCGCCCTGGCCGCCGCAACCGGAAGCCCGCCCGAGTCCCCCGTCGCCATCCTGAAACGGGTCGCGCCGGGGGCCCCCGCGCCGACGATCGCCGCGGGCACATCGGAGCCGCTGGAGGGCGGCTGGACCTTCCGTCGCATGGAAGTGTCGTTCGCCGACGTTCCGGTCGACAGCTTCGCGGCCTTCCTGTCGGCCTGCGCGAGCGCCCGGCCGCCGTGGCGGGCCGCGCAGGTGCGGATCCAGGCCCTCGACCCGGGCAGCACGCGCGCGCGCGTTGCGATGACCCTCGAGGGCGTCGAAGCGGCGGCGCCGGCGGAGGCCCGGACGCCGTGAGCGGGGCGGAGCCCAGCATCGTCAACACGCCGGCGGGTGCGCGGGCGATTCCGGGCGGGCCGTTCACGCGCGCGTCGGCCGAACTCCTCGCGAGCCTGGTCGCCCGGGAGCTGAAGTCGCGGTACAAGGGGTCCGTCTTCGGGTTCCTCTGGGCCCTGCTGGTGCCCCTGTTCATGGCGTTCATCTACGTCGTCTTCCTGCGGCTGCTGGTGGGGCGGGGCGTCTCGGTCGAGGGCGTCATCGTCGGCGTCTTCGCGTGGCAGTACACCGTCCAGTGCGTGCAGGGCGGCATGACGTCGATCACCGGGAACTCGAACCTGGTCCGCAAGGTCTTCTTCCCGCGCATCCTCCTGCCTGTGGCGGTGACGGGCGCCAACCTCGTCAACTTCCTCCTGAGCCTGATCGTCCAGTTCGCCGTGCTCGGCGTCCTCGGCGCGGCCGGCGGTGCCGGGATCGGCGGGGCGCTGGGCGCGCTTCCCCTGGTGGTGCTGTGGCTGACCGTCTTCAACCTCGGGCTCGCGCTGCTGCTCTCCGGCGTGAACGTCCATTTCCGCGATACGCAGCATCTCGTCGGCGTGCTGCTCAGCGCCTGGTTCTTCGTGAGCCCGGTGATGTACGACCTGTCGCTGGTCGAACCCTTCGCCGCGGGCCGGCCGTGGCTGATGCCGCTGGTGTGGCTCAACCCGATGACCGGGCTGCTGACCGCGGCCCGGGCGAGCGTGCTGCCGGGGGTCGCGTTTCCGTGGACCGCGTGGTCCGCCGCCGGACTCGCGATCCCGGCGCTGATCCTCGTCGCCGGTATCGCCGTGTTCCGGCGGGCCCAGCGGCATTTCGCGGATGTGCTGTGAGGCGGAGGAGACGGAGAACGGAAAACGGAAGACGGAAAACGGAAGACGGCGAACGGAAGACGGAAGGCGGATGATGGGCGATAGCGGACATGCGGCGATCGAGGCGGCGGGGCTTGGCAAGCGCTACCGCGTCCGCGGCATGGCGGCCCCGACGCTCTTCGGCCGCCTGACCCGCCTCGGCCGGCGCGCGCCGTCGTCGGAGTTCTGGGCGCTGCGCGACGCCTCGTTCTCGATCCCTCGCGGGCGCACCGTCGGCGTCATCGGGCCGAACGGATCGGGCAAGAGCTCGCTCCTCGGTCTCGTCGCCGGCACGATCACGCCGACCTGCGGTTGCGTCACGGCGCGCGGCCGGATCTGTTCGCTGCTGGAACTCGGCGCCGGGTTCCACCCGGACCTGACCGGGCGGGAGAACGTCTTCCTCAACGCCGCGATCCTCGGCATCGCGCGCGAGGACGTCCGCCGGCGGTTCGACCGCATCGTCGAGTTCGCCGGGCTGCGCGAGTTCATCGACATGCCCGTGAAACACTACTCGAGCGGCATGTACGTCCGGCTCGGCTTCGCCGTGGCCGCGGAGTCGGACCCGGACATCCTGCTGATCGACGAGGTCCTCGCCGTCGGCGACGTCGCCTTCCAGTTGCGCTGCCTCGACCGCATCCGCGACCTTCAGCGCCGCGGCCGGACCCTGCTCTTCGTTTCGCACGCGCTGCAGACCGTCGAGGAATTCTGTCACGAGGTCTTCCTCATCCACAAGGGTTCCATCGTGGCGCGCGGGGAGCCCGCGCCGACGATCCTGCGGTACATCCGCGAATTCATGGGCGAGGGCGGGCCGCTGTTCACGCAGGAATTCGGCACGCGCGAGGTCGAGATCCGCGGCGTCACCCTCCGCGGCGCGGAGGGCCTCGAGACGGGGGTCCTCGAGACCGGCCGGGCGATGCACGTCGACGTCGCCTGGTGCGCGAAGCGGCGGATCGAGCGGCCGGTCTTCGGTTTCTCGATCAAGACCGGCAACGGCTTCCAGGTCTTCGGCAGCAATACGCAGCTCTCGGGCCATCCGATCGATGCGATCGAGGGGGAGGGGACGATCCGGCTCACGCTCGACCCGCTGACGCTGATGTCGGGGAACTACTTCCTGTCCCTGTCCATCCACTCGTGGGACCACGCCGAGCAGTACCACCGCCGCGAGGACTGGTATCCGTTCGCCGTGAAGAACGCGACGGGCGCGCCCGGTGCGTTCTTCCTCCACACGCGCTGGACGGGTCCCGGGCCGTCGGGCGGGTGAGGCGTCCCCGCGGCCGCGGGCGTGGATCAGTGCCCTCCGCCGGTCGGTGCGGCGGCGCCGAATTCCTCGATGACGGCGGCCAGTTCCGTGTCCTTGAACTTGGCCAGCAACGCATCGGCGTCCCGCTTCGCCTCGGGGGTCCCGTTGGCGTTGTCCTTCCGGTAGGCCTTCGGCGACGTGGCGAAGTGCTTCTGCGCGAACTTGTCGATCTCCGGGACGGCCTTCAGGTGCGCGACCGCCACGGGGTTCTTCTCGAGCTTCTGCGCGGCGGTCCGCACGCGGCCCTGCAGCGGGCCCAGGCCGGGGAAGTCCTTCAGCAGGGCGATCCACTCGGCCGCCCATCCGGGCCTGGACTCCAGGGCGGGCTCGACGCGGTCGAGGAGGCCTTTCACGAACGCCTCCCGCTCGCGCGCGGCCTCGGGGCGGCCGCCCTTCTCATCGCGCAGGTAGCAGGCGTTCATCCACGTCATGGCGTCGGCGATGAGCGCCGGTGTGCCCCAGTCCGTCCGGCCGGGGAAGAACCAGGCCCGGGCGTTCCGGGTCTTCGTGTACTTGTAGACCGTGCACGCGATGTCCCACCGCTGCACGCTGGCGGAGGCCGCGAGGCCGGCCACGGCGGCGGTCTTCGGCAGCTTGGCCATCTCGTCCGAGCCGCCGCCCGCGGCGCTGAGCAGGACGCCGGCGGCCGGATGTCCCATCCACTCGGTGGCGGCGAGGATCGCGATCCGGGATCCGTCCGAGAACCCGCTGGCGTACAGCCGCCGCGTGTCCGCCGGCGCGCGCGCGAGGACCTCGGGGATGGCCGAGCGCATCGCGGCCATCGCGCGGTCGAAGTTCTCGCTGGCGCCGACGGACGGCATGGCGAGGATGAAGCCGTTCAACTCCGCCCCGTCCAGGTAGCGGGCGAAGGCGGCCGCCTTGCCGGAGGTCGACCCGGAGAGGAACAGCACCGGGTACTTCCGGCCCTGCTGCAGGCCGCGCGGCAGGTAGAGGTGGTAGGAGAGGGTCTCGTCGCCGCGGCACGGGATGTTCGTCACGATCTGGCCCAGCGGCCACTCGGTCTGCAGCGGCGGGCCGGCCGTGCCGTAGCCCGAAGGGGGGACCGTCGGCTCCATCGGGATGGCCGGCGCCCGGGTCTTCGATCCCTTGCCGGCCGGCCGCTTGGAGTCGGCGGGCGCGGGCGGCGGCGCCGCCGCCGCGTCGGCGGGCGCCTCGGGGGAGGCCGGCGCGGCGGACGGCGCAAGCAGCGCCCGGTCGGCTTCGGAAAGGGATTCCGGACGAATCTTCACCCTGCGGCCATCGCGCAGTTCGAGCACGGCCGCCCCGCCGGCCTCGACGCCGGCCAGTCGCGCCTCGACCTTCGCACCCGACACCGAGGTCCATGTGCGGAACTCCGGTTCCGCCGCGACCCGAGCGACGGAGAGCATGACCACGACGCCGATCAGAACTCCGAGACGATCCATGGCTCCAGTCCCCCCGCGAGTGCGGCCAGTCTCCGTCGGTCGCGTCGCCGGGTCAACAGCGGAGTGGGGGCCCTCGAAAGGCGATGACCTCCGGCGGGGGAATGCGGTAGTCTGGTCGCATGCGCAAGACGTCGTGGAAGAGTGTGATGGGAACGCTGCTGACGGCATGTCTGGCGGCGTCGGCGGCCGCGGCGGTGGAACCGGACGTGGCATCGCGGGTGGCCGGCGCCCCGGGGCATCCGCGGCTGCTGTGGCCGACCGGAGGGGAGGAGGCGGTCCGGGCCAGGGTCGCGAACGATCCCCGCCTGCGGGCCACCGCCGGGGCTGTGAAGGTGTGCGCCGATCGCATGCTGGACGAGCCGCCCGTGGTCTACCGCAAGCAGGGGCGCCGGCTCCTCCACCGCTCGCGCGAGGCCCTCTCGCGCATCATCCATCTCGCCTTCCAGGCCCGCATGACGGGCGACCGGCGATACGTCGACCGGGCCGTCCGCGAGATGCAGGCCGCCGCCGCGATGCCGGACTGGAACCCGTCGCACTTCCTCGACACCGCCGAGATGACCCTCGGCCTGGCGATCGGCTACGACTGGCTCCATGCGCGGATGGACGTCGGAACCCGCTCCGCGATCCGGGCCGCCATCGAGGAGAAGGGACTCGGCCCCTACCTGAAGCCCGGCTCGCGCCACGGTTGGGAGAAGGGCGGGAACAACTGGAACCAGGTCTGCCACGCGGGCATGCTGGCCGGGGCGCTGGCTCTGCTGGAGGATGACGCGCCCCGCGCCGCGCAGGTCGTCGCGCGGGCCGTCGCCGGGCTTCCGCACGCCATGAAGGTCTATGTCCCCGACGGGACCTATCCGGAGGGACCCGGCTACTGGGGCTACGGGACCACGTTCAACGTGATCGCGATCGCGTTGCTCGAGTCGGCTCTCGGGACCGATTTCGGCCTGGCGAAGAGCGAGGGGTTCCTGCGGACCGGCGACTACATGCTCCACACGACCGGCCCTTCACGCCTGCCCTACAACTTCAGCGATTGCGGAACCGGCCAGGGCTCCCTGGTGGCGCTCCACTGGCTGGCCGGCCGCGCGGGACGGCCCGACTGGCTCTGGTTCGAACAGGCGCTGCTCGATCGCGACGTCGCGGAGGTGAAGGACTCCGGGGGACGCTCGCCGGACCGCACGTTCCCGCTGACCCTGATCTGGGCCGCCGCCGGGGCGCATTCCGCCGTGTCGGCCACCACGACGTGGTTCGGCCGCGGACAGAACCCGCTGGCCGCCTTCCGGACGTCGTGGACGAACGACCGCGCCGCGTGGCTCGCGGCGAAGGCGGGCACCCCCTCGGCGAGCCACGGCCACATGGACGTCGGATCGTTCGTGTACGAGGCGGACGGCGTCCGGTGGGCGCTCGACCTCGGCATGCAGGGCTACCACGCGATGGAGGCCCGCGGGCTCGACATCTGGAACGGCCGGCAGGGTTCCGACCGCTGGCGCATCTTCCGCTACCACAACCGCGCCCACAACACGCTCACCGTCGACGGCATGGAGCAGGCGGTCAAGGGGCACGCGCCGATGACGGTCGAAGGCTCCGCCGCGGCGGTCGATCTCGGCGCGGTCTACGCGGGACAGCTCGCCGCGGCCCGCCGCCGGATGGAATTGCGGCCCGACGGCCGCGCCGTTGTCTCGGACGCCGTGCGGGGTGGCGCGACGAACCGGACCGTCCGCTGGACGCTCGTGACGCCCGGCGTTCTGAAGACGGACGGCGCATCCGCCGGGTGGCTGGAGTCGAAGGGGCGGCGCCTGCAGATCAACGTGGACGGCCCCGCCGGCATCCGCCTCGCGAGCGAGCCCGCGCGGGGGCCGAACGAGTTCGACGAGCCGAACCCGGGCGTCCACCTGGTTTACTTCGACGTCGCTGTGCCCGCAGGCGCCGCGGTCGAATGGCGCGTGACGCTGACCCCGGGCGGCGTGCAGGTCCCGTAGACCCTCTTCCAGAAGGCATCGACGGGTGGGGCTCGGACGGGTCTCGGAGATCAGCAAGGAGCGTTGCTCCGAGAGTCGCCCGCACGGCGCCGGTGGAGCGGCGCCCTCCATGACCACGTGTTCCCGTGCCGATGGGATGGCCTTGGAGGGCCGCACTCCGTCGCGGCCATGAACCTTGCGTACCTGCGTTCGGGGTGCGCCGCGGGGCGGTCCGGTTCAGCGTAGCCGGCGGAAGCGGCGCCATCCCGCCAGGCCGAAGCCCAGCAGGAACATCCCGAGGCTGCCCGGTTCCGGGATGACCGTCAGGCGGATCTCGTTGTCGACGCTCGTGTCGATCTCGAAGCTCTGGCCGCCGGTCAGGAGCGACTGCGACCCGGCCGAGATGGAAAGACCGTTGTCGGTCAGCGTCCCGTCGTAGCGGATGAGCGTCCACGTGTCGCCCAGCGAGGCGAGGGAGAAGCCCCCCACCACCAGTTCCGTCACCTCGAGGATGCCGTCGAGCGTCAGGTTGTTCACGCTGTCGAGGAGGTCGTTGGCGCCGGACCCGACCGTCGTGTCCAGGCCGTTGAGTTCGTAGGCAAGGATGGACGTCGGGGCGAGCGTGAGGTCGGTGTCCAGCGTCAGCGTGCCCGCGCTGGCGCCCGGGGCGAGGGTGCCGCCGTCCTCGACGGTCGCTCCGCCGAGCACCCGGATGAGCCCGGTGCCGCCCAGCGTCGCACCGCTCTTCACGATGTACTCCGTGCCGTTGCTCGGGCTGATGTGCGTGCCGTTCACCAGCAGCGTGCCGCCCTCGACGATCGTGTCGCCCTTGTAGGTGTTGTTGGCGATGGACGTGGTGAAGATCAGCGTTCCGTCGCCGCGCTTGACCACGTCCAGCGTCCGGTTTGCCGCGTTCTCCGTGATCCAGCCGTCGAACTGGTCCGCGACCATCGTGTTCGTGTAGTTGATGACGAACCGGTTCGTGTACGCGCCCGAGCTGCTCAGGTTGACCCGGCCGTAGCCGTAGAGGCCTCCGACCTCCTGCCCCGCGTTGTACATCTCCAGGATGGCCGAACGGCTGTTGATGTACACGTGCGTGTTGGTCGGAATGATGCGGGGGTTCGCATAGGAGGTCGTGCCGGCGCCTTCGAGCCGGAGGATGCCGTTGTTGATGTAGGTGTCGCCGGTGTAGGTGGAGAACTCGGCGCCGCCCGTGTGGAGGCACAGTTCCGCCGTGCCGCTCTTGATGAAGGCTGTGGAGTTCGTGACGCCGCCGTCGACGTTGTCCACGATCGGTGCGTAGATGTCGATCCGGCGGTTGTTGTGGATCACCGCCTCGTAGTTGTTGCTCGCGTTGCCGAACATCAGCGCGCCGTTGGAGCCGGTGCGGCTGATGCGCAGGACCTGCCCGCCGGTGTTCGTGCCGAGGACCAGCATCGCGCTCTGGATCCACAGGACGTTGTTCGAAAGGTTGAGGTGCGCGGTCTACGC
>CAYODK010000145.1:0-14394 GCA_964402695.1 uncultured Verrucomicrobiota bacterium
ATGCCGAAGGGTCCGGCGTCAGCCGGCCTCTCCCGCGGCCATGTCCGCCAGGACGCGCCGCGCCGCGGCGGCGGGATCCTCCGCCTCGAGGATCGGGCGGCCGACGACGAGATGGGTGGCCCCGTCGCGAACGGCCCCGGCCGGAGTGGCGACGCGCTTCTGATCGCCGACGGCGTCGGACGGCAGGCGGATCCCCGGCGTCACCAGCAGCGGACCGGCGCCGAACCGCGCGCGCATCGCGGCCGCCTCCTGCGGCGAGCACACGATGCCGTCGGCGCCCGCCGACAGGGCCAGGTCGGCCAGCGCGACCACCTGCTCGGCCGGCGACCGGCCCACTCCGGTCGCGGCGAGGTCCGCGGCATCGAGGCTCGTGAGCACCGTGACCGCGAGCAGCTTCGGCGCGCCGGGGCCCGCGCCGCGGGCCGCCTCGGCCGCGGCCTGGATCATCGCCCGGCCCCCGGCCGCGTGGAGCGTGACCAGGCCGACGCCATGCCGGGCGGCCGCCCGAACGGCCCGCTCGACCGTGCGCGGGATGTCATGCAGCTTGAGGTCCAGGAAGATGTGCCGGCCGCGGCGGGCCAGCGGCTCAAGCGCCGCGGGCCCCTCGGCGGCAAACAGCTCCAGGCCGACCTTGTACCAGCGGACCTCGTCCGGGAGCCGGTCGACGATCGCTCCGATCGAGGACGAGTCCGGCACGTCGAGCGCCACGATCAGTTCGGATCTCTTCATGGTTTGACGAACCCCATTCCCGGCGCCGCCGTGCGGCCGCCCGCGGCCATGGTATCGGAAGCCCGGGCATCCGCCAAGCTCTCGGGGAGACCCTTCGTCCTTAGCCGGAACGATGCAGTTGGCCGTGAGGAACAGAAGGCCGATGGTCGCGATCCGGAAAGTGGGAAAACTCAATACTCCAAGGAAGTTGGAAGTAAAAAGGGGAAAGGAAGGAAGTCGGAGGGTCTGCGGGCGCGGATCAAGAGGCGTCCCGAAGGGTACCCTCCCATCGAGGGCCGGATCGCGCCCCGGGCCATCCGGCCTTCTTCCCTTCTTCTCCGTTGGACTTTCCACTTCCTTGGAGTTTGGAGTTTCCTACTTTCTTCTTCCGGAACGATTCATTTCCCGTGTCGTCCTTGCCCGGGATCCAACTGAACCGTTCCGGCCCGGCTCATCCTCCGGCAACGATCCTCCGGGCGCGGTCGACATCGCGAGCGATCTGCGCGCGCAGGGCCGCGACATCCGGAAAGGCATGATCGCCGCGGAGCCGCTCGAGGAAGGCGACCTCGATCTCCTGCCCGTAGAGATCGCCCTCGAAATCGAACAGGAAAACCTCGAGCACGGCATGTCCGCCGACGCCGTAGGTCGGCCGGCTGCCAATGTAGGCCGCCCCCCCGCTCCGCCCGCCCCCATGCGCGACGTGGACGGCGTAGACGCCCGGCGGCGGATGCAATTCCCGCAGGGCATCGACATTGGCGGTCGGGAAGCCCAGTTCGCGCCCGACGCGCCGGCCCGGCTCCACCGTGCCCTCGACGCTGAACCAGCGGCCGAGCAGGTCCGCGGCGCCGGCCATGTCGCCGGACGCGACGGCCTGGCGGACGCGGGTGCTGGAGATGGGGGATCCGTCCGCCTCGACCGGCGGGACGAGGTCGACGGCGAAGCCGAACCGCTCCGCGAGGCGGGACAGCAGCGCGGCGTCGCCCGCGCCGCGATGGCCGAAGCGCCAGCCCTCGCCGACTGCGATCCCGGCCAGGCCCGGCAGCTGTCCGGCCAGTCCGGCCACGAACGCCTCCGGATCCAGGCGTGCGAACTCCGGCGTGAACTCCCGGAGGAGGCATCCGTCGACGCCCAGCCGCTCCAGGATCCGGAGCTTCATGGGAAGCGGGGTGATCAGGGGCGGAGCCGCCTCGGGACGGAGCACGCGCAACGGGTGGGGATCGAACGTCAGCACCCACGCCTGGCCGCCGACGGTCCGGGCCCGGGCCTGCGCCGCGGCGATGACGCGCCGGTGGCCGAGGTGGAGGCCGTCGAGAAACCCCGCCGCCAGCGCCACCGGCCCCGCCTCGCGGGGCACCTCGGACGCCTGGCGGACCACGCGCATCACGCCGGGGGAAGCAGCACGGTCAGCGGCAGGAGCCCGGCCGCCAGATCCTCGCGGCTTCCGTTCAGGAGCGCGTCGAGCGGGCGCGCATCCGCCACCGTGAACGCGCCGGACGCCGTGCGCCGCAACGACTCGAGGAAGGCCCCGCACCCGAGTTCGCGACCGATGTCCGCGCACAGCGTGCGGACGTAGGTGCCCTTCGTGCATCGCAGGCGGAACCGGGCGCAGGGCGGTTCGAACCCGAGCAGGGTGAACTCGTAGACATGGATGAGCCGCGGCTCGCGTTCGACCGTCTGCCCGCGGCGCGCCAGCTTGTAGAGGGGGACCCCTTCCTTCTTGATCGCGGAGACCATCGGGGGGGTCTGCATCTGGTCGCCCTGGCGCGCCGCCATGGCGGCGCGCACCGCCTCCCCGGTCGCGCCCGACGGGTCGTGCTCCGCCGTGACCCGGCCGTCCGCGTCCTCGGTGTCGGTCTCGACGCCGAGACGGAACGATCCTTCATACGTCTTGTCGGCGCCCATGACGCGGTCGGAGACCTTCGTGCCGCGGCCGATCAGCAGCACCAGCAGGCCGGTCGCCATCGGGTCCAGCGTTCCGCCGTGGCCGACCTTGCGAAACCGGAAGCGGCGGCGGACGGCATCGACCACGTCGTGCGACGTCATGCCCGCCGGCTTGTCGACCAGCAGGAGACCGTCGGGATCGGGGATGTCGGACGGGGGGGGACGGCGCATCTCAGGGTTTCTCCTCCGGCTCCGGGGCCTGCGGCATGTCGCCGGGCTCCGGCGACCCGTCCCCGACCGCGGGCTCCATCTCGGAGATCAGCGCGAGGACGCGATCGCCGAGCTCGATGGCGAGGTCGCGCTCGAACCGGAAGACCGGCGTGTACTTGAGCTTGACCGCCCGGTGGCACAGGTCCTGGAGCCGGCCCCGGTGGTGGTTCAGGTGCCGGAAGACCCGCGCGGCCGCGGCGTCGTCGCCCCGCACGGAGATCATGACGCGCGCCTGGCGCAGGTCCGGGCTGGTCTCCACGCGGGTCACCGTGACCGCGGCGAAGTCGAACGACTCCCCGGCCATCTCGCGGTAGAGGACGGTCGCGAGCTCCCGCTTCAGGAGCTCGTTGATGCGGGTGATCCGCTGGCTCTGCATCGCCCGGCCTCCGGCGCTACAATTCCTGGGCGATCTTCTGGACGTCGTACGCCTCGATCACGTCCCCCGCCTGGTAGTCGCCGAAGTTGTCGAGGCGGATGCCGCACTCCTGGCCGTCGCGCACCTCGGAGGCGTCGTTCTGGAAACGCTTCAGCGAGGCCAGCGCCCCCTCGAAGACGACCGAGCCCTGGCGGCGCACCCGCGCGCGGGCGCGGGACGTGATCTTGCCGCCGCGCACGATGCAGCCGGCCACCGCCCCCTTCTTGCTGAGCTGGAAGACCTGCTTGACCAGGGCCTGGCCCAGCGGGATCTCCTTGATCACCGGCTCGAGCAGCCCGGCCATCGCGTTGCGCACCTCATCGATGAGCTCGTAGATGATGCTGTAGTGCCGGATCTCGACGCCCTCGCGCTTGGCGACCTTGTCGACCCCCGACTCGTTGGCGACGTGGAAGCCGATGATGATCGCGTTCGATGCCTTCGCCAGCAGCACGTCGTTGGCCGAGATGTTGCCCACACCGGTCAGGATGACCTTCTGCGAGACCTTGTGGCTCTTGATCTCGGACAGCGCCTGCTGGATCGCCTCCAGCGTGCCCTGCACGTCGCTCTTGAGCACGATCGAAAGCTCGACCCGCTTCGTCGTATCCGTCTGCGTGAGAAGGTCGTCGAGCGACATGCCCCGCCGGGGCGCCTGCAGCGACTCCAGACGGCGCGCCGCGAGACGCTCCTCGGAGGACAGCTTCGCCTCGCGGTCGTTGGTGACCACGCTGAACTCCGCGCCCGCCTCGGGCACCGCCGTCAGGCCGAGCATCTGCACGGCGAACGACGGTCCCGCCGTGCGCACGCGCACCCCCCGGTCGTTCTCGAGCGACTTCACCCGGCCCCAGTAGTCGCCGCAGACCACGGCGTCGCCGACCTGGAGCGTGCCCGACTTCACGAGCACCGTCGCCACCGGTCCGCTGCCCGGCGCCATCCGCGCCTCCAGCACGAAACCCGTCGCCTTGCGGCGCGGGGCCGCCTTGAGGTCCAGCATGTCGGCCTGCAGCAGGATCATCTCGAGCAGATCGTCGATCCCCTGCCCGGTCGCGGCGCTGACCGGGACGCAGACCGTCGTTCCGCCCCAGTCGTCCGGCGTCAGCCCGTTCTGCTGGAGCTGCCCCTTCACGCGGTCGAGGTTCGCGCCGGGGAGGTCGATCTTGTTGATCGCGCACATGATCGTCACGTTGGCGGCACGGGCATGCTGGATCGCCTCCAGCGTCTGGGGCTTGATGCCCTCCTCGGCGGAGATGACGATCACCGCGAGGTCCGTCACGTTGGCCCCGCGCGCCCGCATCTGCGTGAAAGCCGCGTGACCCGGGGTGTCGATGAACGTGATCCACCGGTCGTGGAACTGCACCATGTAGGCGCCCATGTGCTGCGTGATGCCGCCCGCCTCGCCGGCCACGACCTTCGTCTTGCGGATGTAGTCGAGCAGCGACGTCTTGCCATGGTCGACGTGGCCCATGAACGTGACCACCGGAGGGCGCTGGATCATCTCCTCGGGACGCTCCACGACCTCGGGCTTGGGCTCCACCTTCTTCTTCGGCGGGGCCGGCTTCTCCTCCTGGACCTTCTTCTCGTGTTCGACGCGGATGCCGTGCTTGAGACCGAGCTGGTGCGCGATGCGGAACTCGAGCCGCTCGTTGATCGACGCGAAGACGTTCATCCGCATCAGCTCGGCGATCATCACGTTCGGCTTCAGGCCGAGCTGGACGGCCAGCTCCTTCACGACGATCGGCTCGCGCACGCGGATGATCGAGGGCTTCTCCGGCTCCGGCGCGGGCGCGGGGGCCGCGGGAGGGGGCTCCGGCGCCGCGACGGCCGGTTCCGGCACGGGCGCGGGGGCCTCCTCGACGGCCGGTGCGGCCGCGGGCTCCCCGGCCGCGGGGGCCGGCGCCTCCCCGGCGGCCGGCGCCGCGGCGGGCGCGCCGAACATCGCGCGGGCCTTGCGAACCTGGGTCACGGACGCGTTCGCCGAGGGATTCGCCGTGACGTCCTCCCCGTCGGCACGGAGCCGGTCCATCAGCTCCTTCGTCGCGACGTTCAGTTCCTTCGCCAGTTCATACATTCTCATGATTCAATCACACCGTGCTTTCGTTCGTAGGCCACCTCCGCCGCCCGGTGCGCCGCCGCCGCGGCCGCCGCGTCAAACCCCTCCACCGCCTCCAGGTCCGCGGTGTCCGCCGCGAGGATGCCCTCGAGCGTCAGGAAGCCCGCCTGCACCAGCGCCTCGGCCTTCTGCGGGCCGATGCCCTCGACGCCCGCCAGTTCGGCGATGGCCTTGGCGACCTTCTCCTCGAACGTCACATCGGCGGCCTCGCGCTCGATGTCGACGCGCCAGCCCGTCAGCTTGGACGTCAGCCGGGCGTTCTGACCCTTCTTGCCGATCGCCAGGGACAGCTGGTCGGCCGCGACCACGACGTTGACGGTGCGGGTGACCTCGTCCGCCGTGACGCGCGTCAGCTTGGCCGGCTGCAGGGCGTTGGCCACGTACTGCTTGATGTCCTCGTGCCAGCGGACGATGTCGATCTTCTCGCCGGAAAGTTCGCGGACGATGTTCTTCACGCGCATGCCGCGCATGCCGACGCAGGCCCCGACCGGGTCGACCTTCTCGTCCCGCGAGGCCACCGCCAGCTTCGTGCGGAACCCGGGCTCCCGGGCGATGCCGCGGATCTCGACCGTCCCATCGGAAATCTCCGACACCTCCAGGGCGAAGAGACGCCGCACGAAGTCGGGGTGCGAGCGGGACAGGACGATCATCGGGCCGCCGGAGGTGTTGTCGACCTTGAGCACCAGCGCCCGGATGCGGTCGCCGACCTGGTACTGCTCCGTCACCGGCCGCTCGGAACCGGGCATGGTCGCCTCGGCCCGCTCGAGTTCCACCACCACGTCGCTCCGCTCGAAACGGCGGACGGTCCCGCTGACGATGTCGCCGGGGCTGTTCTTGTACTCCTCGTACATGCGCTCGCGCTCCGCCTGGCGGATGCGCTGCATGATCGCCTGCTTCGCAGTCTGCGCCGCGATGCGGCCCAGGGCCCCGGGACTCTTCTCCACCTCAACCGTGTCGCCGACCTTCGCGTCGGCCTTCAGACGCCTGGCGTCCGACGCCAGGATCTCCTCCCCGGGCGACCGGACCGCATCCACGACGCGGTACTTCGCGAACGTCTTGCTCTCCAGAGTCTTGCGATCAATCTCGACGCGGAGATCGGTCGCATCGCGGACGGTCTTCCGCGCCGCCGCGGCGAGCGCATCCTCGACGGCCCGGATGATGGTCTCGCGATCGAGCCCGCGCTCCCGCTGCAAGTACTCCAGCATCGCCAGCATTTCGTTGTTCATACCGACACACTCCTCCAGGCCCTGCCCGGGGCACCCTGCATATGGCAGAATGACAAAGAACCCCCGCTCCCCCGGTCCGGCGTCAGACCGGAGGGACAGGGATTTCCCAAAGTCCACAAGACTTCATAGTAACCCTCCCCTCCGAGCGGCGTCAACCCCAATGGTCCGGAAAACGTCCCGCCGGAAGCCCTTGGGACCGCTCGCGCACCGCCGCGGGCGGCATTGACACTTTCCGCACCCTTCGGCTACCCTCCGCCCGCCTTCCGCAGGGCCGGTAGCTCAGTTGGTAGAGCACGACACTTTTAATGTTGGGGTCGCGGGTTCGATTCCCGCCCGGCTCACCAGTTCACGAAAAGGCGCATAAACAGCGGATCAAACGCACGCCCCGGCTGTTCGGCTGGCCTCGACTAGCAACGGTTTCTAGCAACCGGCCCTGCCCTCGGGGCGGCGGTCCGTCCCGTGACACGTCCGGCGGGGTGATCGTGGCAAGGCGGGCATCCTAGAGCGTCGGGCGGTCGAGTTGCGGCCGGCCGGATGGTGCGGCGATAGGTCGGGCGGATGGATGATGCCACGGCTACCGGGTCCGCCTTGGTTCTGGCGCCGGCATCGTCGGAATCCTCGACGGCCCGCCCTTCCTCTGCCGCCTTGCCCGTCGCGGCCTTCCACGCAACGGCCTGCTCTCCGGCCGGCAGTCGGGCGAGCGGGCGGGCTTGCGCCTCGTTGGATGGAGTGGGTACCACGGTACCCAAGTTCTCAACGACGCCCGCGGCGGCTATCATCTTGTTCGCGTAGTTGCGCGCGAACCCCCACCTCTCCCGGCAGTACGCTTCAAACGTCCCGTGCGACTGGCGGTACAGCCGGGCGTCGCGTCTTCGCCCGGCGCATCATCCGGCGGCGCCTCTGCCGTCTCGCGCTTGGCGTAGGTGGTCGGGTATGACTTGCCGTCGGCCCCGATACGGGTTGGCGGGAGGGTCAACTTTGCACTTGTACAAAGTTCATCCTGCACGGTCTTGACGTACCTGAAAGAGCATCCGACTTGCTTTGCGATTTGCTGGCACGTCCGCTCAGGCCACGTCTTGAGCGCCAGCCCGACCGCGCGGGCAACGTCACCGCGGCACGCGACGGCCCCGGCGTCACGCTAGGATGCCGCAGGCGGCGCGATGTACCGGCCGGGCGTGCCGCGGGTCGGACCGCGGCCCCGGCCCCGTGGCGGGCGTGCGGCTTGTGCACAGTTCACACCTCGACCGAAAAGCGGAAGGCCGCCGGCTGACTCCGGCGGCCCCCGATCCGCCCCCGGCCACAGGGGCGGCTAGTTCGCGAACGCACAACGGGCGGACTAGTGCCGCAAACAGTCGGCACACCCCGCAGCCGTCAGCCGTCCGCGCGAGTACAAGTGAACGGCCAGCCGCAGGACCGCCGGCCATCGGTTGCGCAGGATCGAGCTTGCCCGCAGGACCGCCGAGGCGGCAGGCACCTCCGGGTCAACGTCTGTCCCGAGTGCAATGTTCACCGTGCGCGCCATTGCGTCGGCGTCGTTGGGTTCGGCCGGTCCCGCTGGTATTGCGCCGGCACCATGCGGCCAGCCGGGCGGACGTGTCGCGCTCCCGGTCTCGACGGCCAGCCTATCGGCGGCAGGACCGGCACCATAGACAAGCATCCATCCATCCGCGTCACCGTCCCGCGGTCGCACGTCTGCCAATCCGCTTCCGTTTGCATAGACGGCCACACCGTCGACCGCCCCGCCGATGGCATCGGCAATGACAACGTGCCCGGCTTCATGGATCGAAGCACGCCACACGTCGGCATCCGTAGCGGCTGGCGGTCGACTAGTGCGGCGCTTTTTCACGCTGCGACCTTGGACGCCTTCATCGTCGCGACGATCTTGCGCAGGGCGTCTGTGCGTTCGGCGAGGGCGTCTTTCCATGCTTGCGCGACACTGGCCAGGATCTTGCGATTCTGCGCGGACACGGATGTCGCATAGGCTTTCTCGCTCGCGGCTCGCAGTACAACGTCGCGACCGTTCGGCCACATGAGGCGGGGCGGCGGCGCAGTCTGCCGCGGCGTCGTTCGGTCGACCTCGGCGCGGCTCGCTTGCCATTCAACGCCGGCCTCGGTCAACGCATCCATGAGTGCGTCGCCATCCATGCCGCAACGACGGCCGGCCTCGACCATCGACCGCAGGGCGGCCATGCCGGGATCATCATGCACCTTCGGCAGTCCGCCGATCTTGGCATAAAGGCCGCGCGCGAGTCCTGCGAATCGCGGAAGCTCGGACGGCAACAGCACAAACCGATTCGGCTGGCGGCAGGACTTGAACACAACCGCAAACCCGACCGCGATGTTGCCCACTAGGCGAGGCGAATCGACCCCGCCGGGGATAGCTTCAAGCTCGCGATAGTCGGACAGGCGAACGCGCATCGCGCTACGGTAGTCTGCCGAATCCTTCGCGGCCCTTCGCGCGTCACGTTCGGCCGTGCGAACGGTGTTCTCGGCGGCCTGCAACGCGCGATCCGCCTCGGCGCGGCGGCTGATGCTCGCGTTTTCATCGGCCACGGCGGCAACTACGGCAGCCCGCAGCCGCTCGATCTCATCGGCGCTCGGGATGGTCGGTGTTTCGGTCGGGGTGGCGGCCTTCATTCTCTCTGCGCTCCTATCTGTACGGGCGTTTGGGGTTTCGGACACTTGGACAAGACCTAGACAGAGTCTCTCTATTTATTTTTGTCCCGAGGGTAAGCGCCATGGAAGCGCATTTTGGCTCTCCCAGTACCTTGGAACCGTCAAGGAACGTGTTTCTCCCTGTGCGACGCGCGGCGGTAGCACATGCCGGCGCATCAACCGCTTGGCATCCGCTTGTGCATCCGTCTGTGCATCGGCCGCCCGGTATGGCGTCACGTCATCCGGCCATGCGAACGGCCGGCCTTTGGTTCGTGCTGGCATCGGCGGCCACGATCCGCGGATCAATCGCCGTGCGCGTTGGGATTCGGTCTCGACACCCTGGGGCATGACAACCGGGCGGGCGTCGGGGGCGTCGTTGGGTAGGCTCTGGGTGTGTTCGCTCATGCGTGGCCTCGATGCTGTTTGCGCTTGCCGTTCGGGTTCACGTCTACGGCATCGCGGATGCGTTTCTGTAGGCTGGCCAGCGGCGAATCCATCGGCACGATCTCGTTGCGCCGGTCCGCGCACCAGTCATCCACGATCCGCGCAAGGGCCTCGGGATTGCCCGCCAGCGGTCGCAGCATCGATTCGATGCCCTTGCGTCGGTGCGGCACGTCGGGCGGCAGTTCGGCGACGATGGCGGCGACGTGATCGGACAGGCTCGCGGCGTTTGGGTTTTCGGTTGTGGAAGCACAAAGAGAGTCACCCGCCCCCGCGGAGTTATTCAATTCTAGCTTCCTTTCCAGATTAGGGTGCGCGGCGTGCACCCGTTTCGCGAACGCGGTGCACCCCCCGGTGCACGGCGCGCAACGATCTCGGGGCGGTAGAAGCAACTGGTATTCGTTCGCCCAACGGTCTTCCCCTGCCATCCCGCCGGACCGCAGGATGCGCACGAATCCAAGCGCGATCAGCTTGCGGAGATTCGACTGAACGGCGCGTTCGCTCATGTGCCCGCAGGCGGCCGCGATGCGCGCAATGGACGGAAAGCACCTATCGCGCTTCATTGCGAAGGCGGCAAGCCCTCTGTACACGGTCCATGCGGCCACGCTCGGGAATCGTGGTAGCAGTCCGCGCCGCGCAAGGTGATCGATCGCGTTGCCCGTCGTAGGCTTCGACGCTGCGACGCCGGCCGCCTCGACCTCGGCATCCGCGGGCCTCGGCTCGCCCGTGGCGGCCCGATCCACCATCGGCGCGGGTGTCGGGTTGGGTTGCGATTGCGACGGCAAGGCGGGCGGCACGTCGACCGGTTGGAGCGTACGAGCTGGCAGCGCAACCGCGGGCGGCTCGGGATCGGCCATGCGCACAACGCGCGACCGGGGCGCCGATGGTGCGGCGGATGATAGCTTGTGCATCCGCCTCACTTGGTCGCGCAGGATGTCTGCGGCGACCTCGGCGGAATCGGCTTGTGCCAATCGGCCGCGCGCAAAGGGCATCGCGGCGACGATGTCGACCGGGCGCACGTCAGACACGGCAGATGCGACCGCGGCGGCACGGTCCGCGTCTAGTCCGGCGGCTATGAATGCGGCGACGGGGTCAGCGGACGGCGATTGCGTTTGCACGGCTGACACCTTGGCCGGCAAGCTGGCCGGCTTCGTGGCGGGTTTCGTAGCGGTTCGCGGGCGTGGCGGCACGCCAGCGGCCAAGGTAGGGCCGGCCCCGGCGGCAGGCGCGACAATCTGCGCAGACGTTGCCAATCAAACCGGAGGACAGATTGACAACCGCCGAGGCGGTCACCGTGCCGCACCGATGGCAGAAGACGGCGGCGCTCATGCGGCACCCGTCCGGCCGATCTTCTCGACGTGCTTCTCGACGTACGCAAGCAACGAGGGCAACCAGACAAGCCGGATGCCCTTCCGCGCGCCGGGCTTCAGAATGTTTGCCGTGCGGATCTCGCCCGCGTGGAGGATCTCGTAGATGTGCGACCGATGCAGCCCGCTGTTCGGCTCGCACCCGCGCGATGGAATCCGAATCCATCGCTCCGTTTCCGTCCCGGTCCGCTCGCAACTTTTCATCTTGCTCCTTTCGCTCGCGGCGTCGTTGCCGTTGCATGTCGCGTGACATTGTTGCGAACGCTCCGGCGTCCGGCTTTGCTTTGTCCGCTGGCAAACGCGAAAAGGGCCGGACTTGTTGGGTCCGGCCCTCTGCAACCTTTCGTCGGACAATGCTACGCTTTGTCTGTCCCACAGACCGTGGCGGCCTGACGGGCGCGCCTGTATCGCTTTTCGAGTGAAGCCGGCTCGATCGGCAGTCCTTCGTCGCGGACGGCATTCGCGGCCGCCTGCTTTATCGTGAATCCCTTTTTCAAGTAACCGCGCATCGCCCGCATGGCTTCTGCATACTGCCCCGGCTCGGCCTCTTGGCTATTGGCGAGACCGCCCTTCCTGCCGGCGGCGGCGCGCGCCTCGGCCGTCTTCCGTTGAGACGTTCGCGCAAGCTCTGCAACCTCTATCGTCGCTTCCTTCGCTCGCCTGTCCAGTTCGGCGGCGGCCTTGGCGGCAACCTCGGCGGCCTTCGCGTCGCGGATATGATTCGCCCACGATTTGCGCCGAGCCTCTAGTTGCTGGCGGTCGCGCTCTCTCTGGCGTGCGATTGCTTCGTCTGCCTTGTTCATAGCGTCACCCCTTTTTGTTTACGGTCACGTCGGGCATGGATTCCATTGCCTTGCGTAGCGTGGAGCCTTCGATGTGCGTGTAAAGACGGCTCACGGCCTCGCTGTCATGGCCTATCAGTTCACGCGCCACAACGTCAGACACGCCGGCATTCTTCAATAGGCTTGTTGCGGTATGGCGTAGGCAATGGAAGGACATGCCTCGCGACTTCCGGCGCGCCCCTCGCCCCTTCCCTGTCCCCTGATGGTCTGGCGCCGTGCGCGCCAGCCCGGCCGCAACCGCGATCTTGTTGAAGTGATTCGATAGGGTTTCGGTCTTGAGTCCGTGAAGGTCGGGAAAGACCGGCGCGCCGGGATCGTCTGGCGCGGTCCTCGACATGAAGTACGCGCGCAGCGGTTCGGCCATGGGGATATGCATCGGCCGATCCGTCTTGCCCGTCACAATGGACACCTCGCCCCGCATGAGGTCGACGTTGTGCCACGTCAGATTGGCGAGGTCCCCTAGCCGCTGTCCGAGGTAGACGCCGCACAGGATCATCCCGCGCCAGTCGCCCGAGGCAACAGACAAGAGGGTCCGCAGTTCGTCCAGAGTGAAGGCGCGTCGCGTGGCGGCCTTGGCCTTCAACGCTCGGACCTTCGCGAACGGGTTATCGGCCGCAAGCTGCTCGCGGATGGCGTCGTTCCATATGATGCGCGCATTCTTGAGTTGCTTGTTCGCCGTCACGGGAGACACCCGTTCGGCCATGGCATCGCGGAACCCGGTAGCGTCGTGGAGCGTCACGGCGTCAACGGGGTTGTCTGCCTTCGCGCCTAGGTAGTCTTCCAGTTGCTTGCACGTCTGCCCGTAGGCCGCAACGCTGGCCTCGGACACCTCTAGGCTTTTGGCTTTGAGCCAGGAGGCGAGGAAAGCCCTTGTCGTCGACGTTGGCAGCTTGTCGCGGTTCACCCTGCGGAACAAATCGGCGAAGACGGCGCGCACCCTCGCTTCCGTCAATCGCCCCTGCCTACCCTCGCGCGCGGCGGCCTCGTATTCCAAGGCGATAGCCAACGCCTTCGACCGATCCGAGGTCCCGGTTGACCGGAAGACCTTTCGCCCATCCGTCCCGGTGAATGCGGCCCGCCAGTTCCTGCTGTTCGCCTGCCGATGTATGCTTGCCATGGCCGGTTTCTCCCTTCGACTAGCAACCATACTAGCAACCGCCGGGGTAGTCAATAGCGTTCGCACATGGTGCTTTTGGCGGGAAACTCTCACTTCGCGGGCGTCGCATAGTATCGCGGGTTCGATTCCCGCCCGGCTCACCACTTCCCGCTTGTCTCCCCCCGCCCGTACGGCGCACCATGGCCGGGCGGGATCCGCGCCCGGGCGGGGCATGGACCCGGGGAGATCCTCGCCATGATGCACGACCGTCCGACCGCTCGAACCGCCGGCGCCGCCGCGCTGGGCCTTCTCCTTCTCGCCGGGACCGCGACTGCGGCCGGACGCGGGCCGAACCTCGTCTGGATCATGGCCGACGACCTCGGATGGGGCGACCTCGGCTGCTACGGCCAGAAGGTCATCCGCACGCCGCGCCTGGACGCGATGGCGCGCGAGGGCCTCCGGTTCGTCCATTTCTACGCCGGCGCCACCGTCTGCGCCCCGTCGCGCAGCGTCCTGATGACCGGCCTCCACCACGGCCACACGCGCGTCCGCGGCAACGCCGGAAAGGACAATCCCCTCGCCCAGGCCCTCCGGCCGGACGATGTCACCGTCGCCGACTGCCTCCGCAAGGCCGGCTACGCGACCGCCCTCGTCGGCAAGTGGGGCCTCGGCGACACCGGCGTCGCCGAGTGCGGCCTGCCCGGGCGGCACGGTTTCGACTTCTTCTTCGGCTACCTCAACCAGATCCACGCCCACAACCACTTCCCCGACCACCTCTGGCGCAACGAATCGAAGGTGCTCCTGCCCAATGTCGTCACGCCGCTCGGCGAGTTGGGCGGCGGGCACACGGAGGACGGCATCCTCTTCGCCGACGACCTGATGACCGACGAGGTCCTCAAGTTCGTCTCGCGCCACCAGGACCGCCCCTTCTTCCTCTACTGGAGCCCCGTCATCCCCCACGCCAACAACGAGCGCACCCGCGCCCTCGGCAACGGCGCCCAACCGCCCGACTTCGGCCCCTACGCCTGCGCCGGCTGGCCCGATCCCGACAAGGGCCAGGCCGCCTTCGTCACCCGCCTCGACGGCTACGTCGGCCGCCTGCTCGACCACCTCCGCCTCCTCGGCCTGGAGACGAACACCCTCGTCTTCTTCACCAGCGACAACGGCCCGCACAACGAGAGCAACCACGACCTCGCCCGCTTCCAGCCCTCCGGCCCCTTCCGCGGCACCAAGCGCAGCCTGACCGACGGCGGCATCCGCGTCCCGGGCATCGCGTGGTGGCCCGGCACCATCGCCCCCGGCCGCGAGACCGCCCACGTCGCCTACTTCGGCGACTGGTTCGCCACCGCCGCCGACCTCGCCGGCGCCACGCCGCCGGCGGGGCTG
>CAYODK010000146.1:0-1186 GCA_964402695.1 uncultured Verrucomicrobiota bacterium
AGCGGAAGAGAAACGAATGAGCGGCGGTCTTCAAGGGTACGAGCTTCGGGAGAAGGTCGCGACGGACCATCTGGGCGAGATCTGGATGGCGTTGCGCAAGGCGCCGGCCGGGCTCGTCCGGGTGCGGATCGTCACGTTCCAGCCCCTCAACGAGTCCAGAGTCCAGCCCCGCTACGTGGAGGGGATGGAACGGGCCCGCCGGTTGCATCATCCCGGCCTCGCGTCGGGCGTCGAGGCGGGGGTGGACGAGGAGGGCCGGGCCTTCGGTGTGGTCGAATGGCCCGACGGGCTGACGCTCGGCACGCGAATCCGGCGCGAGGGGCGGTTGACCCAGGCCGAGTCGCTGAAGATCGCGGGGGAGGCGGCGGCCGCGCTCGAGTCGGCGTGGCAGTCCGGCGGGCTGTGGCACGGCCACCTGACGCCGGATGCCATCCACCTGTGGCCGGAGGGCCGCGTGGCGGTGCTGGATCTCGGCCAGACGGGGATCGAGCCCCTGCGGGCGACGGGCCAGGTGGCCGACTTCCTCCGGCTGCTCCGCGCGGTGCCATTCTACAGCGCGCCGGAACTCGTCCGGGGCGCGGCGGCCGTGGATTTCCGGGCCGACGTCTATTCCCTGGGCGCCATTCTCTACCATGCGCTGACCGGGACGGCGCCGTTCGGTGACCGTCCGCCGGCGGAGGCGCTGGACAATCACCTGATGGGGTTCCTCGACGACCCCTGTGAACTGAACCGCGACCTGTCGCGCGGGGCGGGCTGGCTCATCGAGAAGATGATGTCCCGCGATCCGGCCCGCCGCTATGCCGACTGGGCAGCGCTTCGGGCGGACCTGACGGCCGTTCGCAACGGGGGCGACCCGGCCGGGCAGCGGCCGGAGGCCGGCGCCAGCGTGATCCGCCGCGGATCCAAGCGGGACCCGGGCCTTTCCGCCGCGCTCCGTCAGCCCGGTTCGGCGGGTCGCCGCGCCGGTCGCCGCGGCGCGGGCCCTCCCCAGAAGAGGGTCGTCGCGGCTCCGTCCGCCGGGCTTCCCCCCCCGCCCGCGTCGGGCGGAAGCCCGGGTGCGGGGGCGCGGCTGGCCGTCATCGGCGCGATCCTCGCGCTGGGCGGCTTCCTCGGCATTCGCGAGTACATGCGGCGGAATCAGATCACCGTGGACCGGCCGCGGACCGCGGAGGAGATCGCGCGGGAG
>CAYODK010000146.1:1196-14328 GCA_964402695.1 uncultured Verrucomicrobiota bacterium
CGCCTCCGCGGGTCCCGGCAGGCCCGGAGGAGCCCCCGGTCCCGGCCCCGTCGATCGATGAGATCCTCGCCCGCCCGGCTCCGCCGCCGGCTCCCATGCCGCTGGCCGAGATCATCGTGGACCGCCCGCCCGCCGGGACCCCCGGGGCGGCTGCGGTCGCGCCGGAGCGGGATCCGTTGCTCGACCATCCGAGATTCAAGCAGGCGGCGGGTCTGTTCAACATGGCCCTGGGCCTGTTCAAGGAGTTCGAGACGACGCGGAACGCCTCGCAACTCGACCGGGTTGCGTCGATGAGCGAGGAGGCGGCCAAGCTGTTCGAACAGTGCGAGCCGCAGTTCCCCGGCGACCGCCGCGTGCGCAAGTACATCGAGCAGTGCTACGGGCTGGCGCGGTTCGCCCGGCAGAGCCTGCTCTCCTCCGGCCACATCACGGACGGCCGCAGCGGGCGGGCTCCCCTGCCGTCGTTGCCGCCGCCTCCTTCGTCCGTGGCGGGCGGGGGATTGGCGCGCCTCCCGCTCCCGGGACCGGCGCAGCCGCCTGCCGTCACGGAGAGCCTCAAGCTGGCCCCGGCCTGGAATGCGCCGATCCGCGTCGGCGCCGGCCTCGTGCGCGAACTGCGCGACCTGCTGCAGGCCCACGGGAAGCCCGCGGTCGACACGGATCCCAAGCCCGGATTGCTGGTCCATCCGTCCATCCCCTATCTCGAGAAGATGGACGGCGTCACGCGGCGGCTCGGCATTCCGCCCCTGGGCGGGACGGGAGACGACATCACGTTCCCCGGTTTCCCGGAGCGAACCCTCCGCTACTACGCGTTCGAGTCCACCAGCGCCAACCCGCCGTTCAAGGGCGGGCGGCTCATCGTCGACACGTTCGGACACGCCGTCGGCGTCCAGTGGATGGACGAGACCCCGGCGGGGCAGCTGACACTGCCGGAGGACCTGTTCGCGGCGAAATGGAGCATCTATGACCCCGTCGCCGGGCGGATCCGCGAACGATCCTCGCACCGGATCGCCCACCGCGTGCGCGGGGGCAACGGCGTCGTCAGCGTCGAGACCGAGGTCATGGATCCCGCGGCCCCGGCGACGGAGCGCTCCCGCGGCCGCTACAGCCTCCAGCTGGCGCAGCCGGTCGTGGACCTGATGCTCCTGCGCATGACCGCCACGCCGTAGTCTGGGTCGGGAAGGCCGCCGGGATCGCCGGCTCCGCCGCCGTCAGGGGTTGACCATGCTGACGTCGATCTGGATGGGCACGGTCGCCTGCTTCAGGAAATCCTCCGGCTGCAGGCCGTGATGCCCCGAGTGGATGCCGGGGCCCGTGCGCGCGAGGAGATTCTCCAGGGCGCCGCGGCAGAGCGATGCGTCGCTCCGGACGACGTTGAGCACGGGAACGGAATCCGGCAGGTGGAACATCCGGCGCAGGTATTCCGAGGGCGTGGGAATCATCATCGGGCGACGGCAGTTCACGCACCGCCCCCGCATGCCGATCTCGTGCTCCATGACCCACAGCTTCTGGCCGCACTCGGGACAGGAGATCTTGAACTGCCGTTCCGCCTCGGGCCGGTAGATGAACACGCCCATCGGCGCCGTCCGGTCGGCGAGGACGCGCTCCTGGAGGCTCCGCGCGTCCTCGATGGACCGCGCGTCGAGGAAGTGCACCAGCCACACGAGCGCATCGGCCTGGTGCAGCTTGACCTTGGCGCCCGCCAAGGGGGCCTCGGCCGGCGGGATCGCCTCGAGGAACGCGTGGTAGTGTCCGAGCTGCACCTCGCCCGACTGCGCCTCGGCGTCGTCCAGCACGGCGTGCACGAAATGCTCCACGATCTCCGGTTCCGCGGACAGCACCGGGATGAAGAGCCTCCGCCGTTCGGCGCTTGCATGGACGGGAGCGGTCATGCCCGGCGTTTTGATACCCCCGGCACGGAAGGCGCACAAGCCAAAAAAGCAGGGCGGTCGTCCGCGACCCGGCGGGGCGTGCGGCCTATCGCGCCCGCTTCCGCTCCCGCGACTTCTTGATCACCTGTTCCGCGAGAGCGAACGGCACGGCCTCGTAGTGCTCGAAATGCATCGTGAACACCGCACGGCCCTGGGTCACCGTGCGCAACGCGCTCGAATAGCCGAACATCTCCGCGAGCGGCACCATGCCGCGGATGACCTTGACGGGGCCCTGCGAGTCCATCGATTCGATGCGGCCCCGGCGCGAGCAGATCGATCCCGTGACCGAGCCCATGAACTCCTCCGGCGTCTCGACCTCCAGCGACATGACCGGCTCGAGCAACTCCGGGCTGGCCCGCTGGAACAACTCGACGAAACCGGCCCGTCCGGCCTCCTGGAACGCGAAGTCGTTCGAATCGACCTCGTGATAGGACCCGTCGAGCAGCGTCACCCGCATGTCCACCACGGGATACCCCGCGTAGGGCCCCGCGCTCATCGCGCGGATCACGCCCTTCTCGATGGCCGGGATGAACTCCGCCGGGATGCGGCCGCCGACGACCTCGTTGACGAACTCGAAGCCCTCGCCCTTCGCCGCCGGCTCCAGCCGCATGACGACATGCGCGTACTGGCCGCGCCCGCCGCTCTGCTTGATGTGCTTGTAGACGCCCTCGGAGGGCTCCGTGCCCGTCTCCCGGTAGGCCACCTCGGGCGGCCCGACCTTCGCCGCGACGTTGAACTCGCGCTTCAGGCGGTCGACGATGATCTCCAGGTGCAGTTCGCCCATGCCGGAGATGATCGTCTCGTGCGTCTCCGAATCGAAGGCCACCGTGAACGTCGGATCCTCGTCCGCCAGGCGATGCAGCGCCTCGCCCAAACGCTCGTTGTCCGCCTGGCTTGCCGGCACGATGCTGATCGAGATGACCGGGGCCGGGAACTCGATCGCCTCCAGGTGGATCGGATGGTCCTCGTGGCAGAGCGTGTCGCCGGTCTTCGTGTCGTTGAGCCCCACGACGGCGACGATGTCCCCGCAATAGGCCTCTTCGATCGACTCCTGCCGGTTCGCGTGCATTCGGAACAGCCGGCCGATCCGCTGCTCCTTGTTCCGCGTGCTGTTGAACACGGTCTCGCCCGCCCGGAGCGTTCCCGAGTAGACGCGGATATATGTGAGTTTCCCCATGTGCTTGTCGGCCATGATCTTGAAGGCAAGGCCGGAGAAGGGGTCCGAGTCCGTCGGGTTGCGCCGGTTCTCCTCGGGCTCCTTCGCGCAGATGATCGGCGGGATCTCGTTGGGGGCCGGCAGGCAGCGCACGATGCCGTCGAGGAGCCGCTGGACGCCCTTGTTCTTGAAGGCCGAGCCGCAGTAGACGGGCACGACGCGGCGGGCGATCGTCGCCTTGCGGAGGATGGAGAGGATCTCCTCGGTGCTCAACTCGCCCGTGTCGAGGAACTTCGCCAGCAGTTCGTCGTCCTGTTCGGCGCACTTCTCGACGAGGTTGGAGCGCCACTTCCGCGCCTTCTCCTGCTTGTCGGCGGGGATGTCCAGCTCGGTGAAATCGCGCCCCTGATTGCTCTCGGAGTAGTAGATCGCCCGCATCGTGATCAGGTCGATGATGCCGGCGAACGAGTCCTCCTTGCCGATCGGCACGACCACGGGGACGGCGTTGGCTCCGAGTTCGTCCTGGATCTCCTCGACGACGCGGAAGAAATCGGCGCCGACGCGGTCCATCTTGTTGATGAACGCCACCTTCGGCACGTTGTATTTCTCGCTCTGGCGCCAGACCTTCTCGGATTGCGGCTGGACGCCGCCGACCGCGCAGAAGAGGGCGACGACGCCGTCGAGGACGCGCAGGGACCGCTCGACCTCCATCGTGAAGTCCACGTGGCCCGGGGTGTCGATCAGCGTGATCCGGTGGCCCTTCCACTCGAGCGTGGTCGCGGCGGACGTGATGGTGATGCCGCGCTCCTGCTCCTGGGGCATCCAGTCCATGATCGCGCTGCCGTCATGCACCTCGCCGATCTTGTGCGACCTCCCCGCGTAGAAGAGGATGCGCTCGCTGCAGGTCGTCTTCCCCGCATCGATGTGCGCCATGATGCCGATGTTCCGGACGTTGGACAGTTCAACCGTTCTGGGCATGTGGAAATCCTCGCGTGTTGCAGGGCTCCGCAAAAGAAGCGCGATACTATGCCCGTTTCCCCGCCCGAACACAAGCGGAATCGGCGAAACGGGACCGGCGCGGGGCCCCGTGAACCCGCGTCCGGCCTGTCTTTGACCGGAGCCGGCCCGTGGATTACGATGAACCGTCGAATCGACGAGCCATCCGTGAACCACCGCCACATCCTTCCCATCCTGCTGGCCGGTCTCGGTGCGCCGGTCGCGCGGCCCGCCGACTGCACGGTGGTCATCAATGAGATCATGTACCACCCCGCGACGAACGAGACCGCGCTGGAGTGGGTCGAACTCCGCAACCAGATGGCCGTCGACATGGACGTCTCGGGATGGCGTCTCGGGGGGGCCGTCGACTACACCTTCGTCGACGGGACCATCCTTCCGGGCGGCGGCCACCTCGTCGTCGCGATCTCGCCGCCCGCGCTGTCCGCCCTGCACGGCATCACGAACCTCGTCGGCCCGTTTTCCGGTCGTCTCGGCAACGCGGGAGACACCGTGACCCTGCGGAACAACAACGACCGGCTCATGGACCGCGTCGAGTACGGCGTGAAGGGCGACTGGCCCGTCGCGCCGGACGGGGCGGGGCCCTCGCTGGCCAGGGCCGACGAGGACGTCGCCGGCGCCGAACCCGAGGCGTGGCGCGCCAGCCGGGAGATGGGCGGCACGCCCGGGTGGGCGAACGTCTCGGTCACGAACGATCCCTCGGGGGGGGCGCCGCCTCTGGCCTTCAACGAGCTCCCGTGCGTGACGAACCAGATCTTCTGGGTCGAGATCGTCAATCACGGCGCCACGGCCGTCGTGATGACCAACTACGTCCTCAAGCGCTTCGGCGATCCTGACCGCGAGTATGTCATCCCGGCCCGGACGCTGCCCCCCGGCGGAATGACGGTCATCACGCGCGACGACCTGGGCTACGGCGCCGATCCGGGCGACGCACTCGTGCTCTACACCCCCGGCAGGACCGCGATCTGCGACGCGATGGTCGCGAAGCGGTACCCGCGCGCCCGGTGGCCGGACGGCACCGGACGGTGGGTGTTCCCGTCCGAGGAGACCCCCGGCGCGACGAACCGGGTGGCGTTGCGCGACGACGTCGTGATCAACGAGATCCTGTATCACCCGCGCGACCCGCAGGGCCCGGCGACGAACTCGCCCGAGCAGTGGATCGAACTCCACAACCGCGGCGCCGCCGCCGTCGACCTCACCGGGTGGCGGATCGACGTCGACCGGGAAACGGTCTACCGGTTCGCCCCCGGCCGCACGATCGCCGCGGGCGGGTTCCTCGTCGTCGCCAAGGACGCGGCCCACCTGCAGGCGCTGCACCCGGGTGCGGACATCGTCGGGGACTTCACCAACCGGCTTTCCAACGGCGGCGAGCGCATCGAGCTGTTCGACAACGCCGGCGCGCCGTCCGACGCGGCCGGGAACCCGGTCGACGAGGTCTTCTACCGCGACGGGCCGCCGTGGCCGGGGTATGCGGACGGGCTGGGCGCGAGCCTGGAACTGCGCGATCCGCGGTCGGACAACTCCCGCCCGGAGGCCTGGACCGCGAGCGACGAGGCGGCGAAAGCGTCGTGGCAGACCTACACGTACCGCGGCACCGCCACCGTCGAGACCGCATTGAGCCCGACGAGGTGGAGGGAGTTCGTGCTCGGCCTGCTCGATGCGGGCGAGGTGCTGCTCGACGACGTCAGCGTCATCGAATCGCCGTCCGGCGCCGCGCGCCAGCTCATCCAGAACGGCTCCTTCGAGGCCGGGGCCTCCGCGTGGCGGATCCTCGGCACCCACCGGCGGAGCGAGGTCGTGACGGACCCCGACAACGCCGGGAACCGCGTCCTGCGCCTTGTGTCCGACGGCGGCACGGAGCACATGCACAACCACGCCGAGACCACGCTCGCCGGCGGCGCGGCCGTGATCAACGGCCTCGAGTACGAGATCTCGTTCCGCGCGAAATGGGTCGCCGGCTGCAACCGGCTCAACACGCGGCTGTACTTCAACCGGCTTGCCCGCGTCACCGAGATCGCCGTGCCCGCCCGGACCGGGACGCCGGGCGCCCGGAACTCGCGATACCTGGCGAATGCCGGCCCGACGTTCTCCGGGCTCCGCCACGACCCGCCGGTGCCGGGGGCCGGGCAGGCGGTGACCGTGTCCACCACGGCGACCGACCCCGACGCCGTGGCCTCGGGGACGCTCTGGTACGCGGTCAGCGACGGCGCGTGGCAGGCCGTGCCGATGGCGTCGACGCCGACGGCCGGCGCCGCCGCGCTCACGGCCGGCATCCCCGGGCAGCCGTCGGGCAGCGTCATCCAGTACTACGTGGAAGCCGCGGATGGCGCCGGGGCGGCGGCCACGTACCCGTCCGGCGGCGCGGCCTCCCGCGCTCTGATCGAGGTCTCCGACGGCGCCGCGGTCCCGCCGGGACTGCGCTCCGTTCGCGTCATCATGACCCCGGCGGATACGGCCCTCCTGCATGCGCCGACCAACGTCATGAGCAACGGGCGGATGGGGTGCACGGTCATCTGCGACGAGCGGACCGTCTTCCACGACGCGGGCGTGCACCTGCAGGGCAGCGAGCGCGGCCGCAACGTCAGCGCGCGCGTCGGGTTCACCATGCGGCTTCCCTCCGACCGGCCCTACCGCGGCGTGCACAACAGCTTCACCGTCGACCGTTCCGGCGGCCAGTCCGGCAGGGGCGGCGACAACGACGAGATCCTGCTGAAGCACATCGTCAACCGCGCCGGCGGTCTGCCGGGCATGTACGACGACCTCTGCTGGTTCTTCGCGCCGCGCGCGCAGGAGGACGGATCGGGCCTGCTGATCCTCGCCAAGTACGGCGGCGAGTTCCTCGATTCGCAGTACCAGGACGGCGGCGACGGGGAGATGTTCAAGCTGGAGCTGGTCTACTATCCGCTCTCGAACTCGGTCCCGTGGGATGTCGAGTCGGTCAAGCTGCCCCAGCCGGACGGCGTGCTCGGGACGGACATCAAGGACCTCGGCGACGATCCCGAGGCCTATCGCTGGACCTTCCTCAAGGAGAACCACGCCGCCCGCAACCACTACGCGCCCATGGTCGCGCTGGCGAAGGCCTTCAGCCAGACCGGCACCGTCCTCGATGCGCAGATGGCCGCGTTGATGGACGTGGACGAATGGATGAGGGCGGTCGCCTTCATCGGCCTGATCGGCAACAACGACATGTACACCTACGGCAACTCGCACAACCACATGATCTTTTTCCGTCCGGAGGACGGGAGGGCGATGAGCTTCCTCTGGGACATGGATTACTCGTACGTCCAGGCCACGAACGTTGTCTTCCCCGGCACCGGCTCGCCCACCACGACCAGGCTGCTCCAGCGGCCCGCGAACCTGCACGCCTACTACGCGCACATCCACGATCTCTCGCTCTTCACGGGTGATGCGGCCTACAACCTGCGCCGGGCGAACCGCTACTCGGCGCTGGTCGGACAGAACTGGACGAATGCCGTCCGGTGGCTGGCCGACCGCGCGGCGTGGGTGCGGAGCCAGTTGCCGCTCGCGACGCCATTCGCCGTGACCAACAACGGGGGCAACGGCTACGGGGTGACGAACGCGCAGGCGACGATCTCCGGCACGGCGCCGGTGACGGTGAGGGACATCTTCGTCAACGGCGTCCGCCATCCCGTGACCTGGCTCACCGCGACCAACTGGTCCGTGACGGTCAGCCTGACGGCCTTCGCCAACCCGCTGACCCTCGTTGCCACGGACCTCCGCGGGGCGGTGCTCAGCAATGCGTCCGACTCGATCACGATCACGAATTACGGCCAGCCGGCGCCGCAGCCGGTGGTGATCAACGAGTGGATGGCCGACAACGCCGGGCAGGGCGGGTGGCCCGATCCGGTCGACGGCCTGTTCCAGGACTGGTTCGAGCTCTTCAATCCGAACAGCAACGGCGTTGACCTGGCCGGCTTCCGTCTCACCGACGACCTCGACGAGCCGGAGCCGTGGGTGATTCCGTCCAACACGACGATCGCCGCGCGCGGCTTCCTGCTCGTGTGGGCGGACGGGGAGACGAACCAGAACGGCCTGGGGGAGGGAGACCTCCACGTGCCGTTCCGGCTCGCCGCCGGGGGGGAGGCGATCGGGCTGTTCGACGCCGGCGGCGTGCAGCAGCACGCCGTGGTGTTCGGACCCCAGGTCCAGAACGTCAGCCAGGGGCTGCTCCCGGACGGCGACACCAACAGCATCCACACCCTGACGAACTGGACCCCCCGCGCCGTGAACCTGCCCGGGCCGGTGCGCGTGCCGGACATCCTGGGCATCGCGCGCGGGGAGGAGGGCGGCGTGCGGGTGGACCTGACCGCCGTGCCCGCGCATCTCTACCGGATCGAGGCGTCCGATTCGCTTCTCTCCACCAACTGGGTTCCGGTCTCCACCGGCCGCGCCGCGGCGGCCCTCGCCCCGGTCGCCGATCCCGCCCCGTCCCCGACCCAGCGCGTCTACCGGGCGCTGTTGATCCCCTGAGAGAGCGGGCGGAACCACGGATCTCACGGGTTCTCGGGTGTCCGCTGTCGTCCACCGTGTCGTACATCTTGTAGCCCCGGACCGGGTGCCGAGTGTCCGGTGTCGAGTGCCAGCCCCTTCCTGATCCTCCATCGCCCGGACCGGGAAAAGGCAAACGAATGGAGGGCAGACGAATGGGGGAACCGTCCGGGAGGGCCGCCGGCCCCGGCGGCCGCACGACTGGGCACGGTGGAAGCACGAAACCGGAAATCCTAAGCACGAATCAAATTCCCAATGCGGCAAGCACAACACCGTCCGAACCTTGGAACCGCCAAACCCTTTCCGTTCCAGGCCTTGGAACCTGCGACCCTCCTCAGTCCGGTTCAACGACTGCCTGATCGCCGTCCCTCCGGAGAACCCGCGATGCTTGAAACGTGCGTTCCGACGGGTGTATGCGGATGACACAATGAGGACACAGTTTGGGCGAAGGGGTTCTCGTTTGCACGATGGGAGAAAGTGGAGACAGGAATGACCCGAGATCAGGTAACTGCGCTCCTTGGCGATCCGTTTCCCGAACCGATCGGATGGGGATATGCCAAGGGAGAAGAACAGATGCAGCGTCTGTGGTGGGTGCGGAACTGGAGCGCAGGGTACTTCGCTGTCGTGTGGTTCGATAAGGGACTCGTTCATCGCAAGCAGTTCTGGTACAGCGATTGATCAGAGGAGCGAACAACCGCAGGCAGAGTACGGCTTCGCCGCCTCTTTGACCGCCTCAAGGAATCCCAGAAGGGCCGCCCTGATCGCCCGGTCAGGCGCTTGTGTCGGAGACTCCGCGGGGTGCGATTGACGGCGGGCGTGCCCTGAGTATACTCATTGTAGAAACAATGGGTGATGCATGATCGCAACCGTGCAGAAGTGGGGGAACAGCCTGGGGATTCGGATCCCCAAGCCGATCGCGGAGGATTCTGCGATCCGTGAAGGCGTGGCCGTGCGAATGCGGGTGAGGAATGGGCGCGTCATCTTGGAGCCGCAGGCGGCTCAACGCTATCATCTGGGCACCCTGTTGAAGTCCGTGTCCCGTGCGAACCTGCACGGCGAAGTCGACATCGGCGATGCCGTCGGCAAGGAGGTCTGGTAGGCCATGTCCTACGTGCCCGAGCGCGGGGACATCGTCTGGATTCAGAAGAATCCGCAGGCCGGGCGCGAACAGGCCGGCCAGCGACCGGCCTTCGTGGTCTCGCCGAAGTCCTACAACGGAAAGGTCGGATTGGCTTTGATGTGCCCCATCACAAGCAAGGTGAAGGGCTACCCCTTCGAGGTGGCCGTGACGGCTTCCGGCGTGACGGGCGTGGTCCTTTCGGACCAGGTCAAGTGTCTGGACTGGGTTGCGCGCGGCGCGCGGTTTCAGTCGAAGGCCAACCGTGCGACGGTCGATGAAGTGCTCGCCAAGATCGAAACGCTGATCCGCCTCTGACGGTCTTCCGTCCACTCATCACGTATCCCTCGTCGCTCTCCGGTAGAGGGAATCGACGCAGTTTCGGACGAACTGCTCGTCGGAGAGGTCCTGCCAGAGGTCCGGCGGGAGGGTGACCCAGTCGCGGATGCGGGCGGCCAGTTCGCGGAAGAGGGCGACGCGCGGCTCGTCGTCCAGTTCGTCGCGACGGAGGAGGGCGCGCAGGGCGAGGGCGGCGGCGGCGGGCGGCACGGCGCGGCGCAGCCGGGCCTCCAGGTGCGGGTGGGCCCGCAGGCTGTTGTAGCGGCCGGCCAGGATCTGCTCGACGTCGGGCATCACGAGCGGCGGCGTCCGGACGACGACCGTGTTGCCCGCCAGGTCGCCGAGCCGCTGCGCGCGGCGCGACAGAATCATCGCGGCGCCGCCGACCAGGTACAGCAGGGGGAGCTGGTCGACGAATCGGAGCAGGTTGCGGATCGCGACCTGCGCGGGGCGGAGCCGCAGCCCCCGCTCGTCGACCACGCGCAGGCGGAGCACCCGCTTGCCGAGCGTCTGCCCGCGCCAGCGCCACTCGGTCGCCATGCCGTAGCCGACCCAGGCGGTGAAGAAGAGGAGCATGTTCAGCGCGAAGGCGGTGTCGGGGCTGACCGCGCGGAGAAGGCCGAGAAGCCGGCCGGCGACGGTCGTGGCCGCGAGGATGACGGCGAGGTCGAGCGCCCACGCGAGGAACCGCGTCACCGGCCCGGCCAGCGGCAGCGCGAAGGCGATGCCCTCCGGCGTGCGGATCTCGATCGAATGCCGGAGGTCCGTCACGGCTTCGCCTCCCTCCGCGCCCCGGGGGCGCGCCCGGCGAGGGCGAGGAAGAGCGCGAGGCCCGCCAGTTCGGCGAGCCCCAGCGCGATCTTGAGCCCGTAGGGAAGGACCGGCTCGTGGACCTGCGAGAAGAACGACTCGACGATCCCGGCCCAGACCAGGAGGACCGAGCACCCGCCGACGAGCGTCACGAGGTCCGCGAGGATGCCGGAGACGCGCGCCTTCATCGTCCGCCGGTCGCCCCAGCCGATCAGGGCCCGGCCGAGCAGGAGGCCGGCCTGCCCGGCGATGAGGACCGCGGGGATCTCGATCGACCCGTGCGGCAGCAGCCAGCCGGCGAGGAAGACGCCCTCGCCGGCGGCGAGGTAGTCCGCGCAGACCGCGCCCACGATGACGCCGTTGTAGAAGAGCAGGACCAGCGTCCCGGCGCCGAAGGTCATCCCGAGCGCGAGCGCGAGGATCGACACGCGGATGTTGTTCGTCATCAGCTGGGCCGAGAACGTCTGCTGCCGGGCGCCGGTGTCCCGCGCCTTCTCCTCGGCCGCGACGCGCTCCGAGGGATGGCCCTGGAGATGCTCGAACGGCAGCAGGTGCCGCTTGGCCGTGCCGTCGGCGAGCAGCACCCCGCCGCCGAAAAGGGCACCAGCGGCCATCACGACCAGCGCGGCGGCGAAGGCGCGCGCCCGGGCGCGGAAGGTGCGCGGGAAGGTCCGGGTGAACCAGCGCCAGGGGTGGAAGCGCGTGACGCCGGTGCGCAGCGTGTGGATCTCGGCATAGGCGCGCGCGACCAGCGATTCCAGCATCCCGCACAGGTCCGGCTCGGTCGCGAGGTCGCGCACGTCGGCCAGGTCGGCCGCCGCGCGCTCGTAGAGCAGGTGCAGGCGGCGGATGTCGTCGAGGTCGAGATGCACCCACGGGTCGGCCTCGATCCGCGCGAGCCGCCGGTCGAGCTCCTCCCACGCGGGCCGGCCGCGCTCGATGAACCGTGCCAGGTCGAGGATCACAGCAGCTGCCTCTGTTTGACGGTGACGTAGTGCGTGACGAGGTCCGCGCTCAGGCGCTCGTCGGCGAGCGTCGCGAACGCGACGCCGCGCCGCCGCAGCGCGCGCCGGGTTTCCTCCAGACGGCGCCATCGCTCATGGCCCTCGATCCGGCGGCAGATGCCCGCCTCGTCCGCCGGCGGGGCGCCCGTGAAGAGCGGCTCCGCCCCCGCGGGCCGGATCGAGAACGCGAGCGCGAGGTGCTGGCGCGCGACCAGGTCCACGCCGCGCTGGAACGCCTCCGCCGCCGCGGCGTCGTCGAGGCCGGTCAGCACGACGACCAGCGCCCGCTTGCGCAGGCGGGTGCGCAGGAACGTGAAGAGCTCGGCGTAGTCCGGCGACACGGGGTCGGGCTCGAGCTCGAACAGCGCGTTGCGGCAGTGGTCGATGTGCGCGGCGCCGTGGCCGGAGCGGACGAACCTCCGGATGCGGCGGTCGAACGCGATCAGCCCGAAGCGGTCCCCGTGCTCGCGCGCGGCCGCCACGAGCATGAGCCCCGCCGCGAGGTAGCGGTCGAGCACCGTCGGCGGCTCGGCCCCCGGCCGCGGGTCGCGCGCCGCGGGGGCCAGCCGCGCGCTGAGGCGGGAGGTGTCGATCGCGACGTAGACCTCCTGCGTGCGTTCGACCTGGAAGACCTTGGTCACCGGGTGGCGGCGCCGGGCCGTGGCCTTCCAGTGGATGTCCTCGGTGCTGTCGCCGGGGATGTACTCGCGGAGCTTCTCGAACTCGCGGCCCTTGCCGCCCTGCCGCAGCCGGTGCGCCCCGGCGCCGCCGCGGCGGAGGAACCGCGCCGAGGCGCGGCGCCGCTCCTCGCGGAGGTCGGGATAGACGCGCACCTCGCACGCCGCCGTCTGCCGGCGCCGGACGAGCCAGAGGCCCAGCGGCGAGGAGACCTCGACCGCGACGTCCCGCACCGCGTACCGGCCGCGCCGGAGGGGGCGGCAGGGCCATGGGACGACGGTGGCCCGGGACGTCTCCACGGCCGTCCGCTGCACGTCCGGCGCGCCGAGCTCGCGCGGAACCGCGAGGCCGACAACCAGGGCGCCGTCCGCCACGGCCCCCTCGACGCGCACCGGGAACGCGCCCTCCTGGTCGCGCGCAAGCCGCACGAGCGCCGGCAGCGCCACGCGGAGCCCGTCGACCCGCCGCCGCCCGCGCGCGGCGTCGAGCGCCGCCGCGGTCGCGAGCAGTCCCGCCGCGGCGGCCGCCGGCGCGGCGGCCGCAGGGCGGGCCGCGGCCAGGGCGGCCAGGCCGA
>CAYODK010000147.1:0-14314 GCA_964402695.1 uncultured Verrucomicrobiota bacterium
GAGATCGATCTGCGCGACGGTGGCCACGCGATTCATGTCGAGCGTGAACCACATGCCGGGCACCTGCGGCGTCCCGGTGTCCCACCGGGTCTCGTCCTTCCGGTCGAACGCACGCGCCGTTTCGCCCGCGCGGTGCGAGGCGTCCGCCCGCCACCCCTTCGTGTCGATTTCGCCCGCCGGCGAGGTCCGCATCTGGTCGTAGAGCGCCACGTAGGCCTTCTTCGCATCGGGTCCCAGCGCGGCATCGTTGAACCAGCCTTCGTAGATCGCGAAGGCCTCGATGCCGGCCCGCTCGCCGATGGCCGCGGCGACCACCTGCCGGCCCGCCGCGTCCGGCGCGCGGCGGAACATGTCCGCCAGGCGCGTGCGGGCCTCGGCCCCTCCCGCCGCCCCGATCATCCGGACCGCCCCGCGAAGGGCCAGCAGCCGAAGGCCTTCCTTGGGCAGGTCGAACGCCGCGGCACAGAGGGCCTCCGCGGGCGCGGCATCCGGCCAGCCGGACAGCGCGCGCACCGCGGCCTCCTGCACCGCCGGGTCCGCATCCCGGATCGCGGCGACCAGGACCGGCACCGCACCCGAGTCCGCGAAGTAGGCCATCGTCCGCACCAGCGACGGCCTCGCCGACGACGGCGCCCTGCCCCACGCCGCGACCAGCAGCTTTTCACGCTCCGCCGACGCCATCGGGCGGACCGCGGTCCCGAGCGCCGCCTCGGCGGCGGCCGCATCGGTCGCCTGCGCCGCGCACGCCAGGTCCGCCAGGGCGGCGGCATCCTCCGGACGCGCCCGCTCGCGCAGGGCACGCCACGCCTCGCGACGCACCCCGGCGTCGGCATCCTTCGTGAACGGCGCCAGGATCGCCAGACCGTCCCCGCCCGCCCGGGCACCCAGGACCTGGACCAGCCGGGCGCGCGTCGCCGGGTCGGCTGACGCCGAAGCCGTCGCGGACAGCTTCGCCGTGACGCCCTTCGCGGGCATCTCCGTCAGCGCCCGGGACGCCGCCTCGCGCACGGCGTCGTCGGACATGAACTCCGAAAGGCGCAGGCCGTGCTCCGCCCCGCCGATGGCGCCCAGCGTTGCGATCGCGGCCCGCCGGACCGGCTCCGCGCCGGACGAGGCGGCCGCGGCGACCACCGCAACCGCACGGGCATCGCCACGTTCACGCAGCGCCCCGAGAATCCGCACCGCGTCATCGGCGCCGGCCGACGGCAACGCGGCGGCCAGGGCATCCGTGACGGCATCGCCCTTCAGCCCCGTGGCCGCCACGCGTGCGGCAGCCTCGCGGACCTTGAGCTGCGGATCGGTCAGCGCCTTGGTCAACAGCGCGGGGGCCGCCTTCGGGTCCGTCCGCAGCAGCACCGCGGTCGCCGCCGCACGCAACGCGGGCACGTCCGACACGTCACCGAAGATCGCCGTCGCCGTCTTGCGGGCAAGGGCGGCATCCGAGCCGTCGGCCATCCGGTTGAGACAGGCGGCGAGCGCGGCGTGGCGGGCGGACTCGCACGCCGGCGCGACGGGCCGGAGAAGACGGTCCAGACTCGCCGGCGTGGCGATCCTGCCAAGCGCAATCACGCCCGCCGAGGCCAGCGCGACGTCCTTGGAATCGCACAACGGCACGATCGCGGCATCCGCCGCGGCGCACCGGCGCAGGCCCAGCGACATGACCAGCCCCGTGCGCGCGTCGTCCCCGGCCTTCGCCAGTGCCGCGAGCAGGGCCGCATCGGCCTTCGGATCGGCGATGCCCTCGAGCGCGAGGCGGGCCGGATGGGACAGGACCGGATCCGTAAGAAACCGTGCGACGGCCGGCACGTCGACGCAGAATCCCATGCGCTGCACCACGTGCAGGATCATCGCGCGCCCGGCGGGCGTCGCATCCGGCAGGTCGAGCGCGGCCAGCATCCTCCGCTGCAGGGCCATCAGCGCCTTCACGTCGGAGCCGCAGTCGGTAGCCGCGGCCTCGATCGCGTACCGCAGGGCGGGCGCGTTCGCATCGCCCGCAGCACAGCGCGCGGCTGCGGTCAGGTCGGCATCCGAAAGGTCCGCCGCCCGGGCCGCCCAACCGACCGCCACCACGCCAAGGATGAGGATCCATCGATTCATGAACCAGGTCTCCCGAATTCGTCCGCGCTGACGTCCGGCGACCCATCGCACCCGCGAAGCCGCCGCCCGCCCCCCGCGACTCAGCCGTTGAGCGACCACCCCGCGCGGTAGGTCTTCGTGATGAAGGCGTCCGCCTCGGAACAGTTCTTCGCCTTGAGCGTCGCGGCGTCCCATTCGAGCTTCTTGCCGGTCCGGTAGGCGACGAGCGCGAGCAGGTTGTGCTGGATCATCCGACCGGCGTAGTCGAAGTTGCACAGCGTCGGCGAGCCGGTCTTGCACGCGGCGATCCACTCGGCGTGGTGCCCGGGCGACGACGGGATCAGGTCCTCCGGCTTCGGCGAGTTGAAATGCGTCAGGTCGCCCTTCGGCATCAGGAGCCGGTAGTCGTAGTCGCCGAGGATGTAGCCCTTCTCCCCGTTGAACACCCAGCCCTTGAACATCTCGTCGCGGCCGAAGATCTTGGACGGGAACCCCGGCTTCTTGCCGCCGTCGTACCAGTGCACCTTGACGGCAGGCCGCCACGCGTTGGCCGGGTGCTCCCACTCGGCTACCAGCCACTCAGGCAGCGTGTCGGGGCTCAGCGGCGAACCCTCGGCCTTGCAGGAGGTGGGCACGGTCAGGTCGAGCGCCCACCAGGCCATGTCCATCATGTGGCTGCCCATGTCGCCGATCTGTCCGCTGCCGAAATCCCAGAAACGGTTCCAGGCGAGACAGCCGCCGAAGTACTCCGGGTTGTACGGGTGGGCGCGCGAGGGGCCCAGCCACAGGTCCCAGTCGAGGTGCGCCGGTGCCGGACCCGCGTCGGGAAGGTAGCTGCCGCCCTTGGGCGTGCGGCTGCACCAGACATGGACGCTCTTCACGTTCCCGATCGCGCCGCGGCGGATCATCTCGACGATGCGGCGGAAGTTGTCCGTCGCGTGCATCTGCGTCCCCTGCTGCGTCGCGACCTTGCCGCCGTGCTTGAGGTACGCCTCGCGCACCATGGCGGCCTCGTGGACGGAGTTGGCGATCGGCTTCTCGCAGTAGACGTGCAGGCCGCGGTTGAGCGCCCAGGTGTTGATGAAGGCGTGCGTGTGATCGGTCGTGGAGCAGACGACCGCGTCGAGCCCCTTGTGATCGAGGCACTTCCTCCAGTCGACGTAGGTCTTCGCCTCCGGCCACTTCTTCGCCGCCTCGTCCAGGTGGTTCGCATTGACGTCACAGAGCGCGACGACGTTCTCGTCCTTCATCTCCTTGAGGTTCGCGCCCCCCCGGCCCGCGACCCCGATGACCGCGAGGTTCAGCTTGGCGTTGGGACCCTTTCCCGGCGCCGCGCGCACGATGCCCGAGGGCAGGATGGTGAGGCCGCCGCCGACAACGGCCGCAGTGCGAAGGAAGGAACGGCGGGATGCGACAGGACTCATGGCGCTCTCCTCATAATGACTGGCGATGCTACGCCCCGTCCGCGCCCCCCGTCAACGCCCCTCGATCCCGCTTCCTGGATGGGGGCGCATGGCGCTTCTGCGAGCGTTGCCGGCGAGCAAGACGTGAACTGGCCGAAACGTGCTCGCATTCAAATCTCATCGTCCTTCTTCCCGATGCCAACGTCGCGAATCTCAGGCGGCGAAGCCGTACCGAGCATTTGCTGGTTGGCCGTTCTTCATGAGGCCCACTTCAGGTCCAGCTTCCGATTGTGCTCCACGCAGTCCCTCAGGTAGAGGTTGATCAGGCTCTGGTAAGGGATGCCGGACTCCTCGGCAAGGGCTTTGAAGTACGTAACAATATCCGTTCCCATCCGGATCGTAACTTGCTTCTTCAAGCGGGACACGTACGGGTTGCGCCGCTTCTTCATCTTCGACAGATCGTATTCCGCTTTCATGTTGCACCCCATGGGTATTCGCGCCGTTCGGTTCTTGTCGCCTTACGGGCCGAGATGATCCGGATCACGTGGCCTGATTCTCGCACGCAGTGGCAAACCATGAGGATCCGCAGCTTCGCGCTCACGCCCAGCAGCAGGAACCGGTCCTCGGACTCCACGTGTTCGTCGTCGTAGAACTCGACTGCCTGGGGATCAAAGAAGACCGATCGCGCCTCCTCGAAGCCAACACCGTGCTTCCGCTGATTCGCGCGGTTCTTCCCTTCGTCCCACTCGAAGGTCAGCTCGTTCATAACTACATTGTAAATACCGAAGGCCTGACGGTCAAGGCTTCAACCAGCCTGTCGGCCAACGTCGAGCGTCACCGGACGGGTGAACCGTCCGCGGATCACCCGTACGGTCCACGCTCTGGTTCGCCGACTGATTTCGCTCCCTTCGCCCGAGCGATGAAGCCGTGGAGGAAGTTCAGGTAGTCTCTTGATCCCGGGATGTTGCTCTTTCTGGTCTTGATGGAATCCTGCACGGTTTCGAGGGCGTTGACCCAATCGGATATCTCCAGGGGTTGATCTTCTTCTGTGCCATCCTCGGCCAACACACGTTCCCCGATGTAATCGGGTGCTTGATAGACGCTATCGATCAAGGCGGCCCGTATCTTTTCCCGCTCATGGGTCTCGGGAATATACTGTCAGATTTCCGTTCGATACTGAGTATATTCTACGACCAGTCGCTTTGCTTGGGTCCGCACATCTCCGGCCTGATTTCTCGATCCTCTATCCGTTCATCTTGCAGACGATGCTGCGCTTGCCAGTGGACAGGTTCAAGCGGTTTCGTGCCGTCGGCAACACCATCCAGGGCAATGGGCGGGCGGGCGGCGGGAAGCCATCAGCGCCGGGCGAGGAGGGCGTCGACGACATCGTCGGGGACGGCGAGCGAGCCGAAGCCGCGGCCGATGCGGATGCCCGGCGACATCGACCCGTGGTAGTCCGATCCGCCCGTCGCCACGAGTCCGTGACGCGCGGCGAGCCGCGCCAGCCGGCGCGATGCGACCGCGGTGTGCCGCGAGTGCCAGACCTCGATCCCGCCAAGCCCGGCGGCCGCCAGTTCGGCGATCAACTCCCTCAGGTGCCGGCCCTCGCAGCGCAGCAGTCCGGGATGCGCCAGCACGGCGACTCCGCCGGCCCGGCGCAGGATGCCGATGGCCTCCGCGGCGGAATAGCGGAAGCGCTCGACGTACGCCGGCCGACCGCGGGTCAGGAATCGGGCGAAGGCGTCGTCCTTCGTCGCGACATGTCCGCGCGCGACCAGCGCCATCGCGAAGTGAGGCCGGCCCACGAGGTCGCCGCCGGCGATCGCGAGGACCTCCTCCCACGTCACCGGCGCGCCCAGCGCGACGAGCCGGTCCACGATCGCCAGGTTCCGCTCCTCGCGGCCGCGCTGGATCCGTTCCAGCGCCGAGTTCAGTCCGTCGCCGGGCTCCATGAAGTAGCCGAGCATGTGCAGCGGGCCGTGCTCGTGGGCGACGCTCAATTCGACGCCGGGGATCGGACGGACGCCGGTTCCCCGCGCGGCCTCCACGAGTTCCGGCACGCCGCCCATCGTGTCGTGATCCGTCACGGCCAGCGCCGTCAGGCCGGCGGCGGCCGCCTCGGCGGCCAGTTCCGCCGGCGTGAGGGATCCGTCGGAGAAGGTCGAATGGACGTGGAGGTCGATCATCCGCCCGCCGGTGCGCCGGCGATGGGCTCCCCGCCCGGCGGGGCGGACACCGTCGTCTCACCGGTATGCCCCGCGTCCACCTTGTACCGCTTCGCCAGCTTGCGGAGCGCGAAGACCTGGCGCGGCGAGAGCCGGTTGCTCTCGCGGAACTGCCGGTCGAGGGACTCGAAGAACGCCTTGTCGTCCCAGGTGCGCTTCCCGCGCACGACGGGCGCCTTCCACTCCGTGACGGCGCGCAGGCCGTCGAGGATCGGCTTCGGATCCACCGCGTGCGCCGGAGCCTCCTCCGCCGGCACGGCGGCGTCGAGGACCGGCTTGAGCTGCTCGAAGTTCGGAATCGCCTCCGCGTAGCGGCGCACGAGGCGGACGAGCACGGCGACCTGTTTGGGCGAGAGGTCCTTGCCGCCCTCGGCCTGCTGACGGAGCGACTTGAAGAACTTGCCGTCGTCGTAGGTCCGGCCGCGGACCTTCGACGCCGGCTTGAACTCGACGTTCGCCAGCGCCGCGAGCATCGCGTCGACGCGCGCTCGTTCCTCCGGGGTCGCCGGGACCGCCGACTCCCGCGCATCGGGCGCCAGACCGAACGCCTCCGCCTGCGCGGAGAGTTCCGGAACCTGCTCGCGGTACTTCCACGCGACGCGCTTGAGCACCTCGACCTGCCGCTCGGAGAGGGCCTTGCCGCCGTCGACCTGCGTGCGCAGCGACTCGATGAAGTCGCGCTCGCTGAACGACCGTTTGCCCTTGCCGACCGGCGGGGCCCACTCCTTCACGTGACCGAGGAGCGACAGCATCCGCGACGACTGGTCCGGGTTCGGGTCCTGGCCGCGCGCGGTCTCCATCCAGCCGAGGAACGACTCGTGAAAGGTCGTGAGCATCGCGGTCCACTCGACCTTCCCCTCCTCCACCTCGTCCAGCAACTCCTCCATCTGCGCGGTGAACTTGACGTCGAACAGCACGGGCAGGCGCTCGGCGAGGTAGTCGTTGACGGCCATGCCGACGGCGGTCGGTTTCAGCGTCCGCTTCTCGCGCTCGACGTAGGTGCGGTCGTAGAGCACCTGCACGGTCGACGAGTAGGTGCTGGGGCGTCCGATGCCGTTCTCCTCCATCGCGCGCACGAGCGTCGCGTCGGAGTAGCGCCGCGGCGGCTGGGTGAACTTCTGCTCCGCCAGCCAGTCGCCGACGCGGTCGAGCCCCTCGCCCTCGGCCAGCGGCGGGAGCTTCTGGACCTCCTCCGGCTGGCCGTCCTCCGCCGGCACGGGCGCCGCGATCTCCTCGCCGGCCACGCGCATGTAGCCCGGAAAGACGACCTGGGACGACGACGCGCGGAACAGGAACGTACGGCCGCCGGAGGCCGGCGGGACCGCCTCGACCTCCACCTGCGTCTGCGCGAGACGCGCGGGCGCCATCTGGCTCGCGACGAAGCGCTCCCAGATGATCCGGTAGAGTTTCAGCTCGTCGCCCTTGAGGTGCCCGGCCATCGCGTCCGGCGTGCGGAGGACGTCCGTCGGCCGGATCGCCTCATGCGCCTCCTGCGCGCTCGACTTGCTGCGGAAGAAATTCGGCTTCTCGGGCACGTACTCCGCCCCGTACCGGGTGCCGATATACTGGAGGCACGCCGCCTGCGCCTCGCGCGCGACGGAGAACGAGTCCGTACGCATGTAGGTGATCAGGCCGACGGGGCCGCTGCCGAGATCGACGCCCTCGTAGAGGGTCTGCGCGATGCGCATCGTGCGCGAGGGCACGAACCCGCACGCCCGCGAACCGGCCTGCTGCAGCGTGCTCGTGATGAACGGCGGCGGCGCGCGCTTCGTCACGGTGTTCGTTGCGACCGACGCCACGCGCATCGCGCGGCCGTCGAGGTCGCGGCGGACGGCCTCCGCCTCCTCCGCGCTCCGGATCTCGGCCTTCTGGCCGTCGATCCGCGAAAGGCGGACCGTGAAGGGATCGCGCGGGTCGACCTGCTTGGCGACGTTCGCGCCGACGATCCAGAATTCCTCGGGCTTGAAGTTGAGGATCGCCTTCTCGCGGTCGCAGACGAGCCGCAGCGCGGCCGACTGCACGCGGCCGGCGCTCGATGCGCCCGGGATGCGCCGCCACAGCAGGGGGCTGACGCGGTAGCCGACGATGCGGTCCAGCACGCGACGCGCCTGCTGGGAATCGACCATGTGCTGGTCGATCTCGTGGGCCTGGTCGAACGCGCGGTGGATCGCGCTCTCGGTGATCTCGTGGTACGTGATCCGGTGGAACCGCGCCTTCACCGACTTGTCGGAAAGGGCGGCCTTCAGATGCCACGCGATCGCCTCGCCCTCGCGGTCCGGATCGGGCGCCAGGTAGATGTCCGTCGCGGTCTTCGCCGCCGATTTCAGCTCCGACAGGACCTTCACGCGGCCGGGGATGGCGACGTACTGCGGCTTGAACCCGCGGTCGATGTCGACACCGAAGGCCTTGGCCGGAAGGTCGCGCACGTGGCCCATCGAGGCGCGCACGGTGTAGTCGCGCCCGAGGAAGCGGTTGATGGTTTTCGCCTTCGCGGGCGACTCGACGATGACCAGCTTGGTGCTCATTCCCCCTCGGCTTCCTTTCGCGGCAGCGACACCGTCAGCACGACCCTGCGGCCGGGCAGCATGCGCACGACGCGTTTCATCTCCAGACCGATCAGCAACGCCCCGAGCTTCGCCACCGGCACCCCGGCGCGGCGCGAAAGCGAATCCACGTCGAGTTCGCCCTCGGCCAGGGCCTCGACGATCCGCCCCTCCTCCGGCCCGAACACGAACGCCGGCGCGGCCGGGGCCTCCGGCGCGGCGCTTCCGTCCTTCTCCGCCCCGGCCGATGCCGCGGCGGAGGGCGGAATCAGATACTCGAACTCCTCGAGGATGTCGCGCACGTCCTCGACGAGCTTCGCGCCCTGCCGGATCAGGTGGTGTGTGCCGCGCGACGAAGGCTGGTCGATGCGCCCCGGCACGGCGAAGACCTGCCGCCCCTGCTCGCCGGCCTGGTCGGCGGTGATCATCGCGCCGCTCTTGCGGTCGGCCTCCACGACGACGACGCCCATCGACAGCCCGCTGATCACCCGGTTGCGGTACGGGAACGTGTTCCCGTAAACAAAAGGCAGCATATTGCCCTTGCTTGCTCCCCCGATTTGCCGCAACGTCACCATAGACGGAGGCCGACACTATGGGCCAAGCAGCAAAAACGCAAGACCGAGGCGACGGGGCGAAAACAGAACTCACGCCCATCCGGGCCGGAATCTACGTCCGGGTGTCCGGCGAGGAACTGCGGAAGATCGGCGGCAAGAAGGAGGAACGGCAGTCTGTCCAAGGCCAGAGGGCGGACGGCATCCGCTTCGCCGAACACCGGGGATGGGCCTATGAGGTATTTGATAAGGACAGCGAGATCTCCGGTGCCAAGGGACGGGATTCACGCCGGGATCTGGATCGACTCCTGAAACAGATCGCCGCAGGGCGAATACAGGTCATCGTGGTTCGTGACGTCTGGCGACTTGTCCGTTCCCCCCGTGTGTTGGTGCAGGTTCGGGACGTCCTCGAAAAGACCGGTGCCTACATCCTGACCTTCGACGGGCAGGACAGCCGCACCCGTGACGGCCGACTCATGATGGGCATCATGGCCGACGTCGGTGAGCACTTCGTCGAATACGCCTCCGAACGATCTCGGGCTGGGAAGGAGCGGGCAGCCCGTTCTGGCACCCTGAATCTGAACGGATACTGCTTGGGATACCGGACGGTTGACCGGGGGGTGATTGAGGTCGATGAAGCGGCATCCGAAGTGGTTCGGGAGATCTTCCGGTCCTATGCACACGGCAAGCTCGGCATGAACCAGATCGCCAAGAGGCTGACAGATCGGGGTGTCAGGGGGCCGAACGGTGGATACCTTGGGTATGCCCACGTCCGAAACATCATCCGCAATCCAAGATACGTTGGGAAGATACCCTATAAGGGGGAGGTTCTGCCCTCGAAGGTCTTCACTCCCATCGTCGACGAAGACCTATGGCGGATCGCCAACCACCGTCTTGAGAAGGCTCCAACGAAGGGCGGACAGGGTGAACGCCGCCTTCTGTCCGGCACTCTGGTGTGCGGGTATTGTTGGCAGGCCGGTGGGCACAACGGCGGGAAGTATGTCCATATGGCGGGCGTCGCCCACTCGGACCCGAAATGCAGTCACTACCGGTGCAACGCATCCAAGTATCTCGGGAAGAGGGCGTGCAAAGGATGGGACGCCGACGGAAGCCCCGGTGGATCGATAATCATGCAGGACGACGTGGAGACCTTTGTCTCTACCCTCGTCGGCGGGATGTCCTTCGATGCCTTTCGGCGGCTCTCCGGTCGCATGAACGGCAATACCCCCGCACTCGAAGCAGAGCGAAACCGACTCGAAACTGAGGCAGAGGCCATTGCTGTTCGCCGGGATGACCTTGCGGGGGCATTCGCCGAAGGCGGAATGGACGCCAAGTCCTATGCGGTAGCCTCCCGAGCATTGGACGACAAGGAGAAGGCAATACGGTCATCGATTTCCGAGGTCATCGGTGCCATCGCATCGGGCACAACGGAGGACGCCCGCCTAACCTACTCGGATCTCATCAAGGGGTTCATCGGTCTGTCGCTGGAGGACAAGAGACGAGCCGTCCGAGAGGTGATCGAACGCATCCTTGTCTTCAAGCAGCGAATCGTCGTCTACTTCAAGCTGCGGACTGTGGAGGACCAGCTCATGTGGATGGACTTCCCTCGGAAGAGCACGAACCGCCGATACTGCCCCCGAGTGATGCAGGGGATCGATCCGGAGGGGCTGTCCCAGTTCATCGCTGAATACGTCGCGAAGGTCGACAGCCTTGCACAGAGCCTGCCCAAACCGAACCACCTCCACCTCGTGGAGAGGAAGGAACGATGAAACGCCGCCGAAGGAAGAACACCGACGAGCCCCAGACAGCCTACTTCCGGAGGCTGGCCGTCACGCTCGTCTACCATGGATTCCGCAACAACACGCCACTGGAGGCCCTGCATTCCGAGTGTCGGCAGTTCACCGATGCGAAGATGAAGGAACTCATGAAGGCATCCGTCGACAACGTGTTCTCCATCCTCCGTGTCATTGCATCCAACCCGGAGGCCGGATCGATGCTGATCAGGCTGGCGGCAGGGGCTACGAACGAGTGGGACCCACCCAACGACATCAGCACAGAATACGAGTCGTATGCCCAGACCTTCATCGACGGCATCCGGTCGGGCAGGATCATCCTCGGCGGATAGCATCGCATCACGGGCCTGATCGCCTACGCCCCCCCTACCTGCCCCGGAATCGCCAGATCCCCGCCATTCCGCCCCGCACAAAGTCGTATCTTTTTCTCCCTGATTGACTTGCTTGCAGTGCGGAGCCATGGCTCCATGGTCCCAGAAAACGGGGACGGACCCCGGAAAGGCGGAAGGATGAAGACCACGGGGACGACGAAGAAGACGGGGCGGATCGACCAGACGGTCGCCGAGATCGCCCGCAGCGTGATGGGGATTGAGACGCTGGAGACCCGGAAGAGCGACGAGCTGGATTTCCACGATCTCGCCGTTTGGACCATCGAGAACGCCCTGCGGCAGGCCTACGAGGCGGGTGCCGCCGCCACAGCGGGTGCCCGATGAACACCACCACGAAGACGGGGCGGATCGCCAAGATCACTCAGCGGCAGATCCGGCGGATCGCCGGTATCCTGACGGACTACCTGATGGGGCAACGGGGGACGCTCACCAAGACGCAGTGCGTTGCCCGGCTGGCGAGCGTGGTCGGGACCACGGCCGAGGCGGAGCGGGTGTTTGGACGAGCCATCCGGGGGTGATACGATGACGACGATGAACTACGAACCGGGTCAGCTCGTGAGATACAGCCGCCCCGAGCCGTGCGAGGAAGCCCTCCGGTTCCACGTCGTGGAGGACAACGGCGACCGAGTCGCCATTCGGCTCATCTGCGATCTGCCCGTCCGCCCCATCGAGACCGTCGCCAAGGACGAGGTCGCCCCCGCCGAGTAGTGCCCCCTGCCTAATTCGCACCGTCCGAAATAGCCGCTGTCCGTCCCCTCCCGACTTCCGCCCGTTGACCGTTCGGCCTGTCCGGCTATGATGGTCCCATCGCAGGAGGACACCATGGGAACCCATCGCAAGCACGCCCCGAGCAAGAGTCCGACGCCCGTGAAGATCCCGCCGTTCATACCGAGGCTCGGGAAGCCCCGACGGATCACTTCGATCACGGGCAAGGTCGTTCACTTCGTCGTGGAGGACCAGATCGAACGCCCGCAGACCGGGTATCCCCGGAAGATGATCGTCTTGCAGAAAATCCGTTTCGTGGAGGACGGCCGGATCGAGCTGCGAATCGCCTATTACATGGTCGGCGAGAAGCCGGGAGCGAGGGGCAAGTGGGTGTGGGCTCAATACGCCCCGCTGATCCCCCAAGCGGACTTCCGCTGGATCATCCGGGAGGCCAAGCGGCGGGGATGGCTGTAGGCTGCCAACCATGAGCGCATACCTATTCATCTGGAACCCGACTCTGTGGAGATGGGAGAGCCTTCCGCAGGCGGTAAGCGATACGAACTCCGGCCATGGATTCGTCGAGCCATGGAGCTGCGGCGTGACTCGGCGTATCGCCGTCGGAGACCGGGCGTTTCTTATGAGGCTCGGGGTCGCCCCGAAAGGGATCGTGGGCTCGGGAGTAGTGACCAGCCGCCCGACCGAGGACGAGCATTGGGACCCGGAACGGGCAAAGAAGGGCGACACCGCCTTCTATGTCGACATCGAGTTCGATGTGCTCCGGACGGAGCCTGTCATCCCCGAAGCCGATCTGATGGCGGGCCCCCTGTCGGAGCATGACTGGTGGCCGAACGCCTCCGGGACATCCATCCCTCCGGCCATCGCCTCCTTGCTTGAACAGGAATGGAAGGCTCGCACAGGAACCGAGCCGCCGAGAAACGTCCCACAGCCCACAACGGCGACAGAAGGAGCCCCGAAGGCGAGGCGATCCACGGTCTATGAACGATCATCGATCAACCGGGATCGCTGCATTCAGATCCATGGAACAACCTGTGCGGTGTGCGGCATGTCCTTTGGGAAGCAGTATGGTTCGCTTGGCGAGGGCTTCATCCACGTTCATCACATCCGTCCGTTGGGCGAGGTGGGAACCGCACATGAGGTCGATCCCGAAAAGGACCTGCGTCCGGTCTGCCCGAACTGTCATGCGATGATCCATCAGCGACAGCCGCCGTTCGCCATCGACGAGATCAAGAGGATGCTGAGCAGGGCGAAGCGGCCCTACGCCTCATCCCCCAGCGGATAGAACGTCACGCCGTTGGCCCCGGCCACTACATCGATCATCCGCACCATCACAAGGTGCCCGATCCCCGGCGACTTGCTTTCCCGGCTCCCGGCGACGTTCAGGGTAGCGTTCGAGGGGCACTCCGTCTTGACCCATCCCACGATCCGTCGCACGACCTCCCCACGGGGCTCCCGCAGATCCACTACCATGCATGGGCGGTGATGCTTGGAACAGAACTCGACCGTCCGTAGCGATCCTCCCGTTGGCGGTCCAATCGAGAACACGACCGTGGCGTCGCTGTCGACGACGTTGGCTTGCGTCCGGGCGAGGTAATCCGGGGAGACGTGCTCGGTATACCCTGTGAACCGGTCGGGAATCGTCCCTCGCTCGGTCTTCTTGCCTCGGGGAACCCAGCCGCCGTAGGGGAGCTGGCAGTAAATGCTGGCATCCCAGCCGCCCTGATCGGCTCCGGTCTGGCCCCCACTGACGATGCGGGCGATGGTCATGCGGGGTGGTGCTCGGCGTAGTAGTGGCAGTGTTCGTGAAGCGTGCAGGCATCGCATCGAGGCGTTCCGAGACAGATGCCCCGTCGAATCCCGAACTCCGGGAAGCTCTCCTGCCCAAACGCCATGACGAGTGCGTCGAAGAAGCGGATCGGCTCGTTCATACCGGTTGCCAGATGCCGTCCAGCCATCACCGCCGCAAGTTGGTGGTCCTCGCTCGGGATGATTCCCAAGCGGGTGAAGACACGAAGCACGACCCGGTCGGGCTTCAGAACCGGGAGCCCGACATCCATCATGAAATGGAACGCCCCCGCTTCATCGATCCCGTCCAAGCCAATGCAGAGGTCCTCGTGGAGCCGCATGAGCCCCTCGAACTCAGGATCGACAGCGAACGACTGAAGGTAGGCATGGAACGACCCGTGCTGCTGGATCGTGGCGACCATCTGCCCGGCGATCTGAACGCAGCACATGATCTTCCGGCGGTTTCGGATCATGCGAGGGTCGGCAAGGATGGCGGCGATCTGTTCGGGACCATACCCTGCGACGACGGCGGGACTGGGGAAGTGCTCTTGGAGAACAGCCAGACGGGCCATGACCGTCGCCGCCCGGAACCCTGAATAGAACACCGAGCGGACGAGGATCTCGTAGTACTGATCGTCCGTCAGAGGCCGGAGCCCGGCGAACTGGAACCCATCCCATGCCCGCTGGAGAGGCTCAGGCATGAGGGTCGTGTCCCGGATCTGCATGGCGATCAGAGCTTCAAGAAGGTCTTCAGGGTTCATAGGGCACCTCGGTCGTGAAGCCTACACACAGACTTCCTGTCAGTCCACCGCCGAAGATGGCATCG
>CAYODK010000148.1:0-14272 GCA_964402695.1 uncultured Verrucomicrobiota bacterium
CATCCTCGCACAGAATCGCGGCGGTGTCTAGCCTATTATGAGACGGTTAGTAAGTGAAGCGATTGAGTCAGGCTCGGCCTGTGGCGCTGGGTTGTTCTGGGTCCACCGTTCCGATTCTCATCCATCGGAGAGAGTTGGACGTCTGATGGAGTCTGCTAGGCGCAAAGGAGTAGATGCCCATACCATTGAGTGCGAGACGTTCGATGAACTGATGGGCGACATCGTTTCGGTCGTCACATGTTTAGCCGACGTGGACAGGGATAGGATAGCCAAGATCGCCCCCCGTGTGGGCAACGCTCCCGTCCCAGACGCTTGTGGGACATGGCCCGTAATACGGATGAACGCCTTGCCCATTCTGGAGGCACCCACTTCGTGTCGTCTAATCGATTGCAACGTCGGAGGTACAGGGGAGATACGTGACCGCGTCAAGGCTGCTGGTGTTGATCTGATCGTCGGGCGTCGGCAATCAGGCGTGATAGCCTTCGGCAGGAATGGGGACGCGCTTCGCGCCTTCGAGCCCCTTGGAATCCGAAGATTCGACCTGCTCAACATCGAGACGCACCGGCTTCGCTACGATTCGGCAGAGCATGGTCTTCTTTACGAGGCCATCGTGAAGGCGCTGTCCCGCATGCGCCCACTCGTGCCACGTCGTAGGCATGGACGATGGGCCGTCTGTGTCGAGACTGAAGGGAAGACGCATGATCTGGTGAAACCATTAGAGGCAGCAGTGGGAAACACTCATGGACGCGTAGGCGACATGACATGGACCGAGGCTGCTTGGCTCACTCTGGACTACCGTATGGGGCGCCTGTGGCTTGTTTTCGAGCCAATGGTCTGGCTGGAATCGGGTGAATCTCCTTTGTCGGAGGAAGCCAAAGACTTCAGACGGTCGCGGCTCACTGGTCGGTATAACGCCGCGTGGAATGCAATCGTTGATGCATGGGCTCACATTCTGGTGAATGGCGAATCGTCAGCCACATTATCCGCCTATGGCATTGACGACGGGATCGATGCTAGATTTGTTGTATCTGGCATTACAGCGTACACAAAGAGGATGGCATGAAGCCTCCTGCGATCGTGCATGTTAGCCAGCTGCCGGCGCATCAATGTCTCCAAGAGCCGCTGTTGCTGTTCCACCCGGATAGGCAGGACGATGTGGATAGTCACCCGCTGCGGGGGCTCGTGCAGTTTGGCCCGTACAGTCGTCCGCTGGCAAGTATGGTGCCTGATCCAATTCGGCTGGCCGTTATAGCGCCGCACGGTGAACTCAGCCGGATGGACGACCTTGTGAGTGAACTTGAACAGCCTGCCCACCCGCAGGAGCGCCGCCAGTACCTTGTTGATTTCAATGGGATGTCGCGTGTGTTCGGCGTTCGTGTGGTCGCGGATGACGATGCGGTGCGTTTGGAACTTCCGCGTGACGTCGAGAAAGAGATCTCCGCATCAGCCCAGCCCCATCATCACCTCGCCACAGTGCTCACGAGGGCGATTGATGCTGTGAAGGCGCACCGCACGCGATTTGACGTGGTATTAGTATTCATCCCAGCCCGGTGGGAGAGTTGTTTCTATGGCAGCGCCGAAGAGGACTTCGACCTTCACGACTATCTGAAGGCAGTCAGTGCCGTAAGGGGGATTCCACTACAGATTGTCCGCGACGACAAGGCTCTCTCATATCCATGTCGGTGCAGCCTGAGATGGCGGATATGCATTGCCCTTTACTGTAAGGCGGGAGGTATTCCTTGGAAACTGGCAAGGCACGAGGAAGGCCATGCTTATGTTGGACTGAGCTACGCCACAAGAACCGCAGATACTGGCAAGGGGCGATTCGTAACGTGCTGCAGCCAGGTCTTTGATGCCGATGGCGCAGGCATGGAGTTTCTGCTTTACGAGACTGACGATTTTCGGATTGAGCGTGAGAACCCCTTTCTCAGTCGTAGTGAGATGCGGCGTGTGATGACGCGCAGCCTTATGCTGTATGCGCAGCGACATCCGGGTCGCACGCCCAAACGGATCACCGTTCACAAGTCGACCCATTTCACCAGCGACGAGGTCGACGGATGCTTCGATGCATGGCAGTCGGCGGAGGAAGTGAACTTGGTTCACATCCAGCAGGACGTCCCCTGGCGTGGCATCAAGATTGAGGAACAGCGCGGCCAATCTAAGGGACGTGCGGCGAACTACCCATGTGAACGAGGCACGATGGCGTATCTCGGCGACCGGGAGGTGTTGCTTTGGACGCAAGGCAACACGGGAAGTGTCAGCGGCGGGCGCAACTACTTCAAAGAGGGGAAGGGAATTCCTACTCCGCTGATAATCAAGCGGTATGCGGGGCATGGTGCGTTAGATGGCGTATGTAACGGAATCCTAGGCCTAACTAAGATGGATTGGAATAACGATGGTCTGTACGACCGCCTGCCAGTGACGATCGGGTACGCAAAGACACTAGCTAGGACGGTGAAGCGAATGACTTCATTGGGGAAGCAACCGTACCAGTTCCGCTTCTTCATGTAGTCGGTATCAGGCAGGATTTGGTGGCGAGCACTCAAGTGCCAAGACGGCCGGAACACATGAACCAAGGTGAATGGGTATACTCGGAAGAGCATTGCCAAGCTGGATTTCTCGTCGAAAGGCAAGAGATCTGGGGGCATGAGTCTTGCCGAGTGTGGTTCCCCGGCGCGAACGAGGTCGTTACGGTTCGCCCGGATCGCCTCTGTCGCTTGGGCGACAACCGTGCCGCATCGAGGGAGTGGCTGATCTACGCGACCAACGCGGCACGGATCCAGCACGCCCTGAGCGAGAACATTCTCCTGGCGCCCATCGAGGCCCCCGTCGTTGCCCTCCCGCATCAGATCAAGGCCCTGTCCCGCGCCGTTACGGATGACCGAGTGCGGTATCTGTTGGCCGATGAAGTCGGGCTGGGGAAGACGGTCGAAGCCGGACTGATTCTGCGTGAATTGAAGCTGCGTGGCTTGGTTCAACGCACGTTGGTCGTCGCGCCGAAGGGGCTCACGGCGCAGTGGGCGAGCGAGATGCGCGTTCACTTCGGCGAGACCTTTCGCGTCGTCTTGCCCGAGGACCTACAGACCCTGCGCCGGATGGTGATTGAAGACCGTTTCACGGAGAACCGTGACGGGAATGACGCCGTGGCGGACAGCACAGCCAATGTGTGGCGGATGTTCCCACAGGTGATAGTCCCGATGGACTCCGTGAAGCCCATCGAGAAGCGCCGGGGATGGACGAAGGCCGATCTGGCTGACTACAACCGTCAGCGTTTCGATGATTTGGTCTCGGCGGGATGGGACCTGGTTATCGTGGATGAAGCCCACCGGCTGGGCGGCAGCACCGATCAGGTTGCGCGGTACCGGCTGGGGCAAGGTCTGGCACAGGCGTCACCGTACCTGCTGCTGCTCTCGGCCACACCGCATCAGGGCAAGACCGACGCGTTCCGGCGGGTCTTGTCCCTTCTCGACGAAGCGGCGTTCCCCGACGACGAGAGCGTGAGTCGGGATGCGGTTCGCGATTACGCCATTCGCACGGAGAAGCGGCATGCCATCGATGCCGACGGGAGACCTCTATTCCGGGAGCGGACGACCACGCTGAAGCCCGTGTCCTGGAACAGCGGCCACGAAGACCAGCGGTTGCTTTACGATGGAGTCAGCGCCTATGTTCGAGAAGGCTATAACCAGGCAATGAAGGAGAAGAGGAATTACATCGGATTCCTAATGCTCCTGATGCAGCGCCTGGTGACATCCTCGACACGGGCGATCCGGACAGCCCTAGAGAAACGCTTGGCGGTCTTGGAAAAGCCCGAAGGGCAAATGAGCTTCCTCGATCTGCTCGACCCGGATGAATGGTCGGACATGGACGGGCAATCCCAGCTTGAGTCCCTCATCCAAGGGCACTTCCAAGCGTTACGAGACGAGCGTCGGGAGGTCAAGCTGCTGCTGGAAACTGCACGACGGGTGGAGCAGCGGTGCCCGGACGCAAAAGCCGAGGAGTTGTTGCGCCTGATCTACTCGATCCAGCAGGAGGAAGGTGATCCGGACGTCAAACTGCTCATCTTCACCGAGTTTGTCCCGACGCAAGACATGCTGGCCGAGTTCCTGCGCGAACGCGGGTTCAAGACCGTCACGATCAATGGGTCCATGAGTATTGACGAGCGGCTGCATGCCCAGCGCCAGTTTGCGCGTTCCGCCCGGGTGCTCGTCTCCACGGATGCCGGCGGGGAGGGCCTGAACCTGCAGTTCTGCCATGTCATCCTGAACTACGACCTGCCATGGAACCCGATGAAGATCGAGCAGCGTATCGGGAGGGTGGATCGCATCGGGCAGGCTCACGACGTGCGGGCAATCAACTTCGTTCTGGCCGACACGGTGGAGTTCCGGGTGCGGGAGGTCTTGGAGGAAAAGCTGGCAGTCATCCTGACCGAGTTCGGGGTGGACAAAACCGGCGACGTGCTCGACTCGGCCGAGGCGGCCAGGGTTTTCGACGAGATGTATGCCGCATCCATTACCAACCCGGCATCCATCGAAGACAAGGCCGAAGCGCTCGCCCGAGAGCTGCGGGAACATGCGCGGGCTCACCGTGACGCGACGGCCGTTCTGGGAGTGTCACAGGAGATTCCGCCGGACGAGGCGCGGAGGCTACGCGACCATCCCATGTCGCACTGGGTGGAGCAGATGACCAGAGCCTATCTGGGCAGTCATGGCGGTTCCGCGGTCCGAAAGGCAGACGGATGGCAGCTGGTGTGGCCGGACGGCGACCGGATGGAGTCTGTTGTTTTCAGCGGGGTGGATGCCGCGAAGTCTCCCCAGGCCACGCACCTCACGCTGGAATCCCCACGCATACGCAACATGGCGGAACTTCCCCACCGTCACGTGCCGGGGACACCCGTCACTTCACTCCGTGTTGCGGATATGCCTGCCGGGGTGTTCGGCACGTGGTCCCTTTGGCGCATCCAGGTCATGATGGACTCATGGGAGAGACGCCGGATCATGACCCTGTTCCATACTCCCGAAGGCAAAGTCCTTGGGCCCACGGCCCGACACGTGTGGGACCAGCTTATGGCCGGCCATTTCACGTTGGCCGACGGCATCGCGGACCCTGTGGATCATGCATCGCTCTGGGCGGCCGCGGTCGAGAGTGGTCGCGGGTGCTATGACGATCTGGTTAGAGAGCTTCGCGAACGTCTGCGCAAGGAGCAATCCAAGATGGAGGAGAGCTTCCGGGTGCGCAGACGCGTTATCGAGCGAATCGGATTGCCGGAGGTCAGGGAGCATCGATTGCGCAGTCTGGATGCGGAGGAGCGGCAGTGGCGGCAGGCCGTGGAACGGAGTCAGACGGTGACGCCGGAACTGACACTATTGGCGGTGATTAGCGTAACGGGATGAGGTGTTTGTGGCGGACTGGCGAGACATTGTACTCGGTGAGTTTCCCCGTCAGGTGGCGAAGCTGACGCTTGTCGCCGATCCAGACGGTCTCCTGACCGAGGAAGGCATCCTACATGCCTTGCAGGAACGCGGCTTCGACCTTATCCCCTTCGACGACTCCATCGCCTTCCGCTACGCCTACGAGTCAAAATACCGCCAGCAGTGGGACCAAGGGATCAACACAGACCTGGTGGTCGTACTGCGGTCCTCGGAACAGGACCTTCGGAACCTCCCCTTTGACCTCTACACGGCCGGCCGCAAGATCGCCTTCGACCTCACCGATGTGTTCCCGAATCTGAGTTACCCGGTGGTTGACGAACTGGGCCGCTCGTATTTCGACGCCCTATACCGGGCACAGCAGCAGGAGAAGCCCGGTCGTTTGGGAAGCAATCAGACTCGGGACTTCATACTGCTGCATGTATTTGAAATTCAGCCCAAGCTCATCAAACAGCCCGCCCACCTTCTGCGTGAGCTGATGCGGCTTCATTACCGAGCCGTCGATCTGCCGCCGTCGTTGACACGTCGGGTCGTCGAGGTTCTCGGGCAGGGCGGTTCCTTCCCGGACTGGCCGTTGGATCTCATTGTCCCTGATCGGGCCGCGTTCTATGGGTTTCTCCAGGAGCGGTGGGTTCGCTTTGTGCATCGCACCATTGGCGCGGCGGCGGATCGCATATCTGAAGATTCCGGTGAGTACGGGCTCCGAATCCCCGGCCCTGACACCCTGCCATTCGATCACGATGACGTGCGGGTGTATCTCGACAACCTGTTCGCCGAAGGACTTCTGGAACCGGTCAGCATGGCGGGCGCATCCTCTTGCCCGGACTGGATGACTGCCGGCCTGTCCACGGGGCAAGTCGGCGACGTGGATCGACGGATATGCAAACTCGCTGAGGAACTGCGCGACCGGGTTCCATCTGAGGATGCCAAGTACGGCGATTGGTTGACTCACTCGTTGCGTATGGGCGAACTTCTTGCCGTGCTGTACGACGGCGAGCGGCAGGGTGCGGTAACGTCTGGCGATGTGGCGTCCATTCTTGGGCAAACGTCAGAACGGTTTGTCGCCTGGGCGACAAACCACTATCCCGCGATGTTCAACCAGCCTCCGGATCCGCCCGTCATGGTGCACCACGTTCCAAAGTACCTCTCGGGACTACTGAGCGCCGATTCGGAAGAGCGGGTGGCCTTCATCCTAGTCGACGGGCTATCGCTCAGCCAATGGGCCCTTCTCCGTAGGGTCCTGCGAGGCAAACGGCACGACCTGCATTTCGACGAGAGGGCCATGTTCGCGTGGATACCCACGCTGACCAGCATTTCAAGGCAGGCTGCGTTTACCGGCAAGATCCCCCAGTACTTCCCGAACAGCATCGGGACTACCGCGAAGGACGAGTCAGGATGGCGCCAATTCTGGGCGGATCGCGGGCTGGGATCTGATGCGGTCGCCTTTGCGGCCGGAAGTGACAGCCTCGTGATGCGTGCGGTTGATGGTTTCCACCAGGACAAAGGCATCAGAGCAGCCGCGATGACGTTGTATACGGTCGATGAGATCATGCACGGCGTCAAACTGGGGATGCCAGGCATGTTCGGACAGGTCCGCCAGTGGGCCAGCCAGGGACCTCTGCCCGGCATCCTCGATAAGCTACTGAGCGGTGGGTTTCGGGTCTTCCTGGGTTCCGATCACGGCAATGTCGAGGCTGTCGGCATCGGGTCTCCCTCGGAAGGCGCGATCGCAGACACTAAGGGGCAGCGTGTTCGCGTGTACCCCGACGAGGCGCTACGGCGCACGGTCGGCAGCGCATTCCCTGATGCCATTGCATGGAGACCGTGGGGGCTTCCGGTTGGCTACTACCCGCTGCTCGCCCCGGTGGGCAAGGCTTTCACGCAGCAGGATGCCGTCGTTGTCACCCATGGCGGTCTGTCACTGGAAGAGGTCATTGTGCCCTTTGTCGAAATCTCGGAGTCGAAGGTATGAAGCCGAGCGCGATACCGATTGGTTTCAGCCAGCGAATTCAGCTCACTTGGCTGGAGTACACCGCCGGCTTGGTCAAGGCCGGCAAGAGCAGAACCGAGATCAACGCCGCACTCCAAGAGCTGTTGCAGGATAGGCTGTCTGTGGGGCACCAGGTCGAGCGGGGAAACCGAGAGAAGGCCATCACGATCTTGTTGAAGATCTGGCAATGTCCGCCCGATGAACTGGTCGCACTGCGGGACGAGGGGTTGGATCTACTTGCCCGACTTCCCTCCAAACACCACGTCGCCATCCATTGGGGCATGTCGATCGCTGTCTACCCTTTCTTCGGAGCCGTGACTGCCACGGTCGGCAGGCTGCTTCGTCTTCAGCAGGAAATGTCAACAGCGCAAGTCCAGAGACGTATCCGAGAGCAACTCGGCGAGCGTGAAACCGTAGCCCGCGCCGCCCGACGGATCTACCGGTCCTTCATCGACTGGCACGTCCTGGTGGAATCGGGGATCAAAGGTACGTATTCCAAGGCGAAGCCGATTGCCATTTCGGATCGTGTCTTCTGCTCTTGGATGGCCGAGTGCCTGCTGCAGGGTTCTCGATCCAACTGGACACCGTTGGAGCAGTTGAACAGCCACCCGTCCTGTTTTCCGTTTGAGATTCAACAAATCACAGTCGACGTCCTGCAGGGGTCGCCGCGGCTTGAAGTTGTGCGGCACGGGATGGATCAGGATATGGTGAGAGCGTGCCATGCGAAGGGTACTGCAACGAGCTGATCGCCATGTGTGAACAAGGAATCCACCCGCTCGACCCACGGCATCCACTCAATCGCTTTGTGTACGAGTTTCGCGGCCAGAGTGATTTCGCTGACTGCGTGCCTGCGGCCTTCGAGTACCTGACCGGCGTGTCGAGAGATGAAGTCTGGCGCTTTGTGGCCACGGAGAGGCAAGGCCGTGGGCCGGTTACCATGGACGAACTGCTTGATGCGCTCCGAAGCATACACCTGACTCCTGCGCTTGTGCGGTTGGCAACGTTTGAGGCTGATTCGGAGGATGTGACTGGTTGGCAGGTGGTTTCCGAGCATGAGATGCTGCAGCAGTTAACATCGTATCCGTCACTCGGTCTAGTGGTGCGCCAAATGCCTGACGGATCGCGGTATCACATGGTGCTCTTTGCCGGGCGACGCCCAGATGGGCGACTCATAATCATGGACCCTTCGTTTGGGCGAGCATCGGAATGCGCGGCAGCGCTGGTGTTTCGGCAGATAGAGATCGTTGCGTTTCAAGAAGAGTTGCGCAACCGCTGCGATGTATATCGTGCAGGTCAGGGTAGCGCCCCTTCGGCCAACTAGGCACATCCTGTGGATGGGTCAGGAGTGGCCGAAGAACCATACGGCACGAAGTCCGTGATCTTCTTGTGGTAAGGCCGATAAGTCGCGGAGAGCCTCCGACTTGGAGTTGCATATGTTAGTGGACGAGCAGGGGCGGATTCAAATCGCACACGCCGACATTGACTGGGTACAGGATCCCCGGCCGGTCTTGCATCCGTGGGATTTTGGCAACAAGGTGCTCTATGACCTGTGCCGCGAACATCCCGGGCATGATGACGAATCTGTGATCATCGCGAAGATCTGGCTGATCGGACGCGCCTACGCGGCCGCCATCGAACGACGCCGCGAAAAGACGGAGGGGCAGATATCGGATAACTTCTACGTCAGCACGGTCGCTCCGGCGATCCGCAAGAGCCGAATCGACGATTGGCTTGCGGATGTCCTATCCGTGCAGGGCAATCGCCCATCCATGTTGAGCCGTGCGGTTGAAACGCATGGGCGGGTTGTCGCACTCTTCCAGAAGATCACTGGGCTGGAGAAGCGGTCGTTGGCTTCCAAATACCTTCACTTCCACTGCCCGAATGCGTTCTACATCTACGACAGTCGGGCGGCTACGGTCATGCCCAAGCTCGTCCGCAAACGGGATGTAACCGTTGTTCTGAAGGCAGGGAAGCCGGATTGGCTGTACCGAGATTTCTGCGAACGCGCCGAGACACTACGCCAGCAGATCGAGGCATCCTTCCATGTTTCGCTCTGCCCGAGGGACATCGACAAGCTATTGTTGCAGGCATCCGAACTTATGCGCCGTCCCAGCAGAAAGCAGTAGCCGGTGACCGCGGGGTACATGCCGCTTTGGCGGCATGGAGAAAGGACAACCTATGGCTGGAGGACGATACGATAGCTCAAAGACTCGGGTGCAGCCGGTGTTCCGATTGCTGCACGCGGATGATCCATCGGGCGCATGGCTCGGCAGGTTACTCAACATGGGAAGTCGGGCGACCAGCATCAAGCTGCCGTCGACGCCGGGACCACTGCTGGAACCACCTGTATTCGAGTACGCAGCGTTTCCGCCCGTCGCCTACTTGAACCACTTGGTAGGTGACACCCAACGCCTGTCATCCGCCGCGAATGGTGACCCGAGTCCGTATCTTGGTCGCAGCGAATCTACAAATGCCAAGCGCCGAGATCTGGTTGCGGGGAATGCGGCAACCGTTGAGGAGGCCAGAGCGCGGCTGAAAGATGATGCTACCGGGAAGCAGTGGTGGGTGTTGGAAGGCACAACCATGGTGGACTGCGCTTTGTTCGCCGAGAAGGCAACGGTGTTCATCGAGGGGAAGCGCACGGAACGCCATCTGACCGGCGGCGTGTCGTGGGATCCCCATCGCCACCAAGTCTTCCGCAATCTGGATTGCCTGGCCGCCTTGGACCGTGGGGTTCGTTCTGAGAACTTCTACGTCCTTCTGGTTGTCGATGCTGACGAGCCCAGCCAGTGCTTGAGCGAGGCGCGGGAGTTGGACGAACCTCCGGGGTTTGATCTGGCTCGAAAGTCCTGGCCGCACCTAACCGAAGAGCAGTCCAGGCGGCTATTTGGTCACTACCTCGGCCACACTACGTGGCAGGCTATTCAGGCCGCATTCAGACTGCCAGCGCTACCGTTCGATGTGGATGCGGCGCAGACGTGGCCCCCGAGGAGTGCTCATGGATAGCCCTCACGGGTCAGTCCGGGCGCCTCGATTGGCAATTCCGTTGCCGACCTTGCGAACAGTCTGAGTCCTAGCTTGTCATGATAGTGCCTGCATGAGCGTGACATCAGACACGACATGCCAACCGGGTGACTCATAGAACTGAATGACACGGTCATAGGACGGGGTGCCAAGTGCGCCCCGACAGACTGTGGTCAGGCTCGTGCCGCCCAAGGACGTGGAGAGGTCCTCCTTCATTGTGCCGGAGTGGTGAAATGACATCGAACCATCACGCCCGCATCGGCTGAAGAAAAGCGGTCCCGCAACTCTTGTTTCTCCGGCATTGCTCATGGATCCCACGGTGAGGGCCTTGAATATCTCCATATCGATGTCAGAGTAGTTGTGATCAATGACACGGATGCGTTCCTGCAGTGCTTGAAGGCTGTCGACGATGCGAAACCGATATCCCATCGCCGCAAGGGGGTCGTCGTTAGCGCCCAATGGCGTTGGTGATGGGCCGTCGTACCCTTCCCTGTAGTAGATCATCACTTTCTGGTCTGGCTCGTGGTAATAGAGATCGTAGTTCAGCGTGATCTCCGCACGACATCTCTTGCAGACGATGCGAAATAGGGACCCGTCCAACACGCGCACCTTGAGTTCCGGGTTAAGGCATGCGTTGACAGACCGCCACATGGTACAGCCAAGTTGTGTGCGGCATCCCGGGCAGGTGACTGACTCCTGACTTGATTCGCTCATATCATGCCTCGCAGTAGTAGCATGCTGATCGTTGCTCTGTCGTCTCCCCGCAGACCGTGCGGCACGGTGCTGACTAGAAACTTGAGCCCGTATACGCCCGGCGCGAAGCATGGGCAAGCCGTTTGTGCGACGACCCCCGCGTCTGCTGGCGCGGCCGGCCTTGGCACTGCGGTTAATTCCCGCACCCGCACGGTTATAACCTCGTGGACATGCCCGCCGCCTCCGCATGGGCAGCGCTTCGCCATCGCGGCGTGCGGGCGACTCGGTAGCTGGGCAGCCGGAGTCCCGCGGCCATCCGGCGTCATGTTCGGTTGCCATCCACCGGCCCCGTGTCGCTCGGGCGACGTTTCCACCCCAACCCCAAGGAGTCCTATGTCGACAACCCATCTCCTGAACCGCATCAGCCGTCTTCGGTACACCCGACACGTGAAGGTCGGCCTTCGCAGGCTGGCACAGCAATCCCGCAAGGCCGCCGAGAAGCTCGTGGCCTTCCTTCAGCGGAACAAGCCGTTCGCCGAGTCGCTGATCCTAGGCCTGATCGCCGCCCTGTTGCTGAGCAACATCCCGGTGGTCGGTCACCTGCTGGCGATCCTGGCCGTAGCCGCTTCGGCCGGCGTCGGGCTGCTTCGGCAGCTCAAGCAAGCGTTCTTCGCAGATAGCGTTGTGAAATAGACCTGACCGCCATGCCGGCGGTCACCCGGATTTCGATTCTGGTGGCCGCCGGCCCGGCGTGTGCCGTGCCTGTCGGTCACCTCCAACCCAAGAACACGGAGGTGAACCATGAGCCCGTCAGCCGCCATGATGCTGGAGCGGGAGATTATGCCGATCATCCAGGGGACCGTCCCCCGGGTGGCGCGGCCCGTCGGTGCGGAGGACAGCCGGGAGTTGGTACAGGATACGATCGCGTCGGCCGCACAGATCCTCGACTCGGCCGAGCGGGCCGGCAAGCCGCTGCATCCGTCCGGCATCGCGTACTACGCCATCCAGCGGACCAAGTCGGGCCGGCGGTCGACAGGCGCGTGCCGAACCGATGCAATGTGTGCAGGCATCCAGCTCGACCGGAAGGTTGCCCTGGAGTCGATGGACGCCCCGATCGACTCCGACCTGGCCGAGGGGGAGGGAGGATGCCTGCACGACCTGCTGGCCGCCCAGGGCGAGGATCCGTCGCAGGTAGCGGCCCGGGAGATCGACTGGTCGGACCTGCTTCGGAGGCTCGATGACCGGGATGTCGACCTCCTCGTGCTGACGGCCGAGGGCGGGAAGCTCAACAAGCTGGCGCGGAAGTTCGGCGTCAGCCAAGCCCGCGTGTGCCAGTTGCGCCGGGCGCTCGGCCGCCGGGTGCAGGACCTGTGGGGCGCATCCGCCCTGCAGGACGCCACCCGCGAATCGTCGTGGGCGCGGAACAATGTCCGCACCGCCCGCGAACGCGCCGCCTGCCGGCGTGAACGGTGCCTGGCGTCAGCCAGGTGACCGGATCCGGTGGCCGGGAGGAGTGCGGCCCCGTGGCGCACTTCTTCTTACCGATCAAAGCCGTTGCAGCCCAAGAGCGGAATCGTGGACTGCACGACCATGGCGTGCGCCCGGGACTTGATCAGGGCGAACTGAGCCTGGGCATCCTTGGGCAGGAGGCGCATGCGGCCAAGCGAGATCGCCGCTCGTCGAGCGATGCGGCGTCGAGCCCGAGGTCGCCGGGCTCCAGCTTTTTGGACGCCCGCCAGAAGCGGACGGATACATTGATCAACACGCCCTCACGGGTGAGGGCCTGCAGGATGGGGTTGTCGGTGATGGGCGTGGTTCCTTTCTTGGGATGGTGATGTGGACTTAAGCGGGCGCTCCGTCCGATACTCGGGCGCAGCCAAGCGCGGGGGTTGGCATAGACACAAACGGCTTGCCGACGACCCGCGCCGGGCATATACCCAGTCCATGCTTCCAGTCGGCGCCGTGCCGATGGGGCTGAAGGAGTAACCTATGCGATCCGCGCTGCCGGTAGTCGGAGCTTGCCTGTGACGGAGATCACTCTTTCGCCAATACCATGTCGCGTGACGAAAGGAGGCTATATGCCAAAGATCGGACCAGTTGCCCGAGCAGTCGCCAATCGGTTGCATCAGGTTTTCCAGGATCCAATGCGGACCTTCCTGGAGAAGAGAGTGACACGCATGGCGTCGACCCCTGAAGGGTCCGACTGGACTGAAAGCGTTGCTCGTGAACATGGGGCCCTCTTGGGTTTGCGAGATGTGTTTCACGAGCGAGGATTGCCTGACTACCCTCTCGAATCGCGTTGGCAGAAAGTTCTCGGACGCTCAGACGCAATGGAGCTTCTTGTTACAGAGAGGTCACTGATACTGTTTGATCCACGTTTCGATAGAGAGGCAAGGCAATTGGTCCTGCCATACAGCGACATCCTCTCCGTCAAACCCAACTGGATCGGCCAGACCCTTCTGATTCGCACTGCCGCAGGAACGATCAGACTCCGTCTGCCGGGAAGCGCTCAAGATCCGACTGCGGTCTCAGCGAAGAACTTCATTTGCAAAGTCATGGGTTCCCGTCAATAGCTGCGAACCAGCGCGTCGACGGTACGCGGTGAGCCGCGCCCATCACGCGCACGTTACGCCGCCACGCTGACCGCCCTTGCCCCTACCGGTGCAACTCCCCGCATGGTCAGCGAGCGCTTGCTCCGAAAGAGGATGGATATTCGAGCGTGAACAGGCCGTCGCTGTTGGTTGACCACTGGCCCGTCCAAGGCGAAAAGTTCTTTACCCGGATCACCTAGTTGGATGGGGAGAACTCCATCAGCCTCAAGTACCCATTCCCACCCTGCGTGGATGGGTAGTCGCATAGCAAGATGTCTACCGCGTGGCCGCCGTTCCCAGGGTCCCCGACAACCTCGTGTCGGCTGCCTTGTCCGTGTTTGTGGCCGCACAGCATGAGGAACAGGTTCGGGTTGTTGGTCAGGGCGTTGAATATCGCAGGACCCTCCGGAGTCCATGGCGCCTGAGTTGGCCGAGGTGCCGGAGCAATCAGCGAGTGCATCACCACGATGGCCCGGCGGGTAGCGTTTGACCGGAGCACGTCATTGGCCCATGCCATCAGATGCGGGCCTTGCCCGCCGCCATGGTGA
>CAYODK010000149.1:0-14255 GCA_964402695.1 uncultured Verrucomicrobiota bacterium
CCCCGGATGCCGCCGTAGATCAGCTTCATGCGGCCATCATACTTCCGGCCCCGCAAAAGTCGCGCAGAAAGGCGGGGGAAGGAGGTTCACAGGTTCGGAGGTTCGCAGGTTGACAGGTTCGGAGGTTCCGGGTTCCCTCGCACCGCGCCGGAGCCCGAAGGACGATGGCGGGTTCCGCCCGAACTTGAAACTTGGAACCTGGAACTTGAAACTCCTACTTTTCGGTCAGCCCGATCACGCCGTCCCACGCCTCCGGCGGCGCGGCGCGAAGGCGGGCACACCGGTCGGCGTGGTGCGAGGACACCGCATCGCCGTCGATCGCCCGGAAGCCGGCCTCCGCCTCCTCGAAGCGCCCGGCCTCGAACGCAGCCAGAGCGGAATGGTAGGTGTCGAGCCACGCGGGCGCGGGCTCGTCCGTGGCGCCCAGCGGCTCGAAGACATCGACCGGCGTCTGCCGGCCCACGACGCGCAAACGCCCGAGCTTGCGCCAGACGAACCCGTCGCCGGCGGACCCGCGCACCGCGTCGGCGGCCATGAAGTAGGACCCGAACGCCTTGTTCGCCCCCTCGAGGCGCGAGGCGAGGTTCGCGGCATCGCCGAGGATCGTGTAGTTGAAGCGCTCGTCCGACCCCATGTTGCCGACGACGACCTCGCCGGTGTTGAGCCCGATCCGCATCTTCACCGTCGCGCCGTACCGCTCCGCCCATTCCGCCCGCCGCTCCGCCAGCCGTCGCTGGCAGGCGAGCGCGGCGCGGATCGCCCGGGCGGCATGGTCCTCCTGTCCGAGCGGCGCGTTCCAGAACGCGACGATCGCGTCGCCGATGTACTTGTCGACGTAGCCCCCCTCGGCGAGGATCACGTGCCCCATCTCGGTCAGGTACTCGTTGAGGAGAGCCGTCAGATCCGTCGGGTCGAGGCGCTCGGAGAACGACGAGAACTTCTCGATGTCGGAGAAGAAGATCGTCAGGCTGCGCCGCTCGCCCCCCAGCCTCAGGCGCGAGGGATCCTCGAGGATCTGCTCGATCACCGCGGGCCCCAGATAGTGCCGGAACGCCTGCTTGATGAAGGCCTTCTGCCGGCCCTCGGTCGAGTAATTGTAGAGCGCCCCGCCGGCCACCGCGAACGCCGCGGCCAGCGTCTGCAGGACGACCGGGAACCACCACCCCGCCTCGTAGAGCGCGAACCCCGCGGTGAGAGGCAGCAGGAAGGCCGCCGCGATCGCGACACCCAGGTGCCATGCCTTCCGGCCGAACACGCCCGCCATCGCGAGCAACAGCGCAAACGCGGCCGCACAGGCCGCCGAGGCCGCCAAGGGAAACGGACGAAGGAAGTCGCCGGCGAGCAGGTTGTCGAGCGCCGTCGCGTGGATCTCGACCCCGGGATAGACGCGGCTGATCGGCGTCGGCCGCAGGTCCATCAGCCCCGGCGCGCTGGCGCCGACGAACACGTACTTGTCGCGCAGTTCCGACGGATGGACCACGGGATTGGTCGCCCCCTCCGCCAGCCGCAGTTCCGACTGGATGATCGCCGCGGCGCCGTAGGCCTTGTGCGTGCCCGACGGGCCGCGGAATCGGAGGATCGCGCGGCCAGCGCCGTCAACCGGCACTCGGTGCCCGCCTGCAGCCAGGCCGCCGGATTCCATCCGCACGTCCGTCGGCTGCTCGCGGATGCGGGCCGCGGCCAGCCATGCGGCCATGCCGAGGGACGGCACGGCCTCGCCGTCGAAGACCCGGAACATCGAGACGCGCCGGAAGACGCCGTCCGCATCGGGCACATCCCGGACGTTGCCGAGGACCAGCGCGTTGGTCGCAACGTCCGGCACCGGGAACGAGGCCCCCTTCGCAACCGCGGCCGTTCCGGCGGCGCCCGCGGCGCCCAGCCATTCCTTCCATCCGTCGAACCGCTGCCAGGGGCGGGCCGCGCCCTCGGGCCAGGCGGTCGACTCGGCATCGAGATCGTCCCCCAGGAAGATGCCGGCGGCGAACGCCTCCGTCCGCGCGATGGCCGCGCCCAACTCGGCGTCGTCCGCGACGCCCATGAACGACGGCTCCGTGAAGATGATGTCGAACGCCACGCCCCGCGCGCCCGCCCGGTTGCAGAAGTCGAGGATCGGCGCGTAGACGCCGCGCGGCCAGGGCCACGGCAGCTTGTTCTCGCGGCGCGCCCAGTCGAGGCTGGGCTGGTCGATCAGGACGATGCGGATGTCGTCCGTCACCGCCGACGGCTTCGCCCCGGCCCGCACGCGCCAGCTCCACGTGACGGACTCCGGCCGCTCGAGCCAGCCCGCGGTTTCCAGCGCGAACGCCGCCATCAGCGCCGCCACGGCAACGAATGCGGAGGCGATCCATTTGGATCTCATGCGGACATCCTAGGCCCTCCGCCCCGGCTTGAGAAGCCCGGGCGGGGAGGGGTTGAGGGTGGACGGTGGAGGGTGGAAGGAGTGGGGTTCCACGTTGTTGGACGTTGGCTGTTGGAGGTTGGCTGTTGGATGTTGAGTCCGAACTTCGCTGTCTGCCCTCCGCAGCCTCGGCGAAGAAGCGGTGGATGTTCAGTGTTCGGTGTTCCCCGAAGGAGTGTGGCGTGGGTCCGGCGATTACGATTACGATCAGGATCACGATTACGACGAGTCGGGCCGCGTGGAGGTGCCGGGCATTCCATTCCTAATCGTAATCGTGCTCGTAATCGTAATCTCCTGAGCCGCGGCCCGAGGGACACAACTGAATGGGGAGGGCGGTCAGCCCGCCGTCTCGCCGTCGAGTTCGACGGACGGGACCTCGACGAACTCGACCGGGCATTCGGGGAGGGCGCGGAGGAACCAGCGGCCGTACCACTTGTCGGCGATGCGGCGGTCGAGGACGACGATGACGCCGGTGTCCGTCGCGGTGCGGATGAGGCGCCCGATGCCCTGCCGGAACTTGATCACGGCCTCCGGCAGGCTGTACTCGCGGAACGGATCGCCGCCGCGCTGCTGGATCCGGTCGAGCCGCGCGCGCACGACCGGCTGGTCGGGCACCGCGAAGGGCAGGCGCATGATCATGACATTCGAGAGCGCCTCGCCGCGCACGTCGACGCCCATCCAGAACGAGTCAAGCCCGAACAGCACGGCCCCCTGCCCCTTCCGGAACTCCTCGAGCATCCGGTGCCGCGACAGCCCCTCGCCCTGGACGAGCATCACGAGGCCCTCGCGCTCGAGCGGGCCGCGGACAAGCGCCGCGACCCTGCGCATCGACGCCGCGCTGGTGAAGAGCACGAAGGCCGAACCGCGCGTGTGGGTCGCGAAATAGACGACGGCGCGCGCGGCGGCCGGCGTGTAGGCATCGTCGTCCGACGGCTCCGGCATCCGGTCCGGGATCCACACGCGCATCTGGCGGGCGTAGTCGAACGGCGAGCCGACGCCGATCCCCTCGCTGCCCGCGGCGCCGACGCGGCCGAGGAAGTAGTCGAGGCTGCCGTTGACCGCGAGCGTAGCGCTGGTCATGACGACCGACGGCACCGACTCGAAGAGCGCCTCCTTGAGCACGGGAGCGACCTCGACCGGCGCGGAGTGGAGCACGAGCTGGCGGCGGCGGCCTTCGAGTTCCATCCAGTAGACGTGGTCGTCGAGCGTCTGCCGCAGGAACGCATCGAGTTCGCCGGCCAGCATGCCGGCGCGCCGGGCGGCCTGCCGGAGTTCGGCGCAGAGGTCCTCGTCCTCCAGTTCCTCCAGCAGGATCTTGAGCTCCGCGGCGAGTTTCTGGAGGTGACCGGTGACCTGGGTCTCCACGGCCACGGGCGCGAGCAGCCTCCGCTGCGTCTCGGCGCCGCGGAACCCCGCGGCCTCGCGCAGGTCGTCGAAGAGCCGGGCGACGGCATCCCAGAGGAGCTGGACGGTGTGCGACGGCGCCCCGCTGCGCAGCAGGGCGAGGAGTCCCTTCCCCGTCTCGGGCACGTAGAGCCGCCGCAGCAGGTGCTCGAAGGCGAAGTGCGACAGGCGCAGGCCGAAGTGGTCGCTGGCGACGTCCTCGACCGTGTGGGCCTCGTCGAGGACGACGGCGTCGTACTCGGGCAGGAAGCCGGCGTCGCCGCGGCGAAGGCCGAGGTCGGAGAAGAGGAGGTGGTGATTGGCGACGAGCAGGTCGGCGGTGGCGACCTGCCGCCGCGCGGCCATGAAGAAGCAGGTGCGGTACTCGGGGCATTTCGGCCCCCGGCAGTTGTCCTGCTCGGCGCAGACCGCGTCCCAGACGCCGGGCGGCGGCTGGAACGGCAGCTCCTGCAGCGCGCCCTCGCGGGCCTCGTGGGCGGCCCAGTCGCGGATGCGATGGAGCCAGTCCTCGGAGCCGCGGTCGAAGAGCGTGGGCCCGCCGTGGATGGCGCGGTCGAGCCGGCGGCGGCAGAGGTAGTTCCCGCGCCCCTTGACGAGCACCGCGTTGAAGTCCACGCCGAGGTGGGCGCGCAGGAAGGGGATGTCCTTCGACATCAGCTGCTCCTGCAGACTGATCGTACAGGTCGAGACGACCGCCCGCTGCTTGCGCTCGATCGACGCGAGGATCGCGGGCACGAGATAGGCGAAGCTCTTGCCGACGCCGGTGCCCGCCTCGACGGCGATGTGGCGTCCGGCGGCGAGCGCGCCAGCGACGGCGTCGGCCATGCGAAGCTGCTGGGGCCGGTGCTCGTAGGGGAACGGCTCGCCGCGGCAGCCGGCCTCGAACGCGCCGCCGGGGCGGAAGAACTCCGCGACGCGCCCGGGGAATTCCGGGGGCGCGGCGGCGGGTTCCGCATCCTCGACGGGCATGATCATGGAGGGACTATACCAGAGGCGGTGGAATCACCGGAGCCGCGGTCGATGTCCCCGGATCACCCGAGGCATTCGAGAATTCCGGCGAGGGCGGGCTCGATCCGGCTGCTGCCCAGCAGGATCGCCCCGAGCGCGACCGACGCGGGACTGCGCCCGGACCGCCCGGGGCGGGCAAGCAGATCGGCATAGCATGCGAGGAGCCCCCGCCGGAACGCTTCGAAACCGTGGCGTCCGCGCGCAAGGTCCGCCCCCGCGGCGCCGAGACGCCCGCGGAGCGCCGGATCCGACGCGGCCTGCGCGATGGCGCGGGCGAACGGCTCCGGTTCCGGAGCGGCGAAGAGCGCGGTCGCGTCCGACAGGATCAGCCGGTTGGCCGCGGTATCCGTCGCCACGATCGCGCCCCCGGCCTTGAGGTAATCGAAGAGCTTGAGCGGTGTGTTCCGTCCCGCGAGGCGGGGCGACAGGAGGAGATCCGAAGCCCGAAGCAGGTTCGGAACGGTCGCCGGTGCCATCATCCCGAGGAAGGCGACGCGTTCGGCGACCCCTGCATCTGCCATCTGCGCCCGGCGCGACTCGATCTCGGCCGGCGACCCGCCGACGATGACGAACCGGAGCGCCGGGCACCGCCGCACGGCATCGGGGATGGCGCCGAAGAGGAGGTCGACGCCCTGGTAGACCGCGAAGGAACCGATGTACGTGGCGACGATGTCACCGGCGCCCGGAGCGATCTCGCCCCGCACCCGCACCGTGCCCGCCTCATCGGCCTCGACGGACGACGAGGGAATGTCACAGATCGCATGGACCGCCGTTCCCGGCGCCAGTCGTCGGACCTCGTCGAGCATGCCCGGTCCGGTCAGGATGACGGCGTCGGACCGGCGGATGGCGAATCGTTCCACGGCGCGGTAGACGCGCAGGATGGCGTTTCGCAGTCCGCCGCCCCTGTGAGAATCGGGATCGCTGTGCTTCTCGAAGACCGTCCGCGATCCGCCCATCCCGGCCAGCACGACGCCCATGGCCCCGGCTTCCTCGACCGAGTGGATCACGTCGTACCGGTTCCGCGCCAGCAACGCCAGCGCGTGGAAGAAGAGGATGACATCGTAGAGCGCCTTCTTGAACGAAGGGCCGATGGCCATGGACCGGATCCCGAAGAGATTCGGAACGCGCAGGAGACGGACGCCCGGCGGAAGATCGATCGTCTCGCCGACGGGCATGGCGAGGAGATCCACGCGGTGGCCCGCCGCGGCGAGCACGCGGACGTTGGCCGCGACGCGGATCGGGGAGCCCCGGCACTGGAAGAAAGGCTGCGGATCGAGAAAGAGAATGCGCAACCCCGTGCCCCCCTCCCCCGCCACGCCCCGCCCTGTCGGATCGTTCGCCATCATCCCCCCGCAGCCGCCCGGCCGCACCGGCACGATAGGCGATCCGGAAGCCGCTTGGCCAGCGCCGATTTCCACCGACCCCGCACTTTTTCCTACGGTCCAGGGTCCATCGCGGGTAGGATGCGCGGCGCGCCGGACACCGGCGAGGCACGGAGTGCCGGCAAGGAAGAAGGACGATGATGGCGGAGACGCAGGGGGGCTGGACGCTGGTCACCGGGGCCGGCGGGTATGTCGGAGGCGAACTCGCGGCGGATCTCGCGCGGCGCGGAGAGCGCGTGCGCGCGATGGTTCGCGACCGCTCGAAGGCCGGGGCGCTGGAGAAACTCGGCATCCCGGTCGTCGAGGCGGACATCCGCGACGCGGCGTCGCTCAAGCCGGCGCTGGAGGGGGTCGTCCGCGTGCACCATATCGCGGCGCTGTTCCGCCAGGCCGGGTTCCCGGAGAGCGTCTTCCACGACATCAACGCCGAGGGCACGCGGCGCATGCTGGAGGCGTCCATCGCCGCCGGCGCGCGGCGCTTCATCCACTGCTCGACCGGCGGCGTGCTGGGCGACGTCCGGGACCCGCCCGGGACGGAGACCTCGCCCTACAACCCGGGCGACATGTACCAGCGGACGAAGCTCGAGGGCGAGAAGATCGCGATGGAAGCCTTCCGCTCCGGCCGCATCCGCGGCGCGGTGATCCGCCCGGCGATGATCTACGGTCCCGGCGACACGCGGAACCTGAAGATGTTCCGCATGATCGCGAAGCGCCGGTTCTTCTACGCCGGCCCGTGCAAGCACGTCCACTTCATCGACGTCCGCGACCTCGTCCGCGCCTTCGAACTGGCGATGGAGCACGAGGAGATCAACGCGGAGGTCTACATGATCGCCGGCGAGAAGGCCGTCCCGCTGAACGTCATGGCGGAGGCGATCGCCAGGAACCTCGGCGTCCCGCCGCCCTGGCTGCGCCTGCCCGTGAAGCCGCTGCAGTGGCTCGGCTCCGCGTGCGAGGCGGTGTGCACGCCGCTCAACCTCCGGCCGCCGATCTACCGCCGCCGCGTGGATTTCTTCACGAAGAACCGCCACTTCGACGCGTCGAAGGCGGCGCGCGACCTGGGCTTCAAACCGGCGCGGCCGTTCGAGGACGAGGTCGCGGACATCGTCCGCTGGTACCGCGACAACGGCTGGCTCTGACGGCCCTCAGCCCGCCCCCCGACCCGCCCGCACGCGGGCCACGATCCGGCCGACGACCTCGTCCACCGAGAGGCCCGTCGAATCGATCACCTCGGCGTTGAGCGCGATCTGCAGGGGCGCGTCCTTGCGGGTGCGGTCCCGCTGGTCCCGACGGGCCAGCGAGTCGCGGACGGCCGAGGTGTCCGCATGCCCCTCCATCTGCTCGAGTTCCCGCGCGCGCCGCCGGGCCCGCTCGTCGGGGTCGGCATCGAGGTAGAACTTCCACGGGGTCTCCGGGAAGACCACCGTGCCGATGTCGCGGCCCTCCATGACCAGGGGGCCCAGCGCGGCCGTCTCGCGAAGACGCGCGACGATGAAGGAGCGCACGTCGGGAATCGCGGCCACCTCCGACACGCGCTCGCGGACGGGGAGGGAGCGGATCTCCAGGCCGGGATCGACGCCGTCGATGGCCAGCCGAACCGCGCCGTCGACCACGTTCGTCTCCCACCGGCACCGGCGCATCCACGCGACGACCGCCTCCGCGTCGCCCGGCGGGACGCCCTCGCGGACGGCCTTCCAGGTCAGCGTGCGGTAGAACATGCCGGAGTCGACGTAGACGAAACCGAGCACCTGCGCGACGCGGCGGGACACCGTCGACTTGCCCGAGGCCGAGGGACCGTCGATCGCGATCTGGAGACCGTTCGGCATGGGACCCTCACTTCACCAGCTTCTTCAGATCCGCCCAGAACCCCGGATAGGACGTGTCCACGCACGCGATGTTGTGGACGACGGAGGGCCCGGGCGCGAAGAGGGAAAGGACCGCCAGCGCCATGGCGATGCGGTGGTCGCCGTGGCTCTTCAGCCCGGCCGAGGCGCGCAGGGCGCATCCGCCGCGCACGGTCATGCCGTCGGGCCGCTCCTCGACCTCGACGCCCATCTCGCGCAGCCCGGCGGCGGTCGTCGCGATGCGGTCCGATTCCTTGACGCGCAGCTCCGCCGCGTCGCGGATCACCGTCTCGCCCTGGGCAAGGGCCCCCGCGACCGCCAGGATCGGAAGCTCATCGATGAGATTCGGGATCTCCGCCCCGCCGATGGTCGTCCCGCGAAGCGGACCGCCACGGACCGTGACGTCGCCGACGGGCTCCCACGCCTCGCTGCCGGCCTCCGGCTCGATCCGAACGTCCGCACCCATCCGGGCCAGGACGTCCAGCACCGCCGTGCGGCGCGGATTCAGCCCCAGGTGACGGATGGTCACCTCGGCCCCGTCCTTCGCCGCCGCCGCGACCAGCCAGAAGGCGGCGGACGAGATGTCGCCGGGCACGTGCCACTTGCCGCCCTGGATCACCGGGCCGGCGGGCCCCGCGCCTTCGAGCGAGACCGTGAGACCGTCGACGCGGAGCGGGAGTTTCATCGCCCGGAACAGCCGCTCGGTATGGTCGCGCGTTTCGACCCGCTCGCGCACGGTCGTCGTTCCCTTCGCGCGCAGGCCGGCCAGCAGGATGCAGGACTTGACCTGGGCCGACGCCACGGGAAGATCGTAGGCGATCCCCTTGAGTTCGCGCCCGTGGATCGCGATCGGCGCGCGCCCCCCCTCGCCCTTCAACTCGATCGAGGCCCCCATCCGGAGCAGCGGCTCGTGGATCCGGCCCATCGGGCGGGATCGGACGGACTCGTCGCCCGTCAACGTGGCCTCGACGCCCGATCCTGCCAGGAGGCCGGTCATGAGGCGGATGCCGGTCCCCGAGTTGCCGAGGTCCAGCGCCCCGACGGGCTCGAGCATCCGCCCGCCGTTTCCGCGCACCTCGAGGACACCGCCCTTGAAGACCGGGCTGGCGCCGAGCGACTGCATCGCGCGCAGCGTGGCGAGGCAGTCCCCGCTCTGGAGGTAGTTCCGGATCACCGAACGCCCCTTCGCGCTGCCGCAGAGCATGGCCAGTCGGTGCGAGATGCTCTTGTCGCCCGGCATTTCGAGCTCACCGCGAAGACGGCGGCACGGGGCGACGGTCATGGACTTCGGCAATGGGCTCATGCGGGCTCCTCCGTGCTGACACCGCGCGCGGGGACCACATGCCTCCGCGCCTCGCGGGCCTCCGCCAGGAGACCGCGGACTCCGTCGAAATCCTCCGCGCGGAGCCGGCGGACCATCTCGGCCAGCGCGTCGCCCATCGACTCGAGCTCCGCGACGATGGCGTCGCGGTTCGTCAGCGCGATGTCGTGCCAGATGTCCGGCGAGCCTTCCGCCACGCGGGTCGTGTCCCGGATGCCGGGTCCGCACAGCGCGCTGACCGATTCGCCGTCGAACCCGCCGCGGCCCGCGCACAGGGCCACCAGCGCCGCCGCCATGTGCGGCAGGTGGCTCGTCCGCGCGATGATCCGGTCATGCTCCGCGGCGTCCATCCGGACCACGTGCGAGCCGGCGGCGCGCCAGAGACCCTCGACCGCGGCGACGGCGCCGTCCGCCGCCCCGTCGGGCGTGACGACCGTCACGGCCCCCTCGTACAGGCCGGCGCGCGCCGATTCCATGCCCTGCTGCTCGGACCCGGCGATTGGATGGCTGCCGACAAACGCCGCGCCGCGGTCCGTCATCGCGGCCTGCGCGTGCCGGACGATCCACTGCTTGGTGCTGCCCACGTCGGTGACGACCGCCCCGGGCCGCAGGGACGGCGCAACGCGACCGACCAGGTCGGGGATCGCGAGAACCGGTGCGCAGACGACCACGAGGGCCGCGTCCCGAACGGCGTCCGACGGATCCGCAACGGCGTCGTCCACCGCCCCCATCGTCCTCGCCAATTCCCGCGTGGCCGCCCGGCGGGCGTACCCCGCGATCCGGCCGCGATGCCCGCGCGCCCGCAGGGCGAGCCCGAGGGACCCGCCCATGAGGCCGAGACCGAGGATGGCGATGGGATCCGTGGGCTTCATGTCGCGGCCCGCACGGCAGCCCTCCCCGCGACCCGGCGCGCGGGGGTCACGGCTGGGTCCTTTCGGCCAGCACCAGCCGGAGCTGCTCGAGGAAGGTCTCGTTCTCGGCCTTCGTGCCCACGGTCACACGGATGTAGTCCGGCAGCCCGTAGCCGTCCATCGGGCGGACGATCACCTTCCGCCGTTGCAGCTTCTCGAACACCTCCCGGCCCGCGCCGACCTTGACGAGCATGAAGTTCGCCACCGACGGGACGAAGTCGAGGCCGAGGGCGCGGCATGCGCGCTGCAGCTGCGCCAGCCCCGATCCGACGAGGCGGCGGGTGCGGACGACGTGGGCCTCATCCTCCAGCGCCGCGAGCGCCGCGGCCTGGGCGAGCGCGTTGACGTTGAACGGCTGGCGCACGCGGTCGAGCGCTCCGATCCCCTCCTCCGAGGAGACCGCGTAGCCGATCCGCAACCCGGCCAGCCCGTAGGTCTTGGAGAAGGTGCGCAGCACGAAGACGTCCCGCCCCTCGCGCACATGGCGCAGGGTGTCGGGCTGGCGCTCGGGCGGGAGCAGCTCGATGTAGGCCTCGTCGAAAACGACGGCGACGTGCGGCGGAACGCGCTCCATGAGGCGGTCGATCGCGACGCCGTCGACCATCGTGCCGGTCGGGTTGTTGGGGTTCGCGACGAAGAGGAGCCGCGTCTGCGGCGTCACGGCGGCGAGCATGGCGTCGAGATCGTGCGTAAAGGCGCGCATCGGCACGGCGACGGTCGCGGCCTGGTAGAGGTCCGCGACCAGGCGGTAGACGACGAAGGCGCCGTCGGCCATCACGATGGACGTGCCCGGCTCCAGGAAGGCGTGCCCGAGCAGCGCGAGGATCTCGTTGCTGCCATGGCCGATCAGGATCTGCGACGGCCGCACGTCGAGACGCTTCGCCAGCGCCTCGCGGAGGTAGAACGATCCGCCGTCCGGATAGAGGTGGGCCATGTGCGCCGCGTCGCGCAGCGCCTTGATGGCGCGCTTCGAGGGCCCGAGCGAGTTCTCGTTCGAGGCGAGCTTGACGATGTCGTCGGCCGACGCGAAACCGAACTCCCGGGCGACCTCCTCGATCGGCCGCCCCGGCTCGTACACCTTCAGCGCCTTCACCCAGGGTTTGATCTGCATCGTCATTCCTCGCGGTCGTGGGCGCGCGGGTAGGACCCCAGGATGCGCAGCACGGCGCATTCCGGGGCCAGCTGGTCGATCGCCCGCTTGACGGCCGGGTCGTCGGCATGCCCCTCGACATCGACGTAGAAGCAGTACTCCCACGCCTTCGTGCGGTTCGGCCGCGACTCGATCTTGCACAGGTTGACGTTGTTGGAGCTGAAGGCCGAGAGGGCCCGGTGCAGCGCGCCGACCTTGTGCTGGACCGCGAAGAGGAGCGAGGTCCGGTCGTAGCCCGTGGACTTGCCGCAGGACCGTCCGACGACGAGGAACCGCGTGGTGTTCCCCCGCATGTCCTGCACCTCGCTCGAAATCACATCGAGGCCGTAGGTCTCCGCCGCCTGCACGCTCGACAGGGCGGCCCCGCCCGGCTCGGAGGCCGCGATCTCCGCCGCACGCGCCGTGCTCGACACCGGAATCAGGTCGACCCCCGCCATCTCCGACTGAAGGAACCGGCGGCACTGCCCGAAGACCTCCGGCTTGCTGTAGATCTTGCGGATCTGGTCCTTCGGGCTCTTGGACAGCAGGTGCTGGGAGATCGGAAGGTAGATCTCCGCGACGATCTTCAGCGGCGTCTCGCCGAACTCGTCGAGCGTGTGCGTCACGGCGCCCTCGGTGGAGTTCTCGATGGGCACGACCCCGTAGTCGGCGTACCCCTTCTCGACCCACGTGAACACGTCGCTGATCGTGTCGCACGAGAGGTACTTCACGCTGGCCCCGAAACGCTGGCGCGCGGCCTGGTGCGTGAACGTGGCGGGCGGCCCGAGGAACGCGATCTTGAGGGGCTGCTGGAGGGAGATCGAGGCGGACATGATCTCCCGGTAGATCGCCTGCAGCGACTCGTCCGGCAGGGGGCCTTCGTTGGCGCCCTTGGTCCGCTCGAACACCTGCTTCTCGCGGTCGGGCGCGAAGATGGACCCCCCCGTCTCGCGCTTGGCGCGTCCGATCTCGATCGCCACGCGGGTGCGCTCGTTCAGCAACTCCACGAGCTGCCGGTCCAGCCTGTCGATCCGGTCCCTCAGTTCATCCATGTTCATCCGCAGCCGGGCCCAGGGTGGCCCGCCTCCATGTCAGTCCTTCGCGGGCTGACCGCCATCGCCGCTTCCATCCCCCTCGCCGTCGACCTCGTCGCCGGCCTCCTCGTCGTCCTCGTCCCCGTCGTCCGCATCCTCGTCGGCCTCGTCGTCGAATTCCTCGTCCTCATCGTCGCGCCAGCCTTCCGGGATGTCGTCGTCCTCCCCGGCCGCGCCCGGCGCCGGGGCGCCGGCATCCCCGCCGGCGGAACCCTCCGCCTCCGCCGGCTCTTCCTCCGGGACGGCGTCCGGCGCGGGGTGCCCGGAGGGGCGGGCGGCGGGCCGGCGCCGGCGGGGCGGCGGGGCGATGCGCGCGTCGTCCTCGTAGTCCTCCGCGCGGATGGCGTCCGTCTCGTCGGCAACGGCCGCGCCCTCGCCGGCGGGACGCTCGCTGGGCAGCTCCCCGGGGTCCTCCTGGTCGGCGACCGCCAGTTCGGCCGTCACGTCGTCCTCGCCGGGACGGTCCGCGTCGATGTCCTGCTTGAACCCCGTCGATTCGCTGCCGTTGCCGTCCGTGCCGAGGTCGAGCTGTCGCTGGGCGTCCTCGCGGGCCTTCTGCTCTTCACGGCGGCGCAGCTCATCGGTGCCCGGCAGATCGTCGAGGCTCTTGAGCCCGAAGTGCTCCAGGAACTTCTGCGACGTGCCGAAGAGCCACGGCCGGCCGGGCAGGTCGCTGCGGCCGGTGATCCGGATGAGTTGCATGTCGAGGAGATTGCGCAGGATCTGGTCCACGGCGACGCCGCGGACCGCCTCGATCTCCGACCGCATGACCGGCTGGCGGTACGCGATGATGGCCAGGGTCTCCAGCGCCGGCGGGGTCAGCCGCTGCGGCCGGCCCCGCTCGAGGAAGGCCCGCAGCCACGGCCCGCACGTCGCGGGACTCTCCAGGCGGTAGCCCTGGGCCACCTCCGCCAGCCGCAGTCCCGACCGCGCCGTCTCCAGGTCCCGGCCCAGGGCCTCGACCGCCGCGGCGATGTCCGCGGCGGTGACGGCGGCGTAGTCGCGCGTGAACCCCCCGGTTCGCTCGGCCGTCTGGGCGAAGACCTGCAGGATCTGCTCGGCGGTGACCGGCTGGCGGGCGGCGAACAGGACCGCCCCGACGATCTCCTTCAACTCCGGTAGAACCTCTACATCCGACATGGCATTCCCCCGCCCTTCGCCGCCTACGCCTCCGGCGCCCGCCGGATGGTGATCTCGCCGAACTGGCCCGCCTGGACCACGGAAAGCTGGCGCAGGCGGATGAGTTCGAGCATCGCCAGGAACGTCACCACGATCTCATGCCGCGAGTGCATCCGCCCGAAGAGCTCCGTCAACGACACCTGGTCCCGCTCCCGCATCAACTCGATCAGGTGGTCGATCTTCTCGCCCACCGTGAATCGCTCCGAAAAGATCTCCCGCAGTTCCTCCGTCCCGACCCGCTGCAGCGCCTTCTGGAACGCCCCGAGCAGGTCGAACAGGCTCACGTCCTGAAGGGCGACCTCCGACGTCGGTCCGGGCACCGACGGGTCGGCCTCCCGCGTGAAGACGTCCTCCTGGCGGTGCTCCAGGACCTGCAGGAACTGCGCGGCATCCTTGAACTTCTTGTACTCGACAAGCTGCCGGACCAGGTCCCACCGGGGATCGCCCTCCTCCTCGTCCTCGACCGCCGCCCGCTCCTCGGCGGGCAGCAGCATCCGGCTCTTGATCATCATCAGCGTCGCGGCCATCACGAGGAACTCGCCCGCGATGTTCAGGTCGAGCATCCGCATCATGTCCAGGTACTGCATG
>CAYODK010000150.1:0-14254 GCA_964402695.1 uncultured Verrucomicrobiota bacterium
TGGACCTTCCGGATGAAATACCGCAGCATCGCCTCCGTGATCTCGAAATCCGCGATGACGCCGGCCTTCAACGGCCGGATCGCGACGATGCTGCCGGGCGTGCGGCCCAGCATGCGTTTGGCCTCATCCCCCACGGCCAGAACCCGGTTCGTCCCCGCCTGGATGGCGACCACGGACGGCTCCCGGAGCACGATCCCGCGGTCCTTCACGTAGACCAGGGTGTTGGCCGTGCCCAAATCGATGCCGATATCCGACGAAAACAATCCTAAGAGTCGACTGAACATGATAGTACCCGCTCAGGGCGGTTGCCTGCCGACTGTGCGGGAAGCGCCCGGGGGCGTCAAGCACGGAAACGTCCGCGCACGGAAGCGTCCTGCGGCGCGGGCCGGACCCGACTACGGCAGCGCGACCCCGACCCTGAAGAAGAGGCTGTTGGTATCCTGCGGGCCCCACGCGGCCAGATCCGGGGAGCCCAGCACCGTGTACACACGGCCGGGGAGGTTGCTGGGCGCCCATGTCACGACCGGTTCGCTGCCGGACATCCCGACGAAGCATTGGAAGAGCGACGCCGGATTGGTGGGCTGGGTGCCCGTCACGTACTCCGTCCAGGCCATGAAACCGTCGTGATCCGCGTCATTCGTCCCCGCAGCCAGGTAAGGGGCGGAGGCCACCACGCCCGCCTCGACCAGTCCGTTCGACACGAACCAGTCGAAGGGGATCGAGACCGGCACCTCCGCGGTCGGGGGCGTTGCGGTCGGGGAGTGCAGGACCCGCAGGCGGGTGGGGGTGGCGGCGTGGATCAGGAATGCGTACCGGCCATCGTTGGTGACTTCGAAGTTCCTGAAGATGGATCCCGTGGGCACGCCCGCGAGGTCCTGCATCTCGGCGACCGAGAAGGTCCTCACCAGGCTGCCGACGGACTTGCCGTCGGCGTCGAGTTCGTACACGAACAGCATGCCGTCGTTGCACTGGACATACAGGTGCATCTGCCCCGTGCCCACGCCGCTGACCTTGACATTCATGACGTTGTCGCCGGTGGAGCCGCAGGTTCGTTCCAGCGTCGCCAGCAGCTGCGTTTCGGTTTCGGTCGCCGGGTCGAAGACGTAGACCGGCCGCGAGGTCATGGAATCCTCGCCCTCTCCGTAGTAGACGAGGTCCTTGCCGCCGATGTAATACACGCTCACGCAGCGAATGCGGGTGACGGAGGTCCCGTACTCCCGGTCGAGCGTGAAGCCCTGTCCGCTGGCATGGAGGTTGCCGACCACCCATCGCGTGATGAGGTTGCGTTTGCCGCTCTGGTAGCGGTTCGAGTACAGGTGGCTGCTGTCGTGGCTGAAGTCGGGTCCGTCGAACGAGTAGTCGCCGGTTGCCGTGATGCGGAAGGCGGTCCGGTTCGTTTCCCATGTCCCGATGGTTCCCTCCACCCACAGGTCGTTCGTGGTCGTGAGGCTCGTGTACAGCGCGTTCCCTCCGGCGAGACCGCTTCCCGGAAACGCGATGTTCAGGTCGTCCGAAACCGCGCCGCCCTTCCATCCGTTGGTGGTCGAGGTCGTACCCGACGTGAAGAGATCCGGGGCCTTCGCAGAGGCCAGGGCGATGCCGCTGGTTGCGCCGTGCGCGGCCACGAGGCGCGGGATGCTGTACAGGTGGACCGGGTAGGCGTCGTGCGACGCGTGCAGGGTCACCAGAAGGAACCGGTCGCCCTCATCCTTGTTCATGTAGTGGGGAGCCGCTCCGACGTTGACGCCGGTATCCACCGAGGCCTTCACCTCCGGGGATTCCCACCACGGCTTGGCGTCGGCGTCCGCGGGGAGAAGGGCTGCGAGGCCGAACGCGAGAACGGACCCGGGCCCGACGGCGGACCGCTTCATTTGATTGCCTCCGTTGTCCTGACAGACCCTCGGACATCTCAGCATGCCGCGGACAGGCCGCAGTCTACGCAGCGTGGCGTGCTTCAAGCAAGTCGACCCCGCGTAGAGTGTGCTCAGCCGAGGATCTGGGACGGTGGGCCCGGTACTGACCGCACCGGGGAACGGCACCCGCATCGGGCCGTCCGTCGGTCCGGGAAGAGGATTGACCGGCACGCTCCCAGCGTCTAGGTTCGCCCGACTTGATCCCGTCCGCGGCGGGGCGGGCTGTTTCGGTCGCTGCAGGACGCCGCCGGGACATCGAAACGCGTATCACTCAAGGAGTCTGGACCATGACCGGATCCCCTGACGCCACGGACAAGACACCCTCGTCCCGCCTGACGCGGCGGCGGTTCTGCGCCAGGGCCGGCGCTTGCCTGGCGGCCCCGATGATCCTCCCGGCCTCGGTCCTGGGGCGCGGCGGCGCGGTCGCCCCCAGCGAGAGGATCGTGCTGGGCGCCATCGGCATCGGAGGCCGCGGATCGTATGTGCTGGGCTGCTTCCTCGAGGAGGAGGACGTCCGGTTCGTGGCGATCTGCGATGTGAAAGCCGGTCGCCGCGAGGCGGTCAAGAAGCTGGCCGACACCCGGTATGGGAACCAGGACTGCGCCATGTATCGCGACCTGCGGGACCTGCTGGCCCGCCGGGACATCGACGCGGTCCTGATCGCCACCGGCCCGAACTGGCACGCCCTGGCCTCCATCCTCGCCGCCAAGGCCGGCAAGGATGTCTACTGCGAGAAGCCCTGCACCAAGACCATCGCGGACAGCCTGGCGCTGGCCGACACCTTCCGCCGGACCGGGCGCGTCTTCCAGGGCGGCATGCAACGGAGGAGCCTTCCGAACTTCGGCTACGCGGTCGACCTGGCCCGTCGGGGCGGGCTGGGCAGGTTGAAGGCCCTCCACGCCCATCCGGGCGGGCTGGGCACGGGCACGAGCGGATGGCCGCCGCCGGAGCCCCCGCCCGACCGCGAGGAGGGCGACTGGGATCTGTACCTCGGTCCCGCCGCCTGGCGGCCCTTCAACCGGGGGCTTTTCGCCAGCGCGTTCGGCTTCGAGAAGGGCGGCGGCATGGTCGGCGGCGGCTGCCTCGAATGGGGGTCGCACTGCATCGATCTCTGCCAGTGGGCCAACGACGCCGACGGCACGTCCCCGGTGGAGTACTGGCCCGAGGCCGGCCGGCTGCGCGCGCGGTATGCCAACGGCGTCGACCTCGTGGTGCGCAACGACGGATGGCTTCCGCTGGGGTCCTGCCCGGTCCGGTTCGAGGGCGAGACGGGATGGATCGAAACCGGCGACAACGGCGACCTGGTCGCGAGTTCGCCGGACCTGGTCGGCGGGAAGCGCCCCAAGATCGCCGGATACCCGGCCAACTTCCATGTGCGGAACTTCCTCGACTGCGTGAAGTCGCGGGGACAGCCCCGGGCCAACGCCGACGTGGCGTGCCACACCCATATCGCGTGCCACGCCGGCAACATCTCGCTGTTCCTCAACCGCCGGCTCGCCTATGACCCGGAACGGAACGAATTCCCCGCCGACCCCGAGGCCAACCGCCTTCGCTCGGAGGCGCTGCGGGAACCCTGGCGGGTCTGACCCGGCCTCATGCACAGGATGACAGCCATGAACCCCATCGTCCTCCCGCTCTCCGCCCTCGCAGCCGTCCTTGCGCTGTCGGCCGTGCCTCCGGCCCGCGCCGCGGACACGGACCGGCAGCAGACGCTGATCGCCACGCTCGCCTCCAATGCCCCGCCGGCCTCGAAAGCGATCGCCTGCAAGCGACTCGCGCTGTGCGGCGACCGGACGGCGGTGCCGGCCCTGGCCTCGCTTCTCGCCGATCCCGAGCTGGCCTCGTGGGCGCGGATCGCGTTGGAGGCCATCCCCGACCCCGAGGCCGCGGACGCGCTGCGGACCGCGGCGGGCGCGCTGAGGGGAACGCTGCGGATCGGCGTCATCAACTCGCTGGGCGCACGTCGCGACGCGGCATCGGTCGGGCTGCTGACGGAACTCCTCGCGGACGCCGACCCCGACGTGGCGTCGGCCGCCGCCGGGGCCCTCGGCCGCGTCGGCGGTCCCGCCGCCGAGGCCGCCCTGCTGTCGCGCCTTGCCCATGCTGCGGACGCCGTGCGGCCCGCGGTGGCGGAGGGCTCCCTGGTGTGCGCGTCGCGCCATCTCTCCGGGGGCGCGTTCGATGAGGCCGCATGCCTGTACGATGCCGTCCGGGGCGCGGGGGTGTCCGTGCCGCTGACGGTCGAAGCCACCCGCGGCCTCATCCTGGCGCGGCGCACCGGCGGCCTCCCGCTGCTGATCGAACAGCTGCGATCGGGGGACAAGGAGTTCTTCCGGATCGGACTGCGCACCGCCCGCGAACTGTCCGGCGACGACGTCACCCCGGCACTGCTGGCCGAGCTGCCCCGGGCCGCACCGGAGCGGCAGCCGTACCTGATGCTGATCCTGGCCGACCGCGGCGACGCCCGCGCCCAATCCGTCGCCCTGCAGGCCGCACGCGAGGGACCCCCGCGGCTGCGGGTCGCGGCCATCGCCGTCCTGGAGCGCCTCGTGGATCCCGCCAGCCTGCCCGTGCTGCTGGCCGCGGCCGCGGATGCCGACGGGGACGTGGCCGCGGCCGCCCGGACGGCCCTCGCGCGATGGCCGGGCGCGGATGTGGATTCCGCGCTCCTCGCCGCGCTGCGGAGGCCGGAGGAGGCCGTTCGTCGAACGGCCATGGAGTTGATCGGCCAGCGCCAGGTGCGCCGGGCCATTCCGTCGCTCCTGCAGGTCGCTGCGGAGCCCGACGGGCCGATCCGCATCGCGGCGCTGAAGGTCCTGGGCGAGCTTGCCGGATCCGCGGACGTTCCTGCGCTCTTGGATCTCCTGATGAAGTCGGACAACGCCGCCCCCGTCGAAGCGGCCCTGCGATCGATCGGTGCGCGGTCCGCCGGAGCCGTGTCCGGCCGGGTGACCGTGACGAAGGCGGTCTACGGACGTCTTCCCGACGGACCGGCCGCCGATGTGACCGCCAAGGTGGACTCGATGGTGAAGTCCGGCGCGCGGGCGGTGGAGGCCTCCAACGGGAACTTCGGCGACCCGGCGGGGGGCATCGTCAAGAAGCTGCGCATCGACTACACGGTGGACGGAGTGCCGTGCCGGCAGACGGTCGACGAGGGCGAGACCATGGCCCTGGTCGCCAGCGCCGTCCCGCCCGAGGTGGTCGATCCGGTATGCGCGGCGCTGGCAACGTGCCCGGGCCGCGCCCAACCGTCCCTGTTGCGGCTCCTGCGGGCGTTCGGTGGTCCGAAGGCCCTCGCCGCGGTGCGCTCGGCCTCCATGGATTCCGCCTCCGCGGTCCGTGAGACCAGCCTTCGCCTGCTGTGCGAGTGGCCGACCCCGGATGCGCTGCCCGATCTTGTCCGGCTCGCACGGGGTGCGGACAACGCCACGATCCGGACCCTGGCGCTGGGCGGCGCGATCCGCCTGGCGCAGCGGCCGGAGGTTCCCGCCGGCGACCGTCTCGCCACGCTCCGGGATGCCCTGGCCCTGGCCGTGCGTGACGACGAGCGAAGGCTCGCGTTGTCGGCGCTGGGCGAACTGTCCTCGGTGGATGCACTGGCCCTGGTCGTTCCGCTCCTGGATAGCGAGACGCTCAAGGAGGAGGCCGGTCTGGCCGCCGTGACCATCGCGGAGCGGCTGCCGGCACCGCGGCCGGCCCCGGTTCTTTCCGCCATGGAGCGGGTCGCCGTGACGTCCGCGAACGCGGACCTCGCCAAACGGGCGCGGGCGGTCGCGGGCCGGTAGCGGGAGTCCGGGCCGGAGGGGACCGCGTCGGTCCCCGCGCTTCGTCGTTCACGGTCGGGCGGTGTCCGGCCCCGACCTCGGTGTGTCGAAAGCCCTCAGCGCCCCGGTGTCTCGATGTCGCCGTCGAGCAGTCCTTCGAGCGAAGCCACCGAGTAGGTGCACAGGAGATCGCCCGTCACATTGCCCATGGTCTCGAACATGTCGAGGATGGGGTTGATGCCGAGGGCCAGGGCCACGATCGCGGAGGTCTGCGCGGGGTTCAGCCCGATTCCTCCCAGGATGATGAACAACAGCATCAGGCTTCCGCCCGGCACTCCACCCGCCCCGACGGCGGCGAGGACCGTGGTGACGGTCATCACGGCCATGTCGCCGAACGACAGGTGGATGCCGAACATGTTGGCGGCCAGGATGGCGAACATCGGCAGGTGGATGCAGACGCCGTCCATGTTGACGGTCGCGCCCAGCGGGAGGGCGAAGCCCGCGAGTTCGCGCCGTACCTTCAGGTTCTTTTCCGCGACACGGAGCGTCACTGGCAGCGTCGCGGCGCTGGAGCGGGTTGCAAACGCCAGCAGCATCGCCTCGCGCGAGGCGGCGAGGACTCGGTACGGGTTTTTCCGGACGACGATCGCGATCAGGAGCGGGTAGACGACGAACAGAAGCGCCAGGATGCCGCCGGAGATGCCGGCCAGCACGCGGACATACGGACCGATGATGGCGGGCCCGTAGACGGAGAAGATCCCCATCGACAGGAAGAAGACCCCTATGGGGGAGTACTGCATGACGAGGTCGATGATCCGGGCGACGGCCATCATGGAGGCCTCGAAGAGATGGATCAACGCCTCCATCCTGGCCCGGATCGCCGGCGTGTCCGCGCGCTCAAGGACAAGACGGATGCCGACGCCGAAGAGGATCGCAAACGCGATGATGCCGAGGAAATTTCCTCCGGACAGCGCCTGGAAGGGGTTCTGGAAGAGACTGAGCAGGATCCCCTCCAGGACCTCCGCCAGCGACTTCGGCTGGCTGGCGCCGGCCAGGTCCTGCGCTTGGGCGCCGAACTGCGCGGCAAGGGCCTTCCAGTTCTCCAGCGAGGAGCCCGCCCCGGGGTTCATCGCCCGCGCCAGGACGATCCCGAGGATGGCCGACAGCGTCATCGTGGCGAAGTACCATCCCAGGACCTTTCCGCCCGCCCTGCCCAGTCGCTGCAGGGGCAGGGAGGAGGCGCCGACCACCAGAGAGAGAAACACCGTCGGAACCACGATCATCTTGAGCATGCCGACGAAGACGCTTCCGAACGGCGACACCCAGCGCATCGCCTGCTGAACCGAATCCCGGCATCCGAAGGCGGAGGACAGGTACCAGAGCGCCCCGCCGATCAGCGAGCCGAGGACAAGCCCGGCCGTCACCCGCCGGACCAGCGACACGCGCACGTACCACGTGAGAACGCTCATGGGCGGAACGCTGTCAGAACGCCCGCGGGAAGGCAAGATCGGCAGCGTCCTAGCGGAGCAGGGTGAACCGGAACGTCGCGGAGCGGCCCGGCTCGGATTCGGCGGTGATCTCGCCCCCGTGCTGCTCGATGATCTGCTTCACGATGAAGAGCCCGACCCCGGTGCCCTGCCTTCCCTGTTCGCTGTCGACATCGAAGTGACGGAACTTGCCGAACAACTCGGGGATGCGCTCGGGCGGAAACCCCGCGCCCTCGTTGCGGACCGTCAGCACCGCCCGTCCCGGCTGCTCCTCCGCGTCAAGTTCGATCCGCCCTCCGCGCCGTCCGAACTTCACGGCGTTGCCCACCAGGTTCTGGTAGACAATCCGGACCAGTGCCCGGTCGGCCGCGACCTCGAGCCCGTGCCGCACGCGGTTTTCGACGATCATCCCGGCCTCGGTGATCGGGGCCGCGAGCCCCTCGAGCACCGGATCGATCACATCGCGGCGGAGATCGAGAGGCTGGCGGTGGATCATCCGGTGACCCTCCTCGATCCGGGAGAGCTGGAGGTAATTAAGGGTGAGATCGTTCAAGCGTTGCAGGGTGGCGTCGACCGCGCGGACCCCCTCCTGCTGATCCGCGTCCAGATCCCCGTAGGAGCCGCGCCGGAGCAGGCTGACGTTGAGCATGGCCGCGGAGAGGCTGCTGCGGAGTTCATGGGTCACGAAGCTCAGCAGGTCGATGTAGTTGCGGTTGGTCTCGCGGATCTCCTCCTGCTGGCGGAGGATCCGCGCCCGGTCCGCCTCGATGAGCCCGGCCATCTCGTTGAACGATCGTGCCAGCTGGCCGATCTCGTCCCGGGATGTCGCCCGTGCCCGCGCCTCGTAGTGCCCGGCGGCAAAGGCCTTGGTGGCGTCGTCCAGCGAACGGACCTGCCGGAGGATGCGGTTGACGATCACGACGCTCAGTCCCAGGGCGGTGAGCATCAGGAGCAGGACCGCCGCGAGATTGCCCGCCAGCGTGCGGCGCTTGAGGTCGAGGTAGAACTGCTCGAGTTCGCCGACGTAGAGCATGCCGATCACCGCGCCGAGGGGATCGTGGAGCGGTTCGTACCGGGCGATGTACGGTGTGCCCGCGACGTCGGCCCGGCCGGTCCAGGGGCGGCCCTCGTCGAGCACGCGGGCGGCGACTTCGGCGGAGACGCGCGTGCCGAGCGCGGGCCGCCCGTCGGGCAGCAGCACGGTGGTCGCCACGCGCACGGGTCCCGCGAAGAACGTCACGGTCCCAAGCTTCCGTCCGCGGTAGACCTCCTCCGGGAACAGGTCGGCCTGGATGCCGTCGATCAACGGCCGCGCCTCGTTGAGGAGCGCGGCGACCACGACGTGGCCGCCGGGCGGCCCGCGGCCGGAGGGACGGTGCGGCGCGATCGCAAACGCGAAGAGCGCCGGCAGATCGGCGCCATCGTGCCGCAGCCGGTCCGCCAGGCCGGGAGTCGTCTGCGCAACGGGGGAGGGGACGACGGCGAATCCGGACACGCCGGAGGTCGCGTGACGGCCGAACCGGGCGACCAGGTCGGCCATCACCGGGTCGCCGGACTCGACGGTCTCGGCTGCCACACCGAGAACGTCCAGACCCCACTTCATCCGCAGGGCCTCGCGATGCGCCGGGTCGGAAGCCCAGGTTGCGACACCGCCCTCGTGCGGCGGCTCCCCGGCCAGCAGGTTGGCGATCGTATCGATCTCGGCGCGACGGCTGTCGACGGCCCGCCAGACCCCTCGTGCGTCGTGTTCGAGTTGCTTCTCGACGCGGTCGATGACGAAGCGCTCGGCCCAGTCCGCCTGCCGCCACGCCAGCACCACGGCCAGCGCGGCGAAGACCGACACGATCAGCACGTAGAGCTTGGTCTGAAGTCTCACGCGAGCCACTCCCCGCCGCGGGGATTCTATGCGATCGCGGCGGAATTTCCACCGCCGCCGGGCGCCTGCCGGAACTTGACCTGGCCTGTCGGTTGGACCGAAACTCCCGTGTCGCTCCAGGGAACCGCCGGTTCCCGGGCGCCGCGGCGGAGGAAGTCATCATGATGGCGGAGACCGGTCCCCTGCGCATCGCCTGCATCGGATGCGGATCGCGCGCGCAGACGTACACCACCCTGGCCGCGAAGCGTCCGGACCGTTTCCAGATCGTCGCGGGCGCCGACCCCGTGGCCGCGCGGGTCGAGAAGGTCCGCCGCATCACCGGTCGCTCGGACTTCCGCGGCTTCGCCGACGGGGCGGAGCTGCTCGCGGCCGGGCTTGCCCCCGATGTCGTCCTCGTCGCCACGCAGGACAACGACCACCACGGCCATTGCGTGGGCGCCCTCCGGGCGGGCAGTCACGTGCTGCTCGAGAAGCCGATCGCAACACGCGTCGCGGACGTGCTGGAGATCGAGCGGCTGGCCCGGGAAACCGGCCGCCGCGTGATGGTCTGCTTCGTCCTTCGCTTCGCCGCGTTCTACCGGAAGGTGCGGCAGATCGTCCAGTCGGGCGCCCTCGGGGACCTCGTCTCGATCCAGGCCAACGAGGGCGTCATGCCGTGGCACCAGGCCCATTCGTTCGTCCGGGGCCACTGGTCCGTGACCGGGACGAGTTCGCCGATGATCATCTCGAAGTGCTGTCACGACATGGACATCGTGCACTGGCTCGCCGGCCGCCGGTGCCGCCGCGTCGCCAGCTTCGGCGCGCTCGACTTCTTCCGGCGCGAGCGTGCGCCCGCCGGCGCGCCGGCCCGCTGCACCGACGGCTGTCCGGTCGCGGATCAGTGCGCCTTCAACGCGCTGCGGTACACGACCGACATGCGCGCGGGATGGCTGCCGATGGTCTTCGATCGCGCCGCCGAGGCCGGGACGGACGAGATCGTCGCGTGGCTTCGCACGAGCCCGTGGGGCCGCTGCGTGTACCGCTGCGACAACGACGCGGTCGACCGCCAGGTTCTCGCCCTCGAGTTCGAGGGCGGACTCACGGGCACGTTCACCATGACGGCCTTCGAGAGCGGGCGCCACCTCGAGATCTATGGAACGCGGGGGGTTCTCAAGGGTGGAGAGACGCACCGGAAGCACTTCGGGGCCCACCTGGTCCTCTTCCCGCACGAGGGGCCGCCGGTCCGCTACAGCGTGCAGTCGGCGGACGGAGGCTACGAACTGCATGGCGGCGGCGATGCCGGGCTGGTGGACGCGCTGTACCACGAGATGACCTGTCCGCCCGGAACCCCCCTGGAGGCCGGCATCGATGCCACCGTGCACAGCCACCTGATCGGATTCGCCGCCGAGGAGTCGCGCACGACGGGGCGGATCGTCGACATCGAGGCGATGTACCGGCGCGATGCGGCGGCTCCATGAGTGAAGGGCCTCCGCCGTCGCGGACGATTCCGAAGGTCGAGACGTCCGTCTCGAAGGCCTTCATGGCCGGCGCCCTGGGCGTGACCTTCGACGAGGCCTACTACTTCGATCCGTCGGTCCGGCGCCTCGTGGATGCCCGTTGCCACGCCCATGCGGCGCAGGCCCTGTCGGACCTCGACGCCGTCTTCACCGAGAGCAATCTCGGGAGGAAGGCGCACATCCGCCCGGACCAGGTCCTCATCGGCGGCATCCAGCCCTGTCTGATTCTCGGCATGATTCTCGGCGCGGAATTCGTCCCGTCTCCGGGCGGGGATGCGGATATCTCGCCCGGGTGCTGGGCGGACCGGTCCCTCGATGACCTGCCGCGGCCGGACCAGGTGCTGGAGCATCCGATCGTGCGCCGGTTCGAGGCCCAGATCCGCGCCGTGCAGGGGGAGGGGAGGCTGACGCCGGTGCCCCCGTTCTTCTGGGACGCGTCGGGCCGCGCCGCGATCCACGGCGCCCTGACGTCGGCGCAGAAGCTCCTCGGCGAGGGGTTCCTGGCCGACCTCCTGACGGAGCCCGGTCGCGCACGGCGGGCGATGGACTGGATCACCGATTCCTGCATCGTGCTGGTGCGCCACTTCGCCGCGTTGTGCGGGATCCGCATCCGGGACGTCCATGTCGGGGAATGCTCGTCGTGCATGGTCGGGCGCGGGGAATGGGAGGCCTTCGTGGCGCCGACGCTGGGCCGGATCGGCGCGGAACTGGGGCCGGTCCGCCTGCACTCGTGCGGCCCGAGCGATCACATCCTCGACGCGGCTCGCCGGATCCCGCGGCTGGACAGCCTGGATCTCGGCGGGGAGACCTCCGTGGCCCGGGTCCGGGCGCTGTGGGGCGACACGCTTCCCCTCAGCGTCGCACCACCCGTGAAACTGCTGGCCGCGGGCGACGCCGACGGGCTGCGGGCGTGGACCCTGGACCTGGTGGCGGCCAACGGCCGGGGCGACCTGGTCATCGTGTATCACATCGAGCCGCAGTATCCCCTTGCCGCGCTGCGAGCCTGGCGCGCCTGGATGAGGGCGATCGCATGACCGGCCGCGAGCGCATCCAGGCCGCGCTGCGCGGCGAGTGGCCGGACCGGGTCCCGGTCATGCTGCACAACTTCCCGATGGCGGCCCGCGAGGCGGGGTTCACCCAGCGCCAGTACCGCGAGAGCCCGGACGCCATCGCGGAGACGTTCGTCCGCGCGGTGGAGACCTATGCCTACGACGGCGTGGTGGTCGACGTGGACACGGCGACGCTGGCCGGTGCGGTGGGCGTCCCGGTTGATTTTCCCGAGGACGAACCGGCCCGCTGCACGGGGGCCTGCCTTCCCGATCTGTCCCGGGCGGCCGACCTGCCGCCTCCGGATGTCGCGCGCGATCCGCGCGTTCGGATCTGGGTGGAGGCCGTGCGTCGGCTCCGCCGCCGTCTCGGCGACTCCGTCTGGCTGCGCGCCAACGGCGACCAGTGCCCGTTCGCGCTGGCGGGCCTGATGCGGGGGCCTGCGGACTGGATGATGGACCTGATGGACGAGGCCAGCCACCCGGCGGCGATGCGCCTCCTCGACCATTGCGCCGAAGCCACCCGGCAGTTTCTCGAACTCCTCGCCGGGGCCGGGGCGGACATGCTGTCCAACGGCGACAGCCCGGCCGGGCCGGACCTGATCCCGCCGGACATGTACCGCCGCTTCGCCCAGCCATGGGAGCGGCGGATCGTCGGGGCCGCCCACGCCCTGGGCCGGCCGTACCTGCTTCACATCTGCGGCAACACGGACCGGATCCTGGGCGACATGGCGGCCCTCGGTGCGGACGCTCTCGAACTGGACTACAAGACGGACATCCGCCTCATCCGCGCGACCCTGGGAGGAACCACGACCTTCGTCGGCAATCTCGACCCCAGCGGGGTCCTGGCCCTGGGTACGCCCGCGACGGTCGAACGCGCGACCCTCGAACTGCTCGAAGTCTATCGCGACTGTCCCCGCTTCATCCTCAATGCCGGCTGCGCCATCCCGGCCACCACGCCTCCGGCGAATCTCCGGGCCATGATCCGCACGGCCCGGGCCCACCGGTGAGCGGCCGGAACCCGGCCGGGGCGCACAGGGACCTCAGCCGGTCTGCTGTTCCACGTTGAGCAGGAAGGCCTTCACCCCCGCCTTCCTGCCGATGCCGGCGCGCAGATGCGCGAACGCGCGCATGACGGCCTCGGCGCGGTCGTCCGGCAGCACGAAGAGCGCCATCGTGTTCGCTCCGGGCCATACCGCGTCATCGAGACGGGGACCCGTCGTCCTGCCCCGGCCGGTCACGCGCGGCACCTTCGTGAAGCAGGTCACGCCCATCTCGGCCATGGCGGCCGAGACCTCCTCGTCCACGCCGATGTTGTAGACCGCCATCACCATCTTCATGACCGGAACCCGCCCTCTCTCCGTTCAGTGGAATCCGTCCGGCAGCACGCGCATCCGTTCCTGGTGCTCGCGCCGGTTGAACAGGCTGTACAGCACCGGCACCAGGACCAGCGTGACGATGGTTGAAAACGTCAGACCGCCGATCACGGTGGCCCCCAACGGCTTCCATGTTTCCGAACCCTCGCCTCCGGCCAGGGCCAGCGGCATCATGCCGAAGACCGTCGTGAGCGTGGTGATCAGCACGGGGCGCAGCCTCTGCCGTCCGCCGTGGCGGATCGCCTCCGCGAGGGGCTCGCCGCGCGCGCGCAGGGTGTTGATGTAATCCACGAGCACGATGCCGTTGTTCACGCCCGTGCCGACCAGGAGGATGATGCCGATGAAGCTGAACATGTTGAAGGTCATGCCGAATCCCAGCAGGGCGAACAGTACGCCGGAAAGGGCGAACGGCAGCGACAGGAAGATGACGAACGGATGACGGAACGACTCGAACTGCGCGGCCATCACCATGTAGACCAGGACGAGCCCCAGCACGGTGAGCATCATCAGATCGGCGAACGCCTCGGATTGCTCCTTGACCATGCCGCCGTAGGCGATGTGGGTTGCCTCGGGCAGGACGATCTCCTTCCCGATGGCGGTCCGGATGGCGGCCGCCACCTCGCCGACGGACCGCCCGAAGTAGTCCACCTCGACGGAGACCATACGCTCCTGGTCCTTCCGCTCGATGTCGAGGGGCCCGAGTTCATGGACGACCTCGGCGATCGAATCGATGCGCACGCGGCGGCCGTTGGGGAGCACGACCTCCGAGTCCAGGATGTCGGCGAACTGCGCGCGCCGGCCCGGCTCGAGCCGCATGAAGATCCAGTACTCGTTCTCGCCCTCGCGGAAGTCCGACGCCTCCTTGCCGTAGAAAAGCGTCCGCACGGTCTCGACCACATCGGAGACGTTCAAACCGAGCGTGGCGATCTTCAGCCGGTCGAGCTTCACGATCAGTTCCGGCCGTCCATCATCCATGCTGATGCTCGCGTCCTTGGCCCCGGGGATCCGGTCGCAGAGGGCCTTGATCTCGGCGGCGACGCGCCGCGACGCGTCGAGGTCGTGTCCGAGGATCTCGACGACGATCGGCTTCCCGCCGGACATGACCCGGCCCATCGTGCGGTTGAGGGTGCTCATCGAGCGCTTCGTGATCTCGGGCCAGCCGCGCAGCGCGTCGAGCAGCCGCCGTCCCGCCTCGCGCGCGCTGAACTCGCGCTGTTCCATGGAGACGAGCTTGAAATCCACGCGCCCCCTGTGCGACCCCTGCTTGTTCGAGCCGAACCGGGAGTCGCCGCACCG
>CAYODK010000151.1:0-14161 GCA_964402695.1 uncultured Verrucomicrobiota bacterium
CTCTGGCTCATCCTGAGGTCGCCCAGACAGTAGAGGCTCTCGAAGATCGCCGCCGATTGCGTCATGCGCAGATCGCCTTCGCAGTAGACGTCGCCGTAGATGGCCACGCTCTGCCCCATGTCGACACCCGCGGGGCCTGCGAACAATGCGAAGTCGTCCCAGTATCCCAGAGCTTGCAGAGTGAAATCCTGGGTCAGGCGCCGGTCGATCCGGCTGTAGGTATTGGTGCCGATAGCCGTGATCGTGTAGGTGTTGCCCGAGGGCACCACGGACGCCCTGGCGATCATCAGGCCGCTGGTCAGAGCCACCGGGGTCGGGGAAGCGCGGTAGGACTCATCCGTGTACAGCCGCGTGCGGGCGAGCGCCAGCGCGGACTCGGCGCCCCAGAAGCACTGCAGGGACTGCTGGCGGCGGATCGCGTCGACCCGGCTGCTGCCGGCTGAACTCAGCAATCCCGCCCCGAGGAAGCCCATCACGACGACCAGGCCCAGGACCATCGGAAGCGTCGCCCCGCGGCGGCCCGAGCCGCGGCGCTCAGGACGGGGTTCCGCCTTGCCGCCGGTCGTCCGCGATCCGAATGGCCGTTCGTCGCGCATCGATGGGGCCGACGATACAGGCGGGGCGGCGCGACGGCAAGGCGATAAGGGGCGCAATCATCCCGCGGCCCGAGGGTCCGGCTACAGCTCCCGCCAGCGGCGCGGCGTGATGCTGACCGCATCGTTGGTCTGGATGCCCGGGGGAAAAGCCATCGGCAAGACGCCCTTGTTGTAGGTGATCATGACGCCTTGGGAAAGATCGGCCCGGTTCTTGGCATACGAGAGGCCCTGGATGGTGATCGTCTGGGAGATGTCCAGGTCCTGCCCCGCATAGAGGAACCCCGAGGCCTGGGCGGCCTGCTTCATGTCGATCGTCCCGGGGGTGATCAGCGAAGCCCTGGTGGCGATAATGCCCGATTGCTTCATGTTGATGCGGGTTGCGGAATAGATGAGCGCGTTCGTTCCGATCCGGGTGCTCTGACCCATCTCGAAATTCCCGCCGCAGATGACCGTGACATTCGGGCCAATCTGGCAGGACTGCTGGATCGAGAACGAATCACGGACGACCAGGATCCCGCCACCGGGAGAGCTGGTCAGCGTCTTGATCTGCTGAAGGGAAGCGCTTCCCATGACAAACTTCGTTTGCCCGGCCAGGTTGATGTTGCTGCTGAAGTTCAGCCCGGAATCCTGGATGGCCGCGTGGGCGAGGAGCGAATTGTAGTACGACGGGTCCAATGGCGGCACGGTCGGTTGAACGATGTAGTACGGGTTCGCCGGGCTGCTGAAGGGATACGACCCGCCGTAGATCATGGAGGCGTTCTTGAGGCTGATGGTGCCGCCGATGAACGCCTCGTCATAGATGGCGGCGCTCTGGCTCATGTTGAGGTCGCCCTGGCAGTAGAGGCTCTCGAAGATCGCGGCCGACTGGGACATCCGCAGATCGCCCTCGCAATACACGTCCCCATAGATCGACACGCTCTGCCCGAGATCCGCGCCCCCGAGGCCCGCGAAGAGGGCGAAGTCGTCCCAGTAGCCGAACTGCTGCAGCTGGAACTCCTGCTGGATGCGGCGATCGAGCCGGTTGGCGGTGTTGGATCCCCTCGCGGTCACCGTAAAGAGATCACCGGCCTTGACGACCCGGGCCTCGGCCCGCATGAGCCCGCTGGTGAAGGCGACGGCGGTCGGCGCGGACCGGTAGGAGGGATCCGTGAACAGGCGGTGGCGCACGAGGGCCAGGGCCGACTCCGCGCCCCAGAAGCACTGCAACGACTGCTGGCGGCGGATCGCGTCCAGCCGCGTCGCCGCGGCGCTGGCGAGCAGGCCGGCGCCGAAGATCGTGATGACCACCACCATGCCCATCACGATCGGCAGCGTGGCCCCCCGGCGACCGCTCCGCGGACGGGGAGAACCACGGAGGAGGACTGCGTTCATGTCTTGCCTCCCGTCAGTTTCTCATCGTGACCGAGTTGGAGTACGTGAGGTTCTCGGAGCTGTACGAAACGACCATCCGGATGATGAGCCGGCTTCCGTCCATCGTCACGCCGAACGACGTGAGCCGGTCGTTGATCACCACCTGTTCGTTGCCGCCGACGGCGATGTCGGGATCGTAGACCAGGTCGCCGGTGTTGTTGTCGAAGAAGCGCACCCGCTTCGTCCGGAACATGTTCGTGCCGAACGTGATGGACTTTGTCGCAAGGGTGATCTCGGACGGCGAAGCGCCCTGCGCAGTCCGGGAGATCATATCGAATGCGAAGGTGGCGTCCCGCTGGAGCGTGATACGCTCGTTGTTCCGGCCGAGGGCCGCGAAGGAGAAGTACAGGACGGAGCCCATGGCCACGGCCAGGACGGCCGCGGTCACGATCGTGGCCAGCAGTTCGACGACCGAGAATCCCGCGCGCCCGGGGCGCGGCCTCATGGACCGATGTACGCCCACAGCCTCACCGTGTTGGGTTCGTTCTTCCGGTACTTCACGAGCACGGATGCATGGATCACGTCGTAGGAGGCCGATCCGCCGTTGATGTCGACGTAGACGACGGTCGTGATGATGGGGTAGGACTGGCCGAGGATGGTCAGCACCTCGCCCGGATCGGTCGTGGAATGGACCCAGGCGGACCCGGACCACGCCAGGTAGTTGGTGGTGTAGTTCTCCGTCGGGGGCTTCACCGCATCGAATCCGGCGGAACGCAGGTCCTCGAGCCGGCTGTTGGCCGCCTCCAGGCCCAGGCGGTGGTTCCGGGTGACCGACACGATGCCGGTGGACAACGAGACGAACGAGCCGGCGGCCAGCGCGACGACGGCCAGGATCACGCAGGTCCAGAGCACTTCGACGATCGTCGTTCCCCGGCGCCCGGCGCGCCGACCGGGGGAATCAGGGTTGTTGCGGCACGGGCTCATAGAGACGGAGTTCCATCGTTTCGCCGCCGGGACCGACGAGCACCGCGGCGTCGCGGGTGATGCGCTCGACGCGGCAGCCGTCGACGGACTCGCCGACGCCGACGGTCCGCTTGTTGACGATCGCGAGGGGGGACCGCGGATGCCAGACGATGCCCTGCAGGCGGAAGACCGGGGGCGGCGGGGGCGCGGAGGAGGCGGCAGGATCGCCAGCCGGGGCCTCGACGACCTCCTCGATCGGAACGGGGGCGGGGGCCGGGGGCTCCTGGTTGACGCGAAGCCCGGCGAGCGCCTCCCCGAGGTCCGACTCGACCTGGATCGCGGTCCGGCGCTTCTGGAGATCGTCCATCGCCCGCGACACACGCTCGGCGACCGCCCGGTGCGTCTGCAGGGCCGCCGGCTCCGATTCCCCGCGGCATCCGGCGCCGACCACGGCCAGGACCGCAAGCGCGAGCGAACGCGCCGCGCCCCGTCCCGCGGGGCCCGCGCCGCCCTCCGCGAGGCTATTTGGGACTGTACACATAGAGGAACGTCATCTCCACCTGGTACGGCGGATTCGCCATCGGCCGCATCGCCGACATGGTCGCTATGTCGAGCGTGACGAGATTCGCGGGGCGCTCCGCCGCCTCGATGAAACGGAGGATGAGGTCCAGGGTCCCGTCGCCCTTGACCGTGGCCCGCAGGCCCTTCCGGCCGCCCGCGCCCTCCTCGATGCCGAGGGAGTTGATCGTGAAGCCCGACTGCCGGGCGACGTCGTTGAACAGGGTGTTGAGGTTCTCCCGCGCCTCGCCGGTGCTCCGGGCGGTGAGGTAGGAGTTGCTCGTCATGGCGAGGGCGTTCTGCAGCATCACGCGGAGTTCGGGCGCCGACTCCAGGAACGCCCCCTGCCAGCGCAGGGTCCGGTCGGCGCGCGAACAGTACCACGTCCCCCCGCCCACCAGGAGGAACAGCACGACGGGAGGCGCGAGGATCCACGCCCTCAGCCTCGTCTTCGACCGCAGGAATACGCCGACGTCCATGGTCAGGGCTCCGTCGTTCCGCGCCCGTCCTTCAGCACGCCGCTGAGGGTCAGGACATACTCGAATCCCGTCGGGCCCCGGGCGCGGCGGCTGCCGATGAGCACGATGCTCTTGAGCCGCGTCCGCAGCACGGGATCCTCGTTCCATGCCGTCATGATGTCGGCGTCCCCCTGCCGGCGGCGCTCGAACGTCGCGGCGGGCACGGAAACCTCGAAACCGAACGACTTCTTCTCCCGGTCGATCGAGAAGGACCCCATCCGCATGCCGGGGGTCATGGGCTGGAGGATCGCGAGCAGGACGGGCGGAAGGTCGGTGCGCCGGCCGATGACGTCGCCGATGCCCGCGAGCTGGGCCTCGCAGTGCTCGAGACCGAGGCGGACGTCGTCGGCGTACTCCTCGAAGCTGGCGACGTCGGGATACTTCTGGCGAAACCACTTCTCCTGGAGGGCCATCGCCTGACGGCGTCCATGGAGTTCGACGATGCGCACGGTGAGCCGCCACGCCGCCAGCGCCGCGAGCACGCCGAACACGGACACATAGACGACCAGCAGCAGGAAGATGCGCTTCCGCCGGGCGGGCGGCGGGGCGATCTCCCGGATCAGGTTGATCCTAAACGCCGTCATCGTCGAACCCCCGGAGGGCGAGGCCCAGGCTGACGGTCATGCGGCGCGCGAGGTCCGGATCCGTCTTCAGCCGGGAGGCCCGGCGCGACACCGCGACCTTCTCCCCCGCCAGGGGGGTCCATCCCTCGACGGGGTGGGCCACCCGCTCCTGGACCTTCGCGAGGAAGTCGCTCCCGCCGGGAATGGACCCGGTCATCAGGATGCGGCTCACGGGCGGAAGACCGAGCTTGGTCTCGGCGTAGTCCTCCTGGCCGGTGATGTTGTCGACCAGGTAGTCGATCGAGGTGCCCCAGTCGCCGGAGCCGCAGACGATCGTCCGGGGGTAGACGCGGCGGTCCCCGGCGAGGATCACGAGATGCGCGCTGTGGCGGGTCAGGTTGACGGCGAACACGACCTCGTCCGGCTGGAGGCCGTTGCTGAGATGCAGCCAGAGGTTGCACACGGCGAGCGCGCCCACGTCCAGCACGACGGGATACAGGCCGGCCGCGGCGAGGATGGACCGGTGCTGGTCGACGGCCGCGCGGGGCGCGGCGACGAGCACACCGTCGCGCGCGGGCGGGCGCCCCGCCGTTCCGCCGCCGACAAGCCTGCCATGCCAGTCGAACAGGAGGTCCTTCGAGGGAACCTGGAGCGACTCTTCCGCCTCGAGACGGAGAGCGGACTGCGTCTCCTCTTCCGATAGATCCTGGTAGTGGAAGTACTGGAGCAGCAGGGAGCCGGTGTTCAGGCACGAGGCCACGGTGTAGGTGGGGATGGCCGCCTGCCGCCAGACCGTGCGGACGATCGCGGCGACCTCGGCATCGGTCGCCTCTCCGGGTAGGTCGGCGTAGCCCGCGTGCGTGACGCTCAGGCCGCCGCCACGGCGGGGGACGACGCAGGCGACGGCAACGCCGCCGTCACTGATGTCCACCCCCGCCACTGCCTCCCGGATCAGCATGTGCGTTCCGGCTCCCCCCGGGGAGCCGCCTAGAGTCCACTCCGCGTGATCGTGCCGTCCTGGTCGATCCGGATCGTCACGCCCGCCACATCGCCCGTCGTCCCGGTGCACCGCAAGACGAACGAGGTCGGGCCGACCGACTCGATCTCGTAGTTGTCCACCGCGAAATACTTCCCATCGAGGTCCACCGGGCCTACCCCGGGGATGACCGTCATGGTCCCGGGCGCGATCTCCGACCCCGTGAAACTCCGCGTGTAGTCCCGCGTTTCCGCGTACATCGCGCGCATCGCACCGCGGACCGTGCCGAGGGCCGACTCGGCCTCCGTCGCCATGGCCCGCTTCCGGCTGACGCTCATCAGCGGGATGGCGACCGCCGCGAGGATCGACACGATGATGGCGACGACCATCAACTCGACAAGCGTGAATCCGCTGCGGGCCGAACGCTTCGGTTTCATGGGCGCGATCATCCGTGAAAAGCCCCCCCCAGACAAGCCGCGCGGGCGGTGCGGGCCTTTGGATCCCCGTCACCGCCCGCGCTCTGTCTCATCTCCGGATTACAGGCCGGTACGGTTGAAGACTCCGTCCTGGTTCAGGGTGATGATCACACCGTCCACATCGCCCGTGCTGCCCGTGGCGCGAATCGTGTACGTCGACGCCCCGATCGCGGAGATGTCGTAGTCCGAGGCCTTGAAGTACTTGCCTTCGAGGTCTTCCGCGGCCACGCCCGGGATGTTGGTCACGCTGCCGGCGGCGATGGTATTGCCGTTCCCGTCCACGTTGTAGGCCTTCGTTTCCGCGTACAACGCGCGCAGATTCGACCGGACGCTCCCCAGCGCCGCCTCGGCCTCGGTCGCCATCGCGCGCTTCTTGTTGCCGCTCATCAGCGGGATGGCCACGGCGGCCAGAATCGCCACGATCACGGCGACGACCATCAACTCGACCAGCGTGAACCCCTTCTTACTCGTGCGCAGTTTCATTGTTCTCTTTCGCTTTCTCGGCGCCGGCCATCGGCCGGCCTTGGTTTCATTCTTCTCTTTTTTCGCTTCTCATCCGGCGCCCGCCGCATCCGGCGGCAGGCGCACCGGGATCCCCCGGCCGGCTCCTTTTCCCACCTTCGCAACCCGCCTCGGAACACCCGTCAGCCGGTTACGTCGTCCTCATTCGATTCTCGATCAAATCCCCGTTCGTTGGAACGTCCCACTCTGGTCCAGCGTCACGATCACACCGGACACCTCGCCCGTGCTCCCGCGGCAGCGCAGGGAGTAGGCCGACGAGGAGATGGACGCGATGTCGTAGTCGGATTCCTTGAAGAACTTCCCCTCGAGATCGCCCACCGAGACGCCAGGGATGGCCGTCAGCGGGTCTCCCGCCTCCAAGGCGCTCCCGTTCGGATCCCTCGAAAAATCCCTTGTCTCCGCGTACATGGCGCGGAGGCTCGCCCGCACGGCGCCGAGGGCGGCATCCGCCTCCGAAGCCATCGCCCGCCTCTTCCCTCCGCCCATCAGCGGAATGGCGACCGCCGCCAGAACGGCCACGATCACCGCAACCACCATCAACTCGACCAGCGTGAAGCCTGACCGGGAGGCACGGCATCCTCCGCCCTTCTTGACCGCCTCGCCCGAGTGCATCTGTCGCCACACGCTCATTCTTAGTCCACACAAAACTCCATGGAGTCAACAGCATGGGCCGTGCCAAACACCTTCACAAGCACAATCTCGCCCCGCCCGACCCGGGGAGGGCCCAAACGGGTCGCCTCCCCCATGGTCTTTTTCAAAAATGAGAACACAGGAGCCATGGGTGGGAAAACCGGGACCTTGCAGAAGCGTTGGGAACGGACTCGGGGATCCCCCCTCTTCGCCGTGATCGCCTTCGCAGATTCCAAGTCCGTGCCCTCCGTCTACTTCACGCCCTGGGAGACGGTGAAGATCGGCAGATAGATCGCCAGCACGAGGACCAGAACCACGCCGCCGAACAGGCAGATCACCACGGGCTCGAACATCGACGTCGCGGTCACGATCCGGTTCTCGACGTACTCTTCATACAAGGTCGCGATCTTGTCAAGCACTTCCGGAAGCCGGCCGGACTCCTCGCCGACGCCCACCATGCGGATCACGAGCTTGGGAATCTCCTTGTCCTTGGCAAGGCTGGCCGCGATGCGTTCCCCGCTGAGGATCCGTTCCTTGGCCTGGAGCAGGGACTCCACGATGACGACGTTCCCGCTGACCGCGGAGGTGATGTCCATCGCCGTCGTGATGCCGACGCCGCCGCGGAGCATGATGGAGAGGTTCCGGCAGAAGCGCGCCAGGGCATATTCCCGGATGCAGACGCCGAAGAAGGGCAGACGCAGGACCGCGGCATCCACGTTGCGCTTTCCCCGCGGCGTCCGCCGGTACAGGATCACCGCGATGACCGGCAGGACGGTGCCGCCGACGAACCAGTACCAGTGGTCGAGGAGGAAGCTGTTGATGCCGAAGACGACCCGGGTCAGCTTCGGGAGCACGACGTCGAACCCCTTGAAGCTGTCCATGAACTTGGGCAGCACGAACGCGGTCATCACGACGCAGACGATCACGAAGAAGACCAGGATGAACATCGGGTAGGAGGTGACGGCCCGGATCTTCTTGATGAGCTTCTCGCTGCGCTCCATGTACCCGGCGAGCTGGTCGAGGGTCTCGGGCAGGCTTCCGGACTCCTCCGCCGCCTTGATGAGCGCGACGAAGAGCGTGCTGAAGTGATGGGGATGGCGCTCGATGGACTGGGAGAAGGACTCGCCCTGGTGAAGCCGGGCAACGACCGCCTGCAGGACCTTGCGGAAGGTCGGATGGTCCATGTCGGAGGCGATCGACTCCAGCGCCTCGCGCAGCGGCATCCCGGCGTTGACGGTGATGGAGAGCTGCCGGCAGAAGATGGCCTTGTCGGACGTGGAGATGGGCTTCTCCAGCGAAATCAACGGGCGGCGGGTCTTCGCCGCGGCGTGGCCCCGGGGGGCGACGGGGGCCTCGCCCTGGGCCACCAGGTCGACGACGATCATGCCCATGGCGCGGAGGCGGGCGAGGGCGTCCTGGCGATCCGCAGCGTCCATCGAGTCGCGGACGACCTGTCCGGCCTGGTTTCGTGCAACGTAGGTGAAGCCCGTCATGCGCGCAGGATCCCGGATCACTCGTCTTCCATCGGCCAGACCGCCATGATCTCCTCGAGCGTGGAGACCCCGTCCTTCAGCTTGCGCAGGCTGTTCACGACGAGCGTCTCCATGCCCTGCTGGATGGCCAGCTCGCGGACCTCGACGTCGCCCGACTTCTTCAGGATGAGCTGCCGGATCGGGTTGTTGACCTCGAGGAACTCGAACACGCCCTGCCGGCCCTTGTAGCCCGTGTGGTTGCACGCGTCGCAGCCGGCGCCCTTGTAGAAGGTCCAGTTCAGCGCGTCGGGGCAGACGTTCGACAGGATCTCCCGTTGCTCGGCCGTCAGGGTCGTCTCCTGCTTGCAGGCCTTGCAGATCAGGCGCACGAGCCGCTGGGCGATGACGAGCTTCACCGTCGCCGCCACGAGGTAGGGCTCGATCCCGATGTCGCGCATGCGGCTGAAGGCCGACGGCGCGTCGTTGGTGTGCAGCGTGCTCAGCACCAGATGGCCGGTCAGCGACGCCTGCATCGCGATGCGGGCGGTTTCCTCGTCGCGGATCTCGCCGATCAGGCAGATGTCCGGGTCCTGGCGGAGAATCGCCCGGAGCGCGCTGGCGAAGGTCATGCCGATCTTCGCGCGGACGTGGGTCTGGTTGATGCCGTCGAGGATGTACTCGACCGGGTCCTCGACGGTCTGGATGTTGACGTCGGGGCTGTTGAGGTAGCTCAGCGCGCTGTACAGCGTGGTCGTCTTCCCGCTGCCGGTGGGGCCGGTGAGGAGGAGGATCCCGTTGGGCTCGGCGAGCACGCGCTTGAACCGCGCGAGCATGCCCGGGTCGAACCCGATCTTCGCCATGTCGACGACCAGGGACCCGCGGTCGAGGATGCGCATCACGATCTTCTCGCCGTTGACCAGCGGAAGCGACGAGACGCGGACGTCGATCTCCCGTCCGAACACGCGGAACTTGAGGCGCCCGTCCAGCGGGAGGCGGCGCTCGGAGATGTCCATCTCGGACAGGATCTTCAGGCGCGTGACGATGGCCGGGTACAGCCGCTTCGGCGGCGGCGTCACCTCCCGCAGCACGCCGTCGATGCGGAACCGGATGCGGACGTCCTTCTCGCCGGGTTCGAGGTGGATGTCGCTGGCCCGGTCGCGGACGGCCTGCATCAGCATCAGGTTGACGAACTTGACGACCGGCGCGTCGTTCGCGATGACCTTGAGCTGCTCCGCGTCGAGCGCCGCCGCCTCGGTCTCGGCGGCCTCGGTGCCGACCTCCATCTCGACGATGTCCTTGAGGTTCCGCTCGATGTGCGCGTCGGGACGGTACTCGCGTTCGATGACCTTCAGGATCCGGTCCTCGAGGCTGACGGCCCGCCGCACCTCCATGGACGTCAGGGACCGGACGGCGTCCACCGCCGCGAGGTCGAGGGGGTCGCGCATCACCAGGGTGACAAAGGAATCCCCCGGCTTGCACACGGGGATGAGGACGTAGCGCCGCGCGATCTTCTCGGGGACCAGCGCGACCTCCTCCGGCTGCAGCTTGAACTCCGGCCCCAGTTCGAAAAACGGGATGTTCTGCTGCTGCGCCACGGCGCGGACCACGTCCTCCGCGCTCGAGTAGCCGAGGTCGACGATCACGGTCTCGACGGGCCGCCCCGCCCCGAGGCTCGCCTCGACGGCGCGATCCACCTGCTCGGGCGTCAGCCGCCCGGTCTCGACGAGGGTGGCCAGCAGACGGCGCGCCCGGGGCGGGAGCCGCGAGCCCGGAGCCTCGACCGGCGTCTGTTCGGTATCCGCCATGGCACGTCCGGCCCCGCTCAGCGGGGCGCCGCGTCCGCCCCCGTGTCGGATCCGTGGATGGTCGCCGTCAGGAAGATCAGCAGGTCGATCTTCTCCTTCGCCCCGGCATCCCGCCGGAACAGGCGGCCCAGCAGGGGGATCTGGCCAAGGAACGGAACGCGATACTGCTCGGTTCGGTCCTCGTCCTTCACCAGCCCGCCGATCACCACCGTGTCTCCGCTCGCCAGCATGATCTGGGTCTCCGCCTCCCGCGTGGAGAGAACCGGGTAGATCTCCTCCACCAGCGACGTCCGCGACGTCACCGACGGCCGGACGATCATCCCGATCCGGTTGCTCGCACAGATCTGAGGCACCACAGCAAGCTGGATGCCAATCTTCTCGTAATAGTCGAGGGTGATCGTCTTCTCGATGCCCGTCGTCGTCGGAACCGAGCTGACCTCGACGATGGGGAACTTCTCGCCGATGATGATCCGGGCCTCCTGGTTGTTCAGCGTCATGATCCGGGGCGAGGACAGGATGTTGGCGGACCTGTCGTCCTCGATCATGTGCATCAGGACGCTGAACTGGATGTCCGTCAGCTGCTGGAAGAAGAGGGTTCCCCCGGTGTTGAAGGGAGAGGAGCCCGAGTACGGCGCGTCGGCGGGCAGGACACGCGGCTGAACCTGGAGGGTACCCGACTGGCCGCTGAGGCGCTGCACCTGGTTTCCGTTCAGGAACGTCGACCCCGCGTTGATCTCGAACCCGACATCCCGCGCGAAATTCGAGCCGACCTCCACGAACCGGGCCTCAATGAGGACCTGCTCGGGCTGGACATCCAGCTGGGCCACGAGATCGGCCACCACCTTGAGCGACGCCTCCGTGTCCCTGACGATGAACCGCTTGCTGCGGACGACCTCCTTCGACTCCTGCGTCCGGCGGCCCCGTGTGAGCGCCGTGTCCGGGCCCGATTTCGACATGTTGGCGCCGCCCCCGCCGCCCGACGACGACTCCGGTTCCCAGTACTGCCCGAGGGGGCGGAGCACGACGACGCTGCCCTGGGGAGTGAGCTGGGCCTTGACCACCTCCTCGATGTCGGAGGCGTCCAGGAACTTCAGGGTGAAGACCTTGACCTCGATCGGCGGCAGGGCCACGGCTGCGGCCGCCGCGGCTCCGGCCGCGGCGCCGGTGGCGGGCTTCGACGCGTCCTGCTTCATCACGATCACCGCGTCCTCGACGATCTCGTACGTGAACCCGTACGGCCGGAGGATCACCTCCAGGGCCGTCTGCCACGACACGTCGGTCACCCGCACGTTGACCGGGCCGCGCACATCGGGCCCGATGACGATGTTGCGGCCGGTCTGCCGGGAGAACGCCGTCAGCACCTGCTGGATGTCGCCCTCCTCGATGTTGAGCGTGACCCGCGCGTCCGCGGCCGCGGGTGCGGGCGCGGAGGCGGCCGCGGGCACGACGGCGGACGCGGGCTCCGGGGCGGCCGGGGCCGCCTCCTGGGCCGGCCCCGCAGGGGCGAGGACGGCGGCGATGAAACAGGCCAGAAGACCGGCAATGGTTGGCTTCACGCGGAACATCCCCTTCATGCGAACTTCGTCCGGATCATGCGCAGCATCTCCTTCGGCCGCGACGAACGGCCCAGGGCCTGCTCCTCGGTGATGAGCCCGAGGGCGTGCAACTGGCGGAGCGACTCCTCCATCGACTGCATCCCCTCCCCCCGGCTGGTCTGCAGCACCGAGTACAGCTGCTGCACCGCGCCCTCCCGGATCAGGTTGCGCACCGCGCTGGTGGCCTTGAGCACCTCGCACGCGAGCACGCGGCGGTCGCGGTCCCGGGTGATCAGCAACTGCTGCGAGACGATGCCGACGAGCGACATCGAGAGCTGCATGTGGATCTGCTCCTGCTGTTCGGAAGGGAACGTGTCCACGACGCGGTTCACGGCGTTCGACGTGTCCTGCGTGTGCAGCGTCGCCAGGATCAGGTGGCCGGTCTCCGCCAGCGTCAGCGCGAGGGCGATGGTCTCGAGGTCCCGCATCTCGCCGACCATGATCACATCCGGGGCCTGCCGGAACACGTTCCGGAGCGCCTCGGTGAACGTCGGCGCGTCCTCGCCGATCTCGATCTGCTCGATCGTGCAGCCCCCGTGCCGGTGCACGTACTCGATGGGATCCTCGATGCAGATGACGTGCCCCTGGCGGTGGCGGTTGATGTGGTCGATCATCGCCGCCAGCGTGGTCGACTTGCCGCTGCCCGCGGGGCCCGTCACGAGGACGAGTCCGAACGGCGCCATGGCGAACTCGCGGACGACCTCGGGGAGGCCGAGGCTCTCGAACGGGGGGATCTTGGAGGAGATCTGGCGGATCGCGAGCGCCACGGCGCCCTGCTGGCGGAAGATGTGGACCCGGAAGCGGACGAGGTCGCCCAGCGCGGTTGCCAGGTCGACGCTGCCCTTCGCCTCGAACACGGCCCGGAGGCGGTCGTTCATCAGGCCCTGGGCGACGGCACGCGTGTCCCCGGGGCCGAGGGCCTCGTCACGCACGGGCTGCATCTGACCGTGGATCCGCATCTGCGGCGGCGCCCCGACGGTCAGGATCAGGTCCGACGCCCCCCGCCGGTACATCTCCTCCAGCAGGTCTGTGACGTTCACCGCGGCCATGCGCACGTTGTAGCTTGTATCGGCGGAAACCGCAAAGCGAATCGCGCCGGCCCCGGCGGGCGAAACTTCTTGCCGCGCACCGCCCATGCGCGGAAGATGCCGGGCCATGACCCCACCGGAACGCAGCGCCCGCATCGAACTGGCCGCCCTCGCCGGAGACCTGGCCCGCTGGGCCGAGTTCGAGAAGGGCGAAGGCTTGAGGACGGTCGACACCACGACCGAGGCGGTCGCACGGCTCGCCGAGGCGCCCGGCGTGCGCCCGTCCGGCGCGGTCCCCGTCCGTCCGCCGGCGCCTTCGCCCGTCCCGGCTCCGGCCCGCACGGCGGTCGGGGGGCTGGAGGCCATCGCGACCCGGATCGCAGGCTGCACGCTCTGTCCCCTGCATCGCACCCGGAACCGGACCGTTCCGGGCCAGGGCAACCCCCGGGCCGAGCTCCTGTTCGTCGGGGAGGGCCCCGGGGCGGACGAGGACCGCCAGGGGCTGGCCTTCGTCGGGCGGGCGGGCCAGCTGCTGACCCGGCTCATCCTCCGCATGGGATTCACGCGCGAGGACGTCTTCATTGCGAACATCGTGAAGTGCCGGCCGACGGAGGATTTCGCGATGCGGAAGGATCGCCCCCCCACCGAGGAGGAGATGCGGACCTGCATCCCCTATCTCGAGGAGCAGATCGCCGCGCTGCGCCCCAAGGTCATCGTCTGTCTCGGCGGCACGGCCGTGCTCGGGCTCCTGGGCCTCAAGGGCATCTCCCGCCTGCGCGGCCAGTGGCACGAATACCGGGGCATCCCCGTCATGCCGACCTATCACCCGTCCTACCTGCTGCGGGGCGGGGGCGACGAGAAGGCCCGCTACTGGGACGTGTGGAACGACATGCTCCAGGTTCTCGCCCGCCTCGGGCGTCCGGCGCCGGACGGCCGGAAGGCGTCGGACGGATAGCCGCCCACCACCCCCGCCCACCGTCCGGGAAACAGGCCGCGGAACAGGGCGGCACGGGCCCAACGAAACGGGCGGCCCGCGGAAGACCGCGGACCGCCCGTTCCTTCGGATCCGACTGGATCAGTACTCCGTACGGCTGCCGCCGTTGGCAATG
>CAYODK010000152.1:0-14092 GCA_964402695.1 uncultured Verrucomicrobiota bacterium
ATGCCGGGCATCTCGGTCGGCCCCGGCGTGGCCGACGGAGCGGTGCTGCCGTTCCGGCTGAATGTCACGGCGGATGTCGGCCGGGCGTGGTCCTTCCCGTTCTCGCTGACCTGCTCCGTGCGCCGGACGATCTCCGGCACGGTCACCGGCACGAACGGCGTCACCCCGGTCGCCGGGGCCGTCGTGACGGCGGTGTCGACCAATCCGGCGCTCACGATGTCGGGCACGTCGGATGGACTCGGCGCGTACCGCATCGACGGCCTCGTCAATGCGTCGTACACGGTCCGCTGCGTGCCGCCCGTCCCGTTCGGCTCGCCCCCCGTCCAGTCGGTCGCGATCGCCGGCGCCGATGTCGGCGGCATCAACTTCCAGGTCGAGAACTGGGGCATGACCGTCGCGCCCGCGGCGCTCGACGCGGTGGTCGCGGAGGGGATGGAGACCAACCTCCCGCTCCTCGTCAACAACAGCGGCCCGATCTCGGGATCGGTCGACTTCGAGGTCCGGCTCGTCCAGGGCATCTCGACCGAGGGATGGGACGCGTTCCGTCCGCCCGCGGTGCCGTGGGCGCAGCTTGTCGAGGGCCGCGACTGCGTCGCCGGCCGGCTCCTCGTGCGCTTCGTCGGCGCCTCCGACGCCGCGGCGCGCGTGCGCGCCCTGGGCTCGGTGAACGCGCGTACGATCCGCTCCTTCGGCGTGCTGCCCGCCTCGATGGTCGAGGTCGTCGGCCTGCCGCTTCAGGAGGCGGCGGCGCGGATCTCCGCCGATCCCGCGGTGGCCTACGTCGAGCCGGACTACCTCGGCTCGTGGATGCGGCTGCCCGACGACACGCGGTTCCCGGAGATGTACGGCCTCCGCAACGTCCGCCAGACCGGCGGCACGCTGGGCGCCGACATCGGCGCCGAGACGGCGTGGAACCTGACGACCGGCTCGCGCTCCGTCGTGGTCGCGGTCTGCGACTCCGGTGTGGACACCACCCACCCCGACCTGATGGCGAATCTGGTCCCCGGGTTCGACTTCGCCGACTGGGACGCGGATCCCAGCCCCAACGGCGAGGCCCACGGCACGCACGTGGCCGGCACGATCGGCGCCGTCGGCAACAACGCGCTCGGCGTGTGCGGCGTGAACTGGGAAGTGTCGATCATGCCGCTGAAGATCGGCGATACCGGCATCTCGATGAGCGCGGCCATCAGCGCGATCCTGCACTCGGTCTCGAACAACGTTCCGATCAGCAACCACAGCTGGGGCGGGCCGTTCTTCTCCGGCGTCCTCTACGAGGCGATCCGGACCGCGTGGACCAACGGCCACCTGCTGGTCTGCGCCGCGGGCAACAGCGCCGAGAACGTCGACCTGCACCCGGGCTACCCGGCGGCGTACAACCTGCCGAACATCATCTCCGTGGCCGCCGTCGACCACCACGACCAGCTGGCGGACTTCTCGTGCTTCGGCGTCGAGAACGTCGACCTGGCGGCGCCGGGCGTGGACATCCTCAGCACGTGGTGGCCGGTCGCCGAGATGGCGTACAACTCGATCTCGGGCACGTCGATGGCCACACCGCACGTGGCGGGCGCGGCGGCGCTGCTCAAGGCGGCCGCGCCGGATGCGACGTGGGACACGATCAAGCTGGCGCTGCTCAACGGCGCCCGGCCCAATCCCGCCCTCACCGGCAAGGTGCTCAGCGGCGGCAGCCTCGACGTGGGGCGGGCCATGCAGTACTTCCGGCCGACGTGGGTCGTGCCGAACCCGGACACGATGAACGTTCCCTCGGGCGGCGCCGCGACCAACCGCGTGGCGATCAACGCCGGCGGCCGGCTCACCGCGGGCACGTACCGGGCGGATCTGCTCGTGAGGCAGGGGCTGAACTCGATCACGGTGCCGGTGTCGCTCGAGGTGCAGTCGGGTCCCATTCCGGCGCACGTGTCGACGGCCGTCTCCGACGGGGCGCTGGGCGACGGCGACTCGCGCGCCGAGCCGGGTGAGACCGTGGATCTGCTCGTCCGCCTCGTGAACAACGGCTCGGGCCTCTGGCTCTCGCCCACCGGCACGCTCTCGAGCGCCGTGGCGGGCGTCACCGTCGACCAGCCGGCCGGCTCGTGGGTCACGCTGGCGAGCGCGGAGGCGGCGGATTCGACGCCGTTCCGTGTCACGTTCGCCCCGGGCGTGACCAACCGCGTCGCCTTCAGCCTCCTCGTGCGGGGCGCCGGGAGCGGGCCGTGGACGCTGACCTTCGAACTCGACGTGGCGTCCCGCCAGTCCATCACCGGCTTCGTGCGCGACCTGTCGTCCGCCGCGCCGATCGCCGGCGCCGCCGTCGAATGCTGGGGCGCGGCCGGCGCCCGGGCGACGACGGATGCGGCGGGCTTCTACCGGTTCGACGGGTTGCTGCCCGGCGACTACCGCGTGCGCGCCATGCCGTCCACCCACGAGCGCAGCGATCCGGCCGCGCGGACGATCGTCGCGACGGACGTCACCGCCGACTTCTCGCTCCGCAAGCCGAGCCCGGGCCTGTCGTCCAGCGCCATCACGCTTGCCGCCCAGCGCGAACTGACCGCCGAGACCGTGCTCCAGGTGACCAATGCATCCGCCGACACCTTCGAGTTCGACGCGGTGGTGCTGCCGCTGCGGCGCGTCGCGCTGATCTCCGACGGCGACCAGATGCAGCCGCTGGAGGCCCCGCTCAAGGCCCTCGGCTTCCGCGTGACGCTGCTGACGAACAACCTGCAGACGGTCGTGGACGCCGCGTTCGTCCAGTACACCGACGATGACGAGGTGATCTTCGCCCACGACATCGTCGTCGCCGACCTGACCGGGAAGGCCGGCCTGGGCCGCCTGCTGTCGGCCGGGGAATACGACGTGCTGACGCGGTATCTCGATCGCGGCGGCCGGCTGCTCCTGACGGGCGGCAACCCGCTCAGCCGTCCGGATGACCTGCACAAGATGATGCTGGTCGGCTCGGACAGCATGGACCGCGCGGCCGAGGAGTCGGCCGAGGCCACCGCGGAGGCCGTGCTGCCGGCGACGGTCTTCTCGGCGCTGGCCGTCGGCGAGCGTGTCGGGGTGGAGGGCCTTGCGTACGACCTGGCCGACCCCTCGACCAACGAGGCGGTGCAGCGCTACCTGTCCGCGGACGGCGCCTCGAAGCTCATGCGGCGCGTGACCCCCGAGGGCGGCGTCGCCTACCTGTGGAGCGGAAACTCCGGGGCGGCGGAGTGGCTGCAGCGCGGCACGCTGCTGGACGTCTTCAAGGACCTGCTCGTCGGCGAGGCCCAGTCGGCGGTGCCGTGGCTGACGGTGATTCCCGCGGCGACGACCGTGGCCTCCGGCCAGGTGCCGGTGACGATCCGCGCCGATGCGGCCGGGCTCAGCTCCGGGCGCTACGAGGCGTCGGTCGTGATCGTCGGCAACTACCCGGGCGCGGAGAACCGCGAGGTCCTCGTTACGTTCGATGTCGCCGACCCGGCGATCCGCACCAAGTCGACCACGGGCGTGATCGACTGGATGAACCGTCCGCTGCCCGGCAACGGCAGCCCGACGTCGTCGATGTTCCAGGTGCTGTACGCAGGCGGCAACGGCGTGATCGATCCGCCGAGCGAGAACGGGGCCGCGGGCGGCGACGACATCCTCCTCTACCAGACGGCCGGCGCCGGCGTTCTGGGCCGGATCGGGAAGGGCTACGAGGCGCTGCCGCAGGGGCGGTTCGACGAGGCCTTCCGCGTGCTCGACGGCCTCACGCCCGCATCGCTGTCCAAGGCCGTCTACGTCCGCGCGTGGGACGGCCCGAGCGTCGCCGCGTCCGTCGCCTATGGCGATTCGGCCCTGCACGACCTGCAGTTCGCGGCCGCCGAGAGCCACGACTTCGGGACGTGGACGGTCGACGTCGTCCCGGGCTATCCGTCGGACGACCGGCCCTACCGGGATACGAACGGCGACTCGGTCCCCGACGGCTGGTACGTTGCCAACGGGCTGGACGCGCGTCTGCCGATCGGTCCGCTGACTCCCGCGGGGACGCCCCTCGTCTCGTTCGGGAGCTTCGGCTCCGGAAACGGCCAGCTGTACAACCCCTCCGGCGTGGTGCTCAGTTCGAACAACGTCTATGTGCTCGACACGCTGAACAGCCGGATCGCCGTGTTCGACCGGAACACCCACGTCTGGGCGTTCAACTACGGGCAGGGCGGGACGGCCAACGGCCGGTTCGCCTCGCCGACAGGCATCGCGCGGCATCCGACACTGAACCGCATCGCGGTCGCCGACACGCTGAACAACCGCATCCAGGTCTTCACGTTCGACGGCACCGGGGCGTTGACGCACGAGCGGACGATCGGAACATACGGCGCCGGAAACGGCCAGTTCAACAAGCCGGGCGGCATCGCGATCGACGCGGCCGGCCGCATGATCGTCGCCGACACCGAGAACCACCGCATCCAGATCCTGAACTCCACCGGCGGTTTCGTGCAGGCGTTCGGGTCGCTCGGCGCGGGCTCCGGCCAGTTCAACAAGCCGGCCGGCGTCGGCGTCTACCCGAGCGGGCAGATCGTCGTCGCCGACGGCGGCAACAACCGGATCCAGTCCTTCGGTGGCTCCGGCGGGTGGATCTGGTCGCTCGGCACATTCGGGACGAACAATGCGCAGTTCAAGCGGCCGTGCGGCGTCCAGATCGGCGTGCAGAACCGGATCTTCGTGAGCGACACCGACAACCACCGCGTGCAGGTGTTCAGCAGCACGCGCGCCCACCTGCTGACCTTCGGCGGCTTCGGCGCGCTGCCGGGCCAGCTCAAGTTCCCGCAGGGCCTCATGCCGGTTCCGGATTCGCCCCGCCTGTACGTGGCCGACACGTACAACAACCGTGTCCAGCTCTTCGACACGATCATCGACGGCGACGGCGACGGAATGGACGACCTCTGGGAGTCCGAGAACGGCCTGGACCCGACCGTCAACGATGCGCTCGGCGACGCCGAGGGCGACGGCCTGCTCAACATCGGCGAGTACCGTGCGCGGCGGAATCCGCAGGCGTGGGACACGGACGGAGACGGCACGACGGATCTCGAGTCGCTCGGCGGCGGGATCGATCCGTTCGAGGTGACCCGCGAGGACCTCACTGGCGGCCCGGGCTCCGTGCTCGAGTGGCTCGCCCGCGCCACCCGCCAGTACCGCGTGCAGTGGTCGACCAACCTCATCGAGGGCATCTGGAGCGACATCCCCGGCAGCGAGTTCACGGCGGGAGTCACGGACTGGATCCGGGTGACCAACCCGGTTCCGCCGGGCGCCTCGGGCGTGTTCTACCGGCCGGTGGAACAGCGTCCGTGATGCCGGAAGAAACCCGCGGTGGCGGTGTTGGGAATCGCGTGTTTCGGAGGATATTGGAGCGAGGGAAGGCCGGGATGGGGCGTGGCGCAGGCGGCGGCCCGAGGACGGAGCGTCGGACGGCCGAATAGGCTTGTGCGGTGCGAGGGCGGTGCGTATAAGTTGTGCCACGGATCGGTGGGATCCGTTCACAAGGTACATGGGGCGGTAGGAGCGAGCGAAATGCCGGGTTTTGACCTGCATGTGCTTCAGGGCGTGACGACACCGAACGTGTCGGCGGGGCCGATGGCCTTCGCCGCGGCTGACGGGACGCGCACGCCGGTCCTCTCGCCTTGTGGAGAGCATTTTGGTCGGGAGGGAGCCGTCCGCGAGGCGGCCGCCGCCCCGATGGGCGGATCTGATCTGAACGGTCTGGGCCGGGAATCGAAATGAGGGTGATCCCCATGACAATCCGAACGAGGATGATGGTGCTTCTGGCCTGCGCGCTGTTTGCCGGGCGGGAGACCGCATGCGCTCTTAATGTGATCATCGATGCGATCCCGCCGACCGTGGGCGGGACGATCACCATCCAGAACCTTAGCGCCCCCGGAACGGTGACCGATACGGCCACCGCCATTCTCACCGGCGTCACCTCCGGCAATGTCGTTCGAGCCTCCGCGGTGGCCCAGCCGGGCTATCGGTTCATTCGCTGGCAGGGCAACCGGCCGACGGGAACGCCGGTGGCGACCTCGCCCATCACCTGGACATGCACGAGCAACGAGCTTTTCGAGGCGCTGTTCCTCAACAACACGATCGATGACGACGGCGACGGCCTGTTCGATATATGGGAATGGACCTGGGGCCTCAACTTCACCAACAACCCTGCCCTCGATCTGGCGAACGGCAACACGGACGCGGACTTCCTGCCGGATGCCGGCTTCTCGCAATACCCCATTCCGATCGGCAGTGCGGTGTGGAACCAGTACGGCTACGGTCCGAACCCCAACAACCCGTTCAACAACCTCCGCGAGCAGAGCGGCTTTGACCTTGTCTTCAACGGCCTGGTTCCGCCGGCCGTGCGCGGCGACGATCCGCGGACCGACCCGAAGGACAACGACACCGACAACGACGGCCTGCTGGACGGCTGGGAGTACTACTTCTGGGGCAGTGCGGCGACCCTTGAACTGGCCGTCCCTGGCTCTACGATCGGCATGCGCAACGGCCCCGGGGGCGGCACGCCCATCCTGTGCACCGTGGTCATGACCGAGTTCGACCCGGCCGGCGGTGATGGGGGAGATGGCGATCCCGACAACGACGGGCTGACGAACGCGCAGGAGATGACCCTCCGCACCGATCCGATCCATTGGGACTCGGATCTCGACGGCATCCCGGACGGATGGGAAGTCACCCGCGGTCTTGACCCTCGGGACCCCGAGGATGCCGACGATAACCCCGATGGCGATTTCTACGCCACGGACGGAGCGGGCAACAACCACGAGCAGGTCTATGCCCTCTTCGGCTTCGACCCTCGCACGGCGTGGGGCGCCGAGTACTGGAACATCTGGAGCTGGGCGCCCGGCAACCCCACGGGCGGCGACGCCGGAACGCCGAACACGGCGGCCTTCACGAACCTCCGCGAATACGAGCTCGTGGTCCACCGTGGGACGGTGCAGGGCTTCGATCCCTACGACCCCGCACGGTGGGACCGTCACACGACCAATCCCAGCAACCGCGACACCGACGGCGACGGAATCCACGACGGCTGGGAACTGTACATGAGCCTCAACCCGTGGAACCAGGGCGGCGTGAACGATGCCGCCCAGAATTTCGACGGCGACGGATTGACCAACCTGCAGGAATTCCAGTGCCAGCAGCTGGGCAACCTCGCGGACGCCGGCTGGCTGAACAAGATCTGGCCGACCGACATCCGCAACAACGACACGGACGGCGACCAGGTCATCGACGGCGACGAGGCCCAGATCAACCGCTACGCCGGCGGCTCGTGGCAGTTCAACTGCTACACGGGCGGCGCGCTCAATCCGACCTCCGTCGACACGGACGGCGACCATCTTCCCGACGCGTGGGAGGCCCACTACAGCGTGGCGACCCTCGCGAGCGCGACCGGGGCCATGAACGGCACCGTGCAGGACGACAAGTTGGACTTCGACGGCGACGGGCTCCTGAACTACCAGGAGTACATGACAGCGTCCGTCGGCCACTGGCAGTACGAGTGGATGCTCGGCGGGTGGGGGAATAACCCCTGGGTTCCCGGCCTGCCCCTCGGGAGCTACAATCCGTTCGACTACTTCACGCTGCAGCCCCAGCCGTGGGACTGGCATTACTACGCCGACACCCTGTGGGACAACAGCACGGCCGGCCGGCGCGCGGACGCCTATATCCCGTACTATTTCATCGATGGTATCCAGAACCAGCGGCCGACCGGCATCTGGTTCTCCTCCACCGATCCGACGGACTGGGATTCGTCCGGCAACAACGTCGACGACTTCTACTGCGTGTTCCACGGCCTGAACCCGCTGTTCGGAACCTACGACCTCTACTCGAGCAAGTTCGCCGGGGGATTCGTTGTCGCCGCTCTGCCGCCGACCGTGGATATCCGGGTCTATCCCTACATCTCGGGAAGCCCCTATCTCGACCCGGACCAGGACGGCCTGCCGAACTCCGAGGAGTCGCTGCAGCCCAACTGGACGCCGCCGGAGTACTACCACACCGATCCGAGCCCCACGTGGGTCACGGACATCTCGTACGACCGGAGCTGGATCAACCTGTACTTCCAGCCCCAGCAGCCCGGATACCTGATCGCGTCCGACGCGCCGGACTTCGTGTGGTTCTGGTCCGATCCCGTGATGCGTGGCGCCAATCCGCCGGACTACATGTACAGCTTCGAATGCACCGACGGCTTCGACACGGACAACGACATGATCGGCGACCGCGCCGAGTTGAACGACACCACCGCCGGGCCCGGCTACACCGACCCGCAGGATGCCGATTCGCCCCGCCGCCGCCGCGCCATGTACCTGGACGGCAACTCCTCCGCGCGCACGTTCGGCCAGTTCTACCACAGCGCCTTCATGCTCAATGAGTTCACCGTTGAAGCGTGGATCAACCCGCAGAATCCGGCCAGCGGTGTGCGCCAGGTCATCCTCGAGCGCCCGGTCGTGATTCCGAACGGGAACGTGATGGGCTTCCCCGAGGGGATCCGGCTCAACTTCCGCCTCGGTCTGACCGCCGACGGCCGCCCGTTCTGCGAGTACACGGGCCTCGGCTACGACCTGCTGTACACCACGGAGGCGCCGGCCGCCTACGTGCTGGCGCCGAACATGTGGTACCACCTTGCCGGCGCCTACGATGCCGTCACGCGTCAGTTGATGGTCTTCATCAACGGCAACCTCGTCGCCTCGAAGACCTACGCCGAGCGTCCCTGCAACGGCTGGGTCGTCGGCGACCCGGGCTTCGCGTTCTTCGCCCCGCTCGTCGTCGGTGCGCGCGATAACAACCCCGACGGCATCCCGAACGGCCAGTTCAACATGACCGGCGATGCGTTCCAGTTCGGGGCCGTGTTCGCCCAGCCCGCGCTGGCGGAGTACTTCCGCGGCTGGGTTGACGAGGTCCGCATCTGGGACGGCGTCTGCACGCCCGGCCAGATCGCGACCAACATGACGCGCACGATGCACCTGGCGGACGTGGCGTCTTCCCTGGCGGATCGGAATGCCAATGCCGAGAACGCGCTTCTGATCAGCCTCTACGGCTTCGACAACCTCACGGATGCCGCGCTGGAGGGGATCGAGCCGCTCGGGTTCAGTCTCCTGAACGGGCGTCCGAACGACGGGTCGTACCCGGGTGTGCCGTGGTGGCGCACGGCCATCGACCGGTCCACGGTCTACAACAACTACCACTACATCCCGTGGATCGCGAACCTGGCGGCCCGCTACCCGATCAATCCGCCCGCGGACACCCGGTACCAGGTGCACTCGGCGGCCAACGATTACGCGAACAACGCGAACCCGTACAACTTCGGGTTCCTCACGGCGCTCACCCAGGGAGGTTCGCAGCACCCGTACTATATCAACCGCACGATCATCCCGTTCTCGCAGGCGCCCACGGCCCTCTTCAATGACCTGCTGCCGATGCGGAACGCGCGCATCGACGCCAGCATCCCGCTGTGGGACGGCGGGGGCGGCGGCTATGGCGGAAACTACGACTCCAACGGCGACGGGATCCCGGACTGGTGGGCCCAGAAGTACGGCTACAACCCGTACGGCGATTCGATCGCGCACCTCGATCCGGACAACGACGGGCTCTCCAACCTGGCCGAGTACCGGGCGGGAACCGACCCGCGCGCCTTCGACACCGACGGCGACGGGCTGTCGGACTACGATAGCCGCCCCCCGATCGGCGGCCGTACGTGGGGCGAACTGTTCACCGACAACGATGGCATCGACGACGAGTGGGAGGCGCTGTATCCGGCCGTTCTCAGCCCGCTCCGCTACGATGCGACGATGGATCCGGACGGGGACGGCTGGAGCAATCTCGGCGAGTTCCTCTACCGGGTCAACGCGACCAACGGGACGACCTCCAGCACCAATCCGAGCCTCCCGGCCTCCCGCCCGGAGCCGCGCGCCGAGTTCACGTTCTACTACGACGGGACGCAGAACGCCGGCGACGTTGTCGTGCTGACCTACAATACGAACACGATGGACGGGCCGGTCCGTGCGACGATCACGCATGCCCACGCCGGCGGCGTGTTCCCGTTCAGCGCGGCGGTCAACGTCGGCGCGCAGGTTGGCTACATGCGCGAGGGGCCGACATGGATGTTCGGCTTCATCGACAACAACAACAACGGGGAGTGGGATCCCGGCGAGCCTGCCGGCACGCTGGACGGCCAGCCGGTGAACGTCGGCTACGGGGACGTCCGCGGTCTCGTCATGCGCTTCACCGACACGGCGCTGCCCGGCCTGCCGCGCGTGAGCTGGGAAGGGGTTGCCGGCATCGTGGGCGGTAACTACACCGTGAAGGTGTTCCGCACGAGCACATCGGGGCATCCGTTGATTGCAACGATGCTCGTCAGGGGCCGCGACTTCCTCCACGAGGGCGACTTCTTTGCCCGCGGCCTCGCGGCTCTGGATCCGGGTGCGTCCGACCAGCCCACGTACCGGTTCAGTGTCAACGAGGTCGTGCTTCCGGCGGCGAGCGACTACATCGTGAACTGGAGCACGACGCCCGGAACGCCATCGCTCGAGGCGCCGCTGGGCGCGGTCCAGTTCGCGCGCAACAACATGTCGTGGTCCGCCTCCGGGCTGATCAGCCAGTTCCGGATCGAGATCCGGCAGACCTCCACCGGCGGCCCTGTGATCCTCGACCGGGTCGTCCAGGCGCCCTATCCGAGCGTTGCGGGGAGATACGTCCTCGACATGGCGGACCTGGCCCTCTTCGCGGGCGGATCGTCACTCCCGAACGGCGCCTACTACTGGAGGGTCCAGGCGCTCAACCCGCGGCGCGTCAGCGCATTTTCCTCGTGGGGCAGCTTCATCGTCAACGTCCAGGATGTCCCGGATGCCGTGCACAGCGTCGCCGGAACCTCGGCCTACTTCGGTCTTGCGACAGCGACCGGGGTGGTGGTCGAGGCCTACCAGTCCTACGGGTTCGGAGGCAAGCCCGAGGCCCGGACCCGCACCACGGCGCCCGGCCCGTTCATCCTCCGCGGCCTGCGGCCCGGCGTGTACTTCATCAAGGCCTTCATGGATCTTGATGGCGATGGCGTTCAGGACTGGTTCGATCCGTCCGGCTTCGTGAAGGACTACGCCTACAGCGGCGACTACAGCCCGTACGGCCTGTGGGTGCCGCCGAACCGGACCGGCCAGCAACTGATCCTGCGGGATCAGGACGCCAATGGGAACCGCATCCCGGATGGATGGGACTACGAGATGTCGATGAACGCGACCATCGCGACCTTCGACACGAACGGCGACGGCCTGCCGGACGGCGAGGCCATCACCATGGGCCTCGATCCGTGGCGGCTCGACACCGACGGGGATGGGGCCTACGACGCCCTCGAACTGGTGGTCGGCACCAGCCCCACCAGCGCGGGGTCGACTCCGACGATCACCTACCTGTTCCAGGTGACCGGTCTGGTTCCGGGTATCCTGTCGACCGACGTGACGTACAACTTCCCGCCGGCGATTGCGCTGTCGAACTACAAGGTCACGGCCTATGTCGAGGCCGCTTCGGCACCCGGCACTCCGTACGCGGAACTCGCCGGAAGCCGGATCGAAATCCCGGCCGGGTCCGGATTTGGGACGGGTCCGTACACCTTCACGCACGTTCATGGCGGAGTGGGGACCTACTTCTACCGGGTTCGTTGGGTGCTGACGTGGCCGCAGTAGTTATCGGATGTCGAGAGGCTGGCGGCGGAAACTCGCAGGGGAAACGCATACAAGCGGGAGAGATCAGGATGAGGACTTTCTTGAGGCGCGGATTGGGGTTCGTGGCGGTGGGCGTGCTCGGTGGAACGTTGCTGGCCGGCTGCGAGTGGGAGGGGACCGACCAGGACGAGAGCATCTCCCAGCGCTACAACTGGGTGAGCTTCAGCGCCGTGTACCGTCCGGTCACCAACGGGTACCTCGTGGGTGGCTTCGGTGAGGCGGGCAACCAGGCGGACGGTGAGATCATCGCCACGGGCGACGGGGCGACGACGCTCTTTGCGGGGGTCTTGGACCACAGCGAGGTCACGGAAGGATCGCTGACGATATCCGCGGCCGGCTTCGCGTTGAATGACAACGGCAACGGTCTGCTCTTCGGAAATGGCAGGACGGGAACGGTCAACTACACCACGGGGGCCTGGTCCATCAACCTGACGCCGACTGCGCTCGATGCCGGGACGCCCATCCGGGCCACTTATCAGTTCAGCGCCACGCAGAGCGCCGGAAGCAGCGGCAGTCCGATCTATTCCCTGACCGTGCAGCAGACGGGCAACTCGATCACCATGCTCGACAACAATGGCGCGACCTATTCGGGGACCATTTCGAGCATCACGTCGAGCGGCGGCGTCTCGCAGGATGAGCCGTCGACGACCGCCAGCCTCCCCTCCGCGGGCGATACCGTGACGGGGTCGTTCCAGGTCGAGGGACGCAGCGCCTCGGGCGTCAACGTGACCATCACCGGCACGCTGGTCGGCACCGTGGTGGCCGTGGCGGCCACGGATACCACCGCGGCCAGCATTTCGCTGAATAACCGTGAGATCCACGGCACGTGGGTCGAGGCCGGCGGCCAGACCGGGGACATCTACGGCATCGCCCAGTAGCGCGGCCACGAGGTCCTTGCGACGGCGCCCCGGGTTCCCGGGGCGCCGTCCTGCTTTCGGGACGCGGCCGGCGCGGTCCCGCTAACGGTTTCCTAATGCCTCCCTGACGGGTCGGCAACCGCCTCGTGGGATCGTATACCCGTCCGTGGTCGTTCGATCGGGCCGGGAGGCCCGGCGGCTGCGGGTGGACACCGTTCCCATGGGAGAACTCGCAATGAAGACACGTTTCAGCCGCTGGACGGCGATCGGCGCCGTGACCGTGGCCCTGGCCGGCACCCCGGCCATGGCACAGGTGAAGGTCGACGAGAAGCTGCCCGACTACACGCCGGTCGAGGGCGTTTCCGGCTCCATCAAGAGCGTCGGTTCCGACACGCTCAACAACCTGATGACCCTCTGGGCCGAGGGGTTCAAGAAGATGTACCCGAACGTCCAGATCGAGATCGAGGGCAAGGGGTCGTCGACCGCGCCGCCCGCCCTGATCGCCGGCACCGCGACCTTCGGTCCCATGAGCCGCGAGATGAAGCAGGCGGAGATCGACGAGTTCGAGAAGAAGTTCGGCTACAAGCCGGTCGGGCTTCCGACCAGCATCGACATGCTCGCCGTCTACGTGAACAAGGACAATCCCGTGAAGGGACTCTCGCTCGCACAGGTCGACGCGATCTTCTCGAAGACCCGCAAGCGCGGCGCCGCGGCGGACATCACGAACTGGGGCCAGCTGGGCCTCGCGGGCGAGTGGGCGAGCCTGCCGATCAGCCTCTATGGCCGCAATGCTGCCTCGGGCACCTACGGCTACTTCAAGGAGCACACGCTCGCCAAGGGGGACTACAAGGACAGCGTGAAGGAACAGCCCGGCTCCTCGGCCGTCGTCCAGGGCGTCGCGTCCGACAAGGGCGGCGTCGGCTACAGCGGTATCGGCTACAAGACCGCCGACGTCCGCGCGGTGCCGCTCGCCGAGGCGGATGGTGCGACCTTCGTCGCCGCCGAGCCGCAGAATGCCTATACCGGCGAGTACCCTCTGGCGCGGCCGCTGTTGGTCTACGTGAATGCCAGGCCGGGCGCCCAGCTCGACCCCCTGCGCCGCGAGTTCGTCCGCTACATCTTCAGCAGGCAGGGGCAGACGGACGTGGTGAAGGACGGCTACTTCCCCATCACCGCCGAGATGGCCCGTACCGCGTTCGAGTCGGTCGGCCTCAAGGCCGGCTTCTGAGCCGGAACGATGGGACGGGAGCCCGGGCAAGGACGGGCATGGGTCGTGAATCGTTCCGGACGATGGAAGTAAGAAACTCCAAACTCCAAGGAAGTGAGAAGTTGAAAGGCGGAGAAGGGAGGAAGGCCGGGCGGCCTGCGGGGTTGGGAACCGGTTCGTCCGGGGCGGGCACCGTTCGGGATGCCCCCCGATCCGCACCCGATGACCTTCCGGCTTCCTTCCTTGTCTCCTTTGGACTTCCAACTTCCTTGGAGTTTGGAGTTTCCCCACTTCCGGAGCGATGCCCACGG
>CAYODK010000153.1:0-14074 GCA_964402695.1 uncultured Verrucomicrobiota bacterium
CGTCCATACCGCGCTGATCGGCGAGATCGCGAAGGCCGCCGGGATTCCGGTCGAGGTCGGGGGCGGCCTGCGCACCGATGCCGATATCCAGGCCACGCTCGATGCCGGCGTCGCGCGCGTCATCCTCGGCACCCGCGTCTGCGCCGACCCCGGCGAGGCCCGCCGCCTCGCCGCCTGGCTCGGCGACCGGCTCGCGGTGGGCATCGATGCGAAGGACGGCATCGTCCAGGTCCGCGGCTGGACCGAGGGTGGCGACCTGCGCACGGCCGACCTCGCCCGCCGCATGGAGGAGGCCGGGGTCCGCACGCTCATCGTCACCGACATCAGCCGCGACGGCATGCTCCAGGGCGTCAACGCCGCCGCCATGGACGAGGCCTGCGCCGCCGTCGCCTGCAACGTCATCGCCTCCGGCGGCGTCACCTCCGCCGCCGACGTCACCACCCTCCGCCGCCTCGCCCGCTCCAACCTCTGGGGTGCCATCGCCGGCCGCGCCCTCTACGAAGGCGCCGTCACGCTGCCCGAGCTGCTGCGGGCCGCGGGGAGCGGCGGAGGGGAGTAGAGAGGCGGGAGTGGGGAGTGCAGGGGCGGGAACAGAAAGAGGCGAGGGTTGGTACGCGGCAGGAGTGACTTGGCTGCACTGATCATGAGCAGCACGGGGGCGAGGTTTGGCGCCGCCGGGGCGGGCGGAGGGGACGCTCTCGGACTGATGGTTACGATGGCTGGGGAACGAATCAGGAGGCAGGATGGCACGCACCGGGAGAGGTGTCCTTCTTCTGGGTCTGGCGATGTGTGTCCTCGGTTGCTTCGAGGCAGCGAGAGGACGGGTGGGACGCTCGACTTTTGGCAGTATTGAGGGCCCGCAGGCGATCGGGGCCGGGATCGCTATGGCGCTGGTCGGTGCCTACGGAGTTCTGCTTACTCTCCGCCAAGCGATCGGTCGGACATGGTATCGAACACGCTTGGTGATGCTCGTTGCAGGAAGCATGGGCGCGACTGGCGTGCTGGCGTTGATTCTGCGCATCGTCGATGCGGGGCGCTCCTCCATGGCAACATGCTTCGTGGCTTCAATGACTGTGCTGCTACTGATCGGTCTCGGCGTACAGCACCGACTCGATCGTCTGCCAGAGAGCCCGCCCGACAAGAACGAGGAGGCGTAGGATCGTAAGATCTGGATCTATGAGCCCGGCTTGCGTCGCGAGATCAAGGATCCAATCCCCTCGATTCCGGCGCTGATGAGGTAGATCGAAGCAACCAAGCCAGTGGCCAGTGCGACGAAACCGAACAGGACGGATGCATGGAGTAGAGACGCGTCGAGATCGCTGGCGGTTCCATGCTTGATCTTCTCCTTGATCGGAAGCCAGCAGGCAACTGCAATCACGAGCACTCCTGCCGAGGTGCCCATGAACTGCAGCCCTGTCTTCAGCGTCTTCGTCATGTTGAGCCGAATCGCTGTATCATGCCCTCAGAGCGCCAGCGACATCCGGAGGCCCGCATCGACGTCGGCCAGGAGCGATTCGTCGAGCCGCTTCACCCGTTCCGTCAGCAGGCGCTTGTCGACCGTCAGGATTTGCGAGACGTTGACGACGGATTCCCTGGCCAGGCCCGACACCCGGGGTCTCAGCCTCACGTTGCCCGGTGCGGAGGCGAGCGCGAGGTTCGACGTGACGGCCGCCACAACGGTCGTGCCGATGCGGCTCTCGTTGAATGCATTCGCCTGGATGACCAGGACCGGCCGCCGGCAGCCGGGCCCGGCCCCGACCGGGTCGGGGAGCGACGCCCACCAGATCTCGCCGCGGTTCATCCCCAGTCCTCCTTGGGAAGCGACACGGCCTGCATTCTCCCGAGCACGGCGTCCAGATCGCCGGGCTCCTTCGAGTACACCTCGTCGAGCTGCCGCGTGATCTCCTGCGGCTTTCGGTCCTCAACATATGTCCTCACCGCCTCGGCATAGAGGGCGCTCCGGCTGAGGCGGTGCCGCCGGGCGTACGCCTCGGCCTCGAGGAACACCGGGTCGGGAATCGAGATGGCCGTCTTCATGCGACAACAGTATGACCACGGTTATACCACGTCAAGCCGGCGGCGAAGTCTCCGGGCGCGGGGGGGAAGGGATGAGGGCGGAAACCTGAAACCTGAAAGAAGCCGGACATCAGTGTTGGATGCTCGATGTTCGGCGTTCCATGTTCGTCCGCCATCTTCCGCCCGGCGCGGCGGGGGCGCCGCGACCACGATGGCGACGAGATCCTTGCGATCCGTGAAATCCGTGGGTTGATCGGCTCCCGCCCCGCCCTCGTTCCGCCTCATTCGGTTGTCCCCATTCGGTTGTCATCCTCCGTTCGGGGCGGCGGAGATTGTGATTACGAGCACGATTACGAGTAGGAGGGGAATGAGGAGTCGCGCGGCGGAACGCTCCGCTTCGTAATCGTGATCGTGATCGTAATCGTCCGTTCCGCGCCAGGCCCCCGGCGACAAGGTGTGCGACAGGGGGAGGGTGAGGGGCAGACAAGAGTGTCTGCCCCACGGGCGGAGTCAACATCCGCTCTCAAATTCCCGCGACGAGTTCGTCCCAGCGATTCTTCTGCCGCTCGATTTCCTTGAACCGCGCCTCGTTGTCGGGCTTGTCGCCGATCTCCAGCAGGCAGAATCCGCTCCAGCCGACGCGCTTCAGGAAGGCGAGCTGGGTCTCGTAGAACTTCGCTTCGGTGTAGTTCGGCGCCGTGAGATCGTGCATGTGGACCGTTCCGGCGAGGTGGGGGCGGACCTTCTCCAGGTTGGCCGCGAGTCCCTCGCCCTGCGTGTCCCGGAAGTCGCTGTTGAGGATGACGCGGATCCCCGGCTCGCCGACGGCCTTGGCGATGGTCGCCAGATGGGGCAGCAGGCCGACGCTGCCGTGCGCTTCGAGCCGCAGCTCCACGCCGAGCGACGCCGCCACGGGCGTCAGTTGCCGGAGGGCTCCTGCGATCTGATCGAGCGTCTTCTCCTGGGGCACGTCCTTGTGAAAATCGTTCGGGAAGACGCGGAGGCCAGGCGCCCCGAGGTCGGCGCAGAACTGCAGCAACTCCTTCGTCCGTTCGACGGCCTGGCCGAGCGTGGCGGCATCCGGCGAATCGTAGCGCTCGCCGCAGGCGACGCCGACGAGCCGGACCGGGCTGTCGGCGAAGCGCCGGGCCGCCTCGGTCCGCGCCGCCTTGGCGCTCGTGAGTTCGATGCCGTGCGCGAACTTCGAGTCGGTCCGGAGTTCGGTCCCGAAGATGCCGAATCTCGGAAGAAACTCGATCAGTTCGGGGATCGTCCACTTGCTGCCGATCATGTAGGTCGTCAGCCCCAGCCTCGGGCCCTTCGCGGCCCCGGCCGCGAACGACGCGGGCGTCGCCATCGCGGCGGTCATGGCCGCGCTTCGCGTCAGGAACTCTCGTCGTGTCATGGTCGTCCTCCCGGGGGTGTCATACGCGGTCGGGAACTTCAAATCCCTTGCGGTAGTCCCGCTTGAGATACCGGTTGGCCTCGTCGGCGAACGCGCCGGTGAACCGCTCGGCCGCCGGATCGAACTGCAGGAACGGCCCGAGTGTCGGCGGCGTCTTGCGGACGTCGATGCCGTTCGCCTCGAGGTGGGCGCTCATCCTCTCCCAGGTCCGCAGGAAGTCGGCGTTGAAGGCGACCCGCTCGCGGATCTGCTCCGGCGCGACCTCCTTGCCGAGCCGGTGCGAGATGTTGCCCAGGTGCACCAGGCCCGTCGAGACGTGGGCCTCGGCGATGTCGTAGTACGGCATCGCCTCCCCGCCCCGCACGGCATCGAAGAACGCGGTCCGGGCCGACTTCAGGGACGGCGCGAACTCCTTGACCAGCTTCCCGGCCTGATCGTAGGCCTTGTTGCCCACCGTGCAGCCGCCTTCGCATCGCACGGCCGTCGTGTAGGACTGGCCGTGGAACGAGTCCATATCCTGCTGGCCCCAGGCGCCGTCCTTCCAGAGGCTGCGGTCCCGCGGCAGCGCGCGCATCTCGTAGACGATCGGCAGCGGCTCGTAGTCGAAGAACGTGATCTGCGTGTTCGGCGTCTGTCCGTCGTCGTCGTAGCCGAAGCGCCCGCCCACGCTCAGCACGCTTCGCGGCATGCCCTTGCCGGCGATCTCGCGGGCGCCGTCCAGCAGGTGGATGCCCCAGTTGCCGAGTTCCCCGTTGCCGTAGTCCCAGTCCCAGTGCCAGTCGTAGTGCAGGTTCTGCCGCATGACCGGCTTCACCGGGGCCGGTCCGCACCAGAGGTCGTGGTCGAGCGTCGCGGGGATCGCGGTCGGCGCGGAGACCTTGCCGATGCTCGTCCGGGCGCCGTAGCGCACCGCATGGATGAAGAGCGGCTTCCCGAGGTTCCCCTCCAGCGCGAAGCGGGCGGCCTCGCGGAATCCCGCCATCGAGCGGGTCAGCGTCGACGAGTACATCACCCGGCCGTACTTCCGGGCCGCCTCGATCATCCTCCGGCCTTCAACCAGGTTGTGGCAGACCGGCTTCTGGACGAACACGTGCTTGCCCGCCTGCGCGGCGTGGATGCTGACCAGCGCGTGCCAGTGGTTCGGCGTCGTGACCCAGACGGCGTCGATGTCCTTTCGCTCAAGCAGCTTCCTGTAGTCGCGGAAGGTCTCCGGCTTCTCGTTGTGCGTGTCGCAGTCCTGGACCGCGAACGCAAGATTGGCGGAGTCGACGTCGCAGAGCGCCGCGATGCGGACGCCGGGCACGGCGCGGCAGGCCTTCATGTCGTTGCGGCCCATGCCGCCGATCTTGACCTTCGACCCCATGCCGATGAAGGCCACCCGGATGGCGTCGTTCGCGCCCTGCGCGCGAAGATGCGTTGCAGCCGACAGCGTCGCCGCCGCGCCCACGGTCGTCCTCAGGAAGTCCCGGCGTCTCATGTCGCTCCTTCTCCCCGCGTGCCGATCGCGCTTGATGGCCACCGGCGTACGCGATCCGCGCCTTCAAGTCAATCGGGCTCGCGGTAGTTCGCCCCATCAGGAACGCCGAACATCGAACACCGAACACCCAACATCGAAGTTCGGACAACAGCCGGCCACCGCAGTCGGTCATCGCTGCGGGCCACCCGTGAGATCGGTGGAATCCGTGGTTCTTCCGGTTCCGGCTCCGCCCCTCGTGCCTCCTCATTCGGTTGTCCCCATTCGGTTGTCACCGGGGGACGCAGGGTTGGATGTTGGAGGTTGGGTGTTGGTTGTTGGCTGTTGAGTTAGGACTTCGGCGTTCGATGTTCGTGCCTTCCTCCGTCCGGATGCCGGTTGACTCGCCCCGGGCGGCGGGGCAGGGTGCGGGCTGGTGTCCCCGATGGGCGTCGGGGGACGGAGGGCGGAATGCAGAGGTGTTGCGGGCAGGGGCGGAGAACGGCGTCGACGGCGAACGCGGAACCCGCATTCTCCCTGCAGGCGCGGTCCGCCCGGAACCTGCGAACCTCCGAACCTTGGAACCTCTGAACCCGTGAACGTCCGAACCTTGGAAATTCTGCGGCGGTTGACGGCGGTGGCCGTGGCGCCGCTGTTGTTCGCGGCGGGGGGGTGCGTCGACGGGACGGCGGTGGTGCGGGTGGCGAGGAACGGCAGCGGGACGATCGATCTGCGTGCCGTGGCGCCGGCGGATGCCTCCGCGCGAATCCGGGCGACCAGCGTTCTGCTGACGGCCATGGGCGCCGGCGGGACGGATCTCCTGAAGCTCTTCACGCCGACCGACGCATCGACGCTGGTCGATCGCAGCACGCTCGAGACGTTCGCGCGTCAACTCGGGCCGCAGGTGAGGCTGGTGTCCGCGGAGCGCGTTGTGGCGAAGGGACGGCACGGCTTTGCCGCGCGCTACGCCTTTCCCGACGTCCGCAGCGTCCGGTGGACCGTTCCGGCTCCGGGCGGCGGGGCCGGCAACGGGGGCGGGGTTGCGTTCGACTTCGTACCCGGCGCCACGCCGGTCCTGAAGATGATCCCGTTGGGCGCGGGGGCCCGGGCCGGCGCCGCGGCGGCCGCCCGTTCGTCGATCCTCCTCGACGCAACGATGGCGACGCTCTTCGAGGGCTTCCGCATGTCGGCGCTGCTTCGCGTCGACGGCGAGGTGCTCCGCTCCAACGCGGCGCACCGCGACGGCGCCACCGCGACGCTTCTCTCGCTCGACGCGGCGGCGATGAAGGGGCCGGACCAGTGGGCGCTGCTCGGCCTCCGTACGATGGCCGACGCGGTGGCGCTCCACCGGCGGGCGCCGTCCGGCGTGCGCATGCAGGATCCCACCCAGCCGCTGGTGGTCGTCTTCCGATGAGGGCGGAAGGATGAAACCTGAGACCTGAAAGGCCGGAACCTGCCGACCTCGGAACCTGTGAACCTGCGGACGTCGCCGGCTCAGTTCGCGGCGGGGGCGGCGCATTTCGCGGTTCGGAGCGTGCGGAGCGCGTCCAGCGCGGCGGCGTGCTCGGCGGCCTTCTTGTTGCGGCCGCAGCCGTGGCCGCGGGGCTCCCTGCCGACGCGCACCTCGATGCGGAACTCGCGGTCGTGCAGAGGGCCCTCCTCGGCGGCGATGACGTAATCGGGGGCTCCGAGCTTGTGGCGCTGGCACCATTCGAGCAGGTCGCCCTTCGGGTTCTCGCCCGTGGGATGGCACTGCGCGGAGAGCAGGCGGGGCCGCATGAACGCGGCGAAGACCTTTTCGACGGCCTTCAGGCCGCCGTCGAGGTAGACCGCGCCCAGCAGGGCCTCGACGGCGTCCTCGAGCATCCGGTCGCGGTGCTTGCCGCCGCACTTCTGCTCGCCGCGTCCCAGCCGCAGGTGCTCGCCGAGCCCGAGGGCGCGCCCGGCGGCGGCGAGGGCGGGGGAGCTGGTGATCGCGGCCCGTCGCTTCGTGAGTTCACCCTCGTCGAGGTCGGGACACTGCCCGAAGAGCCAGGCGGCTGTCACGAGGCCGAGGACGGCGTCGCCGAGGAACTCCAGCCGCTGGTTGTCCGTCTCGATCCCGGGCGTCTCGTGCCGGAACGAGCGGTGCGTGAGGGCGGATTCCAGGTGGGATCGGTCGTGGAAACGGTAGCCGAGCTTCCTCTCCAGGTCGCGGTACGGGCTGCGTCCGAACATGCGCCGTAGGATGGCAGGAGGAGTTTCAAGTTCCAAGTTTCAAGTTTCACGTCGATGCGGTACGGTCGCGGCCGCTTGCGGAGGACGCCATGAAGACGACCAGACGGGAGTTCCTGAAGCGGTCGGGCGGGACGGCGGCGGGGCTGGGGTTCCCGGCGATCGTTCCGGCGATCGTGCTCGGTGACGGGGCTCCATCGCGCCGGATCACGATGGGGATGATCGGCGTCGGCAGCCACGGCACCGGCGTCAACCTGAAGGGCTTCCTCGGGCAGCCGGACGCGCAGGTGGTTGCGGTCTGCGACGTCGACTCCACCCACCTCGAGAACGCGCGGAAGCTGGTGAATGACAAGTATGGCGACGCCGGCTGCGCCGCGACGAAGGACTTCCGCGAGATCCTCGCCCGCCGCGACATCGACGCCGTGATGATCTCGACGCCGGACCACTGGCACGTGCCGATCGCGATGGCGGCGTTGCGCGCAGGCAAGGACGTCTGCTGCGAGAAGCCGACGATGACGCTGGCCGAGGGCCGGTTGCAGGCGGACCTGGTCCGCCGCTGCGGCGCGGTGTTCCAGACCTCCACCGAGGACCGTGGTGTGGCGGTGTACCACCGCATGGCCGAACTGGTCCGCAACGGGCGCATCGGGCGCGTGCACACGGTCCGCGTCGGGCTGCCCACGGGGCCGGACGGCGACGGCGATCCGACGCCGCAGCCGGTGCCGCCGGAGCTGGACTACGAGATGTGGCTGGGTCCCTCGCCGTGGGCGCCGTACACGCGGGACCGGGTCCACTACACCTTCCGGTGGATCCTCAACACATCGATCGGGATGATTGCCGACTGGGGCACGCATCTCTTCGACACGGCGCAGTGGGGGCTCGATGTCGAGCGCAGCGGCCCGGTCGAGATCGAGGGGCGCGGCACGTTCCTTTCCAAGGGCCTCTTCAACACGGCGCGCGAGTTCCGCGTCGAGTATCGTTACGCCAACGGCGTCCGCATGATCGCCGAGAACGACGTGCCCTACATCCGGTTCGAAGGCGACAGGGGATGGGTCGGCAACCGCGGCTGGCGCGGTCCGCTGCAGGCCGAGCCGGCGTCGGTCCTGAACGAGGTGATCGGACCGGGCGAGACGCACCTGTTCACCTGCCCGGCCGGCGAGCACCGCAACTTCCTCGATTGCGTGAAGTCGCGGCGCGAGCCCTACTTCCCGGCGGAGATCGGCCACCGTGTCAGCTCCGTCTGCCACCTCGGCCACCTCTCGATGCTGCTCGGTCGGAAGCTCCGGTGGGATCCGGTGAAGGAGGAGTTCCCGGGCGACGAGGCCGCCAACCGCCTCCGTACCCGCGCCTACCGCGCGCCGTGGGGCGCGTAGGGAAGGCGGAGGGATGAAACCGGAAACCTGAAAGGGGGGCGGGGGCGCCGCTTCCGCGGGCGGCGGAGGTTTCAGGTGTCAGGTTTCAGGGAGGACCTCCGACCTCCGCCTTCGGACCTCGGACTTCGGTCCTCGGATCTCGGCGCAGTTGGGTCTCCGACCTCTGACCTCCGACCTCCGCTCCCCGCTCTTCGCTTCCCTTCACGCCCGCGGGTGGAACTTCTCGTGGATGGATTTCAGGCGGGACGAGTCGACGTGGGTGTAGACCTGCGTGGTGCCGATGTCGGCGTGGCCGAGCATCTCCTGGATGACGCGCAGCGGAGCGTTGTTGGCCAGCAGGTGTGTCGCGAAGGTATGGCGGAGCGTGTGCGGGTGGACGTTCTTGGCGAGTCCCGCGCGCAGGGCGTAGGCGCGGACCGAGCGCCACAGGGTCCGGCGGTCGAGCGGGCCGCCGCGGCGGGAGAGGAAGACCGCCGGGGATTGTGATTTCCGCGCCAGACGCGGGCGTTCCTCGGAGAGGTAACGCTGGAGCCACAGTTTCGCGGAGTCGCCGAACGGAACGATGCGTTCCTTCCGGCCCTTGCCGACGCAGCGGAGGTAGCGCTCGTCGACGTGGATCTGGTCGAGCGTGAGCCCCGCCAGTTCCGAGACGCGCAGCCCGCTGCCGTACAGAACCTCGAGGATGGCGCGGTCGCGCAGGCCGAGGGGCTTCTCGAGGTCCGGCGAGCCGAGGAGGCGTTCGATCTCCCTGGTCGTCAGCGTGTCGGGCAGCAGGTTCCACAGCCGCGGGGAGTCCATCGTCTCCGCGACGTCCTTGAGCAGCATGCCCTCCTGCTGGAGGTAGCGGAGGAAGACCTTGATCGCGGCCAGGCGCCGGGCGAGCGTGGTGGTCCGCAGTCCGGCCTCGCGCGCCTCCATCAGGAAGTTCACGATGTGGCGCCGCGTGACCTCGCCGAACGAGCCGACCTTCTGCCCGTAGAGGAACCGCACGAACTCGCGCAGATCCGTTCCGTAGGCGGCGCGCGTGTTGGGGCTCAGGCCCCGTTCCAGAGCGAGGAAATCGAGGAACTGGTCGACGAACGCCTGCACGCGATGCCCCCGGCGGCCGCGTCAGCCGGCGAGCGTCGCCTCGAGCGTGCGGCCGGTCAGTTTCTGGAACGCCTCGAGGTACTTCGCCCGGGTCTTTTCCACGACCTCCGCCGGCAGCGGCGGGGCGGGGGGCTTCTTGTCCCAGTCGAGGGACTCGAGGTAGTCGCGGACGAACTGCTTGTCGTACGACGGCGGGTTTCGGCCGGGCTGGTACTCGGCGGCGGGCCAGAAGCGGGAGCTGTCGGGCGTGAGGGCCTCGTCGACGAGGTGGAGCTTCCCGTCGATCGTGCCGAACTCGAACTTCGTGTCGGCGATGATGATCCCGCGGGCGAGCGCGTAGGCGGCGGCCTCCTTGTAGAGGGCGAGGCTCGCGTCGCGGACCTGGCGGGCGAGGTCGGCGCCCAGGAGGGCGGCGGCGGTGTCGAAGGTGATGTTCTCGTCGTGGCCGACCTCGGCCTTGGTCGAGGGCGTGAAGACGGGCTCGTCGAGCTTGTCGGCGAGGCGGTAGCCGGCGCGCAGCGGCATGCCGCCGATGGTGCCGGAGGCCTGGTAGTCCTTCCAGCCCGAGCCGATCAGGTAGCCGCGGACGATGCACTCGACGGGCAGGATGCGCGCCTTGCGGACGAGCATCGCGCGTCCGCGGAGCAGGTCGCGATGGGCCTGCATCGCGGGCGGAAGGTCCTCGATGCGCGTCGAGATGCGATGGTTCGGAACGATGGCGCCGAGACGGTCGAACCAGAAGGCGCTCATCAGGTTCAGCACCTGGCCCTTGTTCGGGATGCCGTTGGGCAGGATGCAGTCGAAGGCGGAGATGCGGTCCGAGGCGATGAACAGGCACATCTCGCCGAGGTCGTACACCTCCCGCACCTTGCCGCTCTTCAGTTTCGGAATTCCGGGAAGCTCGATCGTCGTGTGCGCCTGGACTGTCATCGTCGCGGTCTCCTGCGGTTGCGTGAAACGGCCCGGCCGGCAGGATAGCAGGATTGACGGGATTGAAAAGAGCATTGCTTCCCGCCCTCCGGATTCGGGCGCATGGAACACCCCGCTCTTCTGTAGCCGCGACCGATGGTCGCGGCAGACCTTGCGCCTGGAACGCATGGCCGCGACCATCCCGCTTCGCGCTGCGCGCTGTGCAGGACAGGCCGGTCGGGGCTACAGCGGTCCCACGGGGTTGTCTTGCCGCCTCGCGTTCGACACTAGGCCACGGGCGCGCCCCGTCCGAGCCACTCGACGAGGAGGCGTGCGCCGACGAGCGTGGCGCCCGCGCCGCGGTGGGCGGACGGCTTCTCGTCCCACGCGGTGCCGGCGATGTCGATGTGGGCCCACGGGATGCCGCCGGGGACGAACCGCTTCAGGAACGTGCCGCCGATGATGGTGCCGGCGCTGCCGTCGCCGATGTTGCGCAGGTCGGCGAAGTCGCCGCGGAGCTGCCGTTCGTACTCGGGCCACATCGGGAGCGGCCAGAGCCGCTCGCCGGAGGCCTCGCCCGCCTCGCGGAGGCGTGAGCCGAGGGCGTCGTCGCTGCCGAGCAGGGCGGACACATGATGCCCGAGCGCGATGATGACGGCGCCGGTCAGCGTGGCGAGGTCGACGACGGCCGCGGGCCTGAGATCGGCGGCGACGGAGAGGGCGTCGGCCAGGACGAGGCGGCCCTCGGCGTCGGTGTTGAGGATCTCGATGGTGGTTCCGTTGCGCGCGCGGACGATGTCGCCCGGCCGCGTCGCGGCGCCGCCCGGGAGGTTCTCGGCGGCGGCGAGGATGCCGGTGACGTTGACGGGCAGGCGCAGGGCCGCCGCGGTGGCGACGGCCGCAAGCACGGCCATGCCGCCGCTCTTGTCGTAGCGCATCCACTCCATGCCCTTGCCGGGCTTGAGCGAGATTCCGCCCGAATCGAACGTGATGGTCTTGCCGACGAGGGCGACCGGCTTCGCGCGCCCGGCGCCGCGCCAGGTGAGCACCATCATCCGCGGCTCGTTGCGGCTGCCCTGGCCGACCGCCAGCAGCGCGCGGCAGCCCATCCGCTCCAGCGCGGCGCGGTCGTGGACGCGGCACACGAAGCCATGGCGCCGGGCCATCCGGCGGCACTCGCGGGCGATGAGTTCGGGCGTCGCATCGCGGCCCGGAAGATTGGCGAGGCGGCGGACGTCGCCGAGGATCTCCGCCTCCTTTGCGGCGCTTGCGGCGGCGCGCCGCAGGGCCGTGGTCGGCCGCGCACCGGCGATCGTGACGGACGGGGCGGCGCCGCCGGCGGGGGCGGTCGTGAAGACGTCGAAGCGTTCGGCGCCGGTCGCGGCGCCGCGGACGATCCTGCGGACCGCCCCGGCCGTGCCGCCCTCGAAGGCGTCCGGGACGCCGACGGCCAGCGATCGCAGTTTCTGGCGGCGGCCCAGGCGGGCGGCCGCGGCGACGGCCCGCTCGAACAGGAACGCGGGCGCGCCCCCGGCGCCGTCGATGCGCGCGAAGATCAGGTGCGCGGCCGGCAGGCGGTCCCACGTGGGCACGCAGACCGGTCCGGTGGATTCGTCCGAGAGGTCGTGCCGCGCCAGGGTCGCGGCGACGAGCCGGGCCGCGGCCGGGTCCTCCGGCGCTTCTGCGGCGCGCTCCTTTCCGTTCACGCGAACGACGGGGACAAGAAGAGCGTCGGCCTGCGTCCGCCACGGGGACGTGCCGGAGATCGTCCAGGTCATGGGGGGATCCTCGTTACCGCATCTCGGGCGGCAGTTGGGCCTTGCGGGCGGGGTCGGCGGTCAGGTCGTTCGCATCGAAACCGGCGAGGACGAGGGCCTGTTCGAAGTTCCGACGGGCCGCGCGCTCGCTGTTGTAGGTGACGGTCACGACCTGCCGGGCGGTGTCGGTCTTCACGGCGACGACGATGTTCGTGTCGAACGACCGGATCGTCCGTTCCACGACCTCCGCCGCCGGGGGTGTCTTCATCTGAGGAACCCGGATGTCGAAGGTCCGGATGACCTCGCGGTAGCAGCCGGCCGAGGCCAGCGCCGCGACGGCCGCGACCAGGGGTCTCCACGACATGCAATTCATGCCGCGTACAGTATGCAGCGGCCTCCGCCGCGTCAACCCGGCCGCGGGTCCCCCCGATCCCCGGCCAAGCGGAGGCGCCCGGGAATGGACGCTGTTTCGAGGGCCTTCCGAACGGCGCCGTCGGAGGGCGTCCTCCATGCCGGCGGGTTGTGCTTGGCCGCGGGCCGACTTTGCATTAGATTCAGCACCCATGCCGGGCGGTCGGGCCCGGCGGAGGAGCGTGTCATGAAGAATCCGTTCCGCCGGCTGGGCGGGCTGGTTGCGGTGGGGCTGGTGACGCCGGTGTGCGCGCTGGCGCAGGCGGCGGCGGACGCCGCCGCGGCGGCGCCCGCGGTCCATGCGCAGATGATGACCATCCAGGAGATCGTCAAGGCGGGCGGCGTCCTGATGTACGTCCTCGGCGCCCTGTCCATCGCGGCCCTGGCGTTCATCCTGTACCTGCTGTTCGTGCTGCGCATGGACGCGGTGGCCCCGGCGGACCTGCTCCACGACCTCCGCGAGATGCTCGGCAACGGGCGCCGCGAGGAGGCCCGTCTCGCCTGCCGCCGCAGCCGGTCCTCCCTGGCCGCCGTGGGGGAGACCGGGCTGACCTGGCTGCAACGGAACGAGCAGGGTGACGCGACGCTTCTCAAGGAGGTCATGGAGGGCGAGGGGAGCCGGCAGGCGGCCCTGCTGCAGAACCAGACGCAGTACCTCCTCGACATCGCCGTCATCGCGCCGATGGTCGGGCTCCTCGGCACGGTGGTCGGCATGCTGCAGGCCTTCAACGCGGTGGCGCTGGACCTGGCGCGCGCGCGGCCGATGACGCTGGCCTCGGGCGTCGCGCAGGCCCTGATCACGACCGCGGCCGGCCTGATCGTCGGCATCCCGGCGATGGCCTTCTACGCCTTCTTCCGCGGCCGCGTCGCGAAGCTGACGGCCCAGCTGGAGACCGCGGCCGCCGACCTGCTCGGCGTGCTGCTCGGATCGAGGACCGCGCGATGAACTTCCGGTCGAAGCTCCGGGCGGAGCCCGTCGGGTTCCAGCTGGCGCCGATGATCGACGTCGTCTTCCTGCTGCTGTGCTTCTTCATGACGAGCCAGCTCTTCGCCCAGTGGGAGACGGACGTGCCGATCACGCTGCCCACCGCCAAGAGCGGCCAGACGCCTCGGCGCCTGCCGGGCGAGGTGACCCTGAACGTGACGAAGGACGGCGCGGTCGTGGTCAACGGCCAGCGCCTCGACGACGCGCGGCTCTCCGCGATGCTGCAGCGGCTCACCTCGATGTTCCCCGGCCAGCCGGTCGTTCTGCGCGCCGACAAGGCGACGGCCTACGAGCACGTGATGCGCGTGCTGGACCTGTGCCGGCAGGTGGACATCTGGAACGTCTCGTTCGCCACCGCGCCGCCCGAGACGTGAGCGCGGCGGGATCCGCGGGCGGAGCCCCGCGGGGGTACGCGCAGGGACATCGCATGCCGACACCGTCTGTTTCAGGACCGTCTTTCCCCTC